>CAXTBJ010000029.1:14133-19916 GCA_964242585.1 uncultured Bryocella sp.
TAGCTCTGGACATAGCTCTGGGCATAGCTCTGGACATAGTTCTGGGGGGCGCTCGGTTTTTGTGAATGGCCGGGCTTTGGGCAGGCGGGCGCTGCTCCCGGCAGTCGTGCTGTGGGGTTTGGGGGCGTGTCAGGCGCAGAGGGCCAACGCGCAGGCTGCACCGGTATGGATCAGCACGAGCCGCGGTGAGGCCACGGTGCTGATTGAGCCATATGCGCCCAATATCGTGCGCGTGAGCGTGAGTCTGCTGAAGAATTACGCGCTCGCCGTGCCCGGTTACGGCATCGTTGCGAAGCCTGCTACGGAGGGCTGGAAGGGGGCCGCCGATGCGCGCGGGGATGTCCTCCAATCGAGTTTGCTGACCGTTACGCTTGCGCCGCAGGAGCCCAATGGCAAGCCCAGCGGCACGTCTGCGGATATTGCGAAGTTTTTCAATGGATCGACACCGCATGTGGGGCTGGAGATCAAAGGCGCGGAGGGCAAGACCCTGCTCGAGATGAACGGCTGGGAGATGGCCGTGCCGAATGATAAGGACGGCAACCGTGGTGTGCTGTCTGACCGCCGTTCGTCGGATGCGCCGTTTTATGAGGTGGGCGCGAGCTTTGCCGCGGCGGAGGACGAGCATGATTATGGGCTTGGGCAAAATCAGGAGGGCTACCTGGATCGGCGCGGCCACGTCCTCCATTGCGAGCATGACTATAACGCGCCCGGGGGACAGAGCGTTTGCGTGCCGTTTCTGGTTACGAACAAGGGCTACGGGCTGGTGTGGGATAACCCTTCGAAGACCACCGTCGCGCTGGGGTTCAACAACGCGAACAGTTTTAAAAGCCAAGTGGGCCAGCGGGTGAGCTTCTTTGTGATCGCGGGCGACTACCCCGCGATTTATAGAGGGTATCGGCTGTTGACGGGCGACACGCCGATGCTGCCGAAGTCAGCCTACGGTTACCTGCAAAGCAAGCAGCGCTACGGCTCGCAGGCGGAGTTGATGGACGTGGCTAAGGGTTATCGCGACCGGCATTTGCCCATCGACGATCCGGTGGTGGACTGGTTCACCTACACGAAGATGGGGCAGATGGACATGGACCCGGCGCTGTGGCCCGATCCCGTGGCCATGAACCGGCAACTGCATGCGATGCATTACCACGTGATGATCAGCGTGTGGCCGCGCTTTGTGCCGGGCAGCCGGTACTATGAAACGCTCAAGAAGAACGACTGGTTTGAGCACCTGGCGAACGGCACGCCGACCAATGGTTTGCCTTACGACCGCGCCGGCTCCGACATCGACACAACAAATCCAGAGGCGGCGGCGTGGTACTGGAGCGTGGTGAAGGAGAACTACGTAAAAAAGGGCTTTGACGCGTTCTGGGCCGATGAGACCGAGCCCGATCTGCCACCGAACGGCTCTTACTTTCACGTCGGTCCGGGAACGGAGTTCTTCAATACCTATCCGCTGTTTCATACAGCCGCTTTTTATAACGGCATGCGACGGGACATGCCCGAACGGGCGCTGATTCTTGCGCGGGACAGCTACCTTGGCGCGCAGCACAACGGAGCGATCTTCTGGTCGAGCGACATTAGCCCCAACTGGGACACCTTGCGGCGGCAGGTGCCCACGGGGATCAACTTTGTCGCCAGCGGGATGCCGTACTGGTCGACGGACATCGGTGGCTGGCAGTACCTGCCCGCGGTGCACCATCCTGCGCACGCGCCGCTGCTGGACCCGAGCGATGCGCGGGATAACGTGGGCGGCGATGAGGATTATCCGGAGCTCTACACACGCTGGTTTGAGTACGGGGCCTTTCAGCCGAACTTCCGCTCACATGGGTCACGTCCGCATAACGAGGTGTGGAGCTACGGCAAGCAGGCGGAGCCGATCCTGGAGAAATATCTGCGCCTGCGCTATCAGCTGATGCCGTATGTCTATTCGCTCGGCTGGAATGCGCATGAGACGGGCGCGCCGTTCATGCGCGGGCTGTTTCTGGATTTTGGCAACGATCCGAACGTTGCAGACCTCGGCGATGAGTACATGTTTGGGCCCGCGCTGCTGATCGCGCCCGTGACCGAGCAGGGGGCGACGGCACGCTCCGTGTATCTGCCCGCCGGCTGCGACTGGTATAACTTCTGGACGGATGAGCGTGTGCACGGCGGCCAGCGCATCAACGTCGCGGCACCCATTGAGACGATTCCGATTTTTGTGCGCGCGGGGTCCATCGTGCCCATGGGCTCGCCTGTTGAAAGCACCGGGGAGACGCAGGCCATTGCCAGCGTGCGCGTGTATCCCGGCGCCGACGGCCACTTCACGTTGTATGCCGACGATGGAACGACGTATGCCTACGAGGGCGGTCAACATGCCATCACGGAGCTGCGCTGGGATGAGGCCGCGCATCGGCTAACGCATACGGGGGCAGACGCGTGGAGCGTGCCGGATGGTGCGGTGGTGAAGATCGTGGGCCGGCCGTAGGCCATTACCCGTAGCTATCCTGTGACGACACAGGCAGAAATGCAGATTCCCTACGGGAATGACAACAAGGAGCCGTGGCCTGTATCGCTTCTTGTAGTGTGTTGGCGCAACCCGGCCTACTGCGGCACCGGGGGGCCGTCCTCCTGTGGAATCTCCTGGCCTTCGCCGGGGAAGGGCCATTTGCGGTTGAGGGGTTGGGTGGCTTCGCGCGCGGTTTTGGGGGTGTGGTCCACCTGCAGGTTTTCGAGCACGTGCACGCCCAGTTTGCCGGCGGTGGCGAGGTCCATGTCGCCGTCGTGGTCGAGGTCGGCGGCGATGATCTGAGTGCCGATCGTCGCCGTGCCGTTGACCGAAAGCGTCAGACGGGTGAAGACGGGGTCGGTGTTCGTGGCACCGTTCCGCCGGGCAGCGGCGAAGGCCGCCGCGTCGGGCAGGCGATAGGCGTAGACCACGACGGGGTCATAGGAGCCGGGGTCGTTGCCGGAGTGGCCGCGGTAGCGTTTGCCGGTGACCAGCTCCGGGGTGCCGTCGCCGTCGAGGTCCACCAGGGCCAGCGCGTGCGACTGCGAGAAGGATTCGTCGATGGTGTGACGGACCCATCTGGGCTGGCTGGTCGTGCCGGCCTGTTCGAGCCAGTAGAGGCCGTAGCCGTGGCCCTGCCCGTAGATCAGGTCGAGCTTGCCGTCGTGATTGACGTCGTAGCCGAGGATGGGGAAGCCGGCATCGCCAAGGTTCCAATCGGGGTGCCAGGTCCATTTGTCGTGGTTCGCGTCGATCTGTTCGAACCAGCCGTGGGGCGTCAGCACGTCGGGCTTGCCGTCGCCGTTGATGTCGGCGACGCCGATGCCGTGGCCGTCCTCGTGTGAGCCGCCGAGGTGGTGAACGATGGGTTTGGCCTGGCTGAAGTCAACCCAGATGACGC
Organism: uncultured Bryocella sp.; assembly: GCA_964242585.1. Lineage (GTDB taxonomy): Bacteria > Acidobacteriota > Terriglobia > Terriglobales > Acidobacteriaceae > Granulicella. The sequence continues at coordinate 17,517 of CAXTBJ010000029.1, forward strand.
CGGAGTGGTTGTAGTGCGCGAGCGCGAGATCGGGCTTGCCGTCGCCGTTGATGTCGAAGAAGGCGCCACCTTCGGTGTCAAAGGTGTCGGCGATTTTTTCGGGCTTCCACTGCGCGCCGGCGGCGGTGGCGGCCGGGCCCGGGTTGCGGTACCAGTAAAGACCGTTGGCAATCCAGCCCGTGGTGACCAAATCGGGCAGGCCGTCGTGGTCGACATCGACGACCCACTCGCCGCAGTCGGAGACGAATTCATTGTGGATGCCGACGGTGCGGAACTGGTGCTGAGTCCATTCGCCGCCGTTCGCGCCGGGGTTTTGATACCAGTAGGCGCCGCTGAGCAGATCGGGAAAGCCGTCGCCGTTCATGTCGAGCAGGGCGATGCCTTCGGCGTGGTCGGTGCCGAGACGATGCGTGAGGAACTCGGTACGCGGTTTGCCGTCCGGGCCGGGGCCGGGGTGCTGCATACGGAATTCGGTGGCGTGAGCGGGGTCTTGAGCATGGAGTGCGGGGGTCCAGGCGGCGAGGGTGATCAGGGTGCTTAGGAGGAGGCGTTTCATGTGGGTCTCAGTGGGGCTTGGTGGCTGGCTTGTGGCTTATCAAAGGGTTGGCGGTAAGCAGATCCCCTGCGGGGGTGACAGAAAGAAAGCAACGGCAACGGCAAACGCAGATTCCCTGCGGGAATGACAGACAGAAAAGCAATGGCAATAACTACGGCAAAAGCAGATCCCCTGCGGGGATGACAGACAGAAAAGCAACGGCAACGGCAAACGCAACAGCAGGTTCCTTTCGGGAATGACGGCAAGAAAAGCAGCGGCAACGGCAAACGCAGATTCCCTTCGGGAATGACAAACAAGGGGGGGGAGGAAGCGATCAGGCGATCTGCATGGTTTCGGGGTTCCAGTGCACGATGCTGTCGCGCTCCAGGCTGGCGTTGCTGAGCAGCGCGGCACCGGCGGCGCGGAAGCCGAAGGTGGCGTCTTCGACGACCGGTTTGCGGCTGCGTACGGAGGCGAAGAAGTTATGAAAGTGGTCGTAGCTGTCGGAGTAGCCCGGCGGCGCACGGAAGGTTTCCACGTCCTGCGGCGGTGCGCCGCCCGGGTGCTGCACGGGGTACTTCTTGCGGTACTGCTCGATGTAGGCGCGCTGCGCGGCGTCGGCGAAGGTGGAGACGGTGTAGCCGGGCTCGGTGGCGAGCGGCGTACGCGTGACGGTGACGCTTTGACCGGCGATCTCCATGAGGCCCTCGGAGCCGGTGAAGAGAAAGCCTTCACTCTCCTCGCCGCCGTCGACGAAGTTTACGTGCAGACTGAGGTTGAAGCCTTCGGGGTAATCGAACAGGGCGAGCAGGACGTCGGCGGCGTCGCGGCCATCCTTCCAGAAGCGCAGGCCGCCGGTGGCCATGGCGCGGGTGGGGCCGTGCGCGCCGGTGATGTAGTGCGTGCCGCTGAAAAGGTGCACGAAGAGATCGCCGGCGACGCCGGAGCCGTAGTCCTTCCACTTGCGCCACTGAAAGAATCGCTCGGCGGAGAAGGGAATCTGCGGTGCGGTGCCTAAAAACTCCGGCCAGTCGCAGGTTTCGGTCGAGGCATCGAGCGGGATGGAGTAGTCCCACGCACCCAGGGCCGAGTTGCGATCCCAGCGCGCGGTGACCATGTTGAGCTTGCCGATGGCGCCCGAGGCGAGCAGCTCTTTGGCCTTGGCATACACCACGGAGCTGACGCGCTGGCTGCCGACCTGCAGGATGCGGTTCGTCTGCCGGGCGGCGTCGATGATCGCCGGTCCGTCGGAGTAGAGGTGAATCATCGGTTTTTCGAGGTAAACGTCCTTGCCGGCGTGCACGCTGTCGACGGCGGCCTGCTTGTGCCAATGGTCGGGCGTGGCAACGATCACGGCATCGACATCGGGCCGCGCGAGCAGCTCCGGGTAATGGCGCGTGGTGAACAGATCCGGGCCCCAGAGCTCCTTGGCGTGGGCGAGCCGGCCGTTGTAGCAGTCGGCGACCGCGACCAGCTTAACGCCGGGCACCTCGAGCGCTGTGCGCGTGTCGTCCTGACCCTTGATACCCGCGCCAATGAGGGCAATCTGGATATTATCGTTGGGCGAACGGCGGCGCGGGGCAGAGGATTGGGCCTGCGCATGAAGCGGGTGGAGGTACCTCGCGGTGGTGGCGAGGGCGGCTGTTTTGGCGGCGGATTGCAGAAAAGCTCTACGGGTGGACATGCTTGGAGCGCCTCGGGGTACGGTGTCGCTCTCCGCAATGTACTCGGTAGGCCGATGAGTTGACCAGAGCGGATTTTGTTCGGTGGTCCGTGGAGGTTACCCGGCTTGTGTTTTGTGATTTGTGAGGGGATGAAGGCTGTGCTTTCTGCTCAGGGCTGTGCTTTCCTGCTCAGGGCTGTGC
>CAXTBJ010000029.1:20016-41591 GCA_964242585.1 uncultured Bryocella sp.
TTCCTGCTCAGGGCTGTGCCGGGCTTGTGCCCCTCATGTCTGGGGCTTCGCGCCTCCGCCGCAGGACTGGCGCACGATCAGCTCAAAGGGCATCTGCACGTCCCAGGGCGCGCGTTCCGGCTCGCGCAGGCGCGCCAGCATGAGCGAAAGCGCGGCGCGCCCGATCTCGGAGCAGTCCTGGCGAATGGTGGTGAGCGGGACGGGGAGGAACTGCGAGTAGCTGACGTCGTCGAAGCCCACGATACGCACGTCCTCGGGGATGCGCACACCGAGGTTCAGCAGCGAGCGCATCAGCTTGGCGGCGGTCAGATCGTTGCCGCAGACGACCGCGTCGGGTTGATCGTCCTTGAGCAGAGCGCGCACAAAGGCCGGATCGGTGACGTCCCCAAGGCGCACACAGCTTTGCGATCCCTTGCACGGCGACCGTGCCTCATCGAGCGCGTAGTGGTAGCCGCCGATACGTTCGCTGATGGTGGAGGCCGAGCGCTTGCGGGCGACGAAGAGAATGCGCCGGGCCCCGGCCTCCACCAGGTGGCGCGTGAGGATGTAGCCCGCGCGGCCGTTGTCGATTCCCACGAGATCGAAGGACGAGCATTGCGGGTACACATCGAGGCTGCGGTCCAGCAGCACGACGGGGATCTTCGCTTTGCCGAGGGCTTCGACGATGCGGTGATTGGTGGCGTCCCTGTCCTCGGCGTACTCGATCGGCGCGAAGAAGACGCCCGAGACCCGCTGCTCAATGAACTGGCGGCAGAGCTGCTCGACGGCAGGTCCTATGGGGTCGGACTTATCCTCGCCGGCGGTGTGGCCCCAGAGCAGGACGTGCGATTTTGCCAGCGGCGCGCGCATAATGCCCTGGCAGATCGGCTCGAAGATCTCCGTGCTGCCGAGCTGTGGGATGAGCAGGCCGAAGCGATGGCTCTCCCCCGCCAGCGGCTGCTGCACATAGGTGCCGGACCCGGGCCGCCGGGTCACGAGACCGTCGCGCTGCAGGGCGTGGATGGCCTTGGCCACGGTGATGCGGGAGGCGCCGAAGCGCTCGCACAGCACGGCCTCGCTGGGCATGCGGTCCCCGGGGCGGTAGACGCCTTCGGTGACCTGCCGGACGAGCTCCTTGTAAATGGTCTGGTGGAGCGTGACCGCCGTCACGGAAGTGATCACGGGTTCTCCCTTCACACGCGGGACCCGAGGCATCTGAGCACCTCCAGTATAGATGACCCGCCCAGGCCATAGAAGCAGTGCTACGGGGAGGAACGCATGGAGTTTTGCCTGGAATTCAGCAGGAATCCATTTAATTCCCTATTGAATTCCTGTCGGCTTCCCCGTTTGAGTCCCCTCTTGGATCGGCTCTATTGCACCGATCCCATCCACGCCGCATAGGGCGGCAGGGTTACCGCGGTCAGCGACGTAACCTGCCCCAGGGAGGCGTCGGTGCCCGCAAGGGTTTTGACCGTGGTCCCGGTGACGCCGGCCTGCGTGGCGTCGAGCGAGATCGTCTTGGGCTGCGCGCTCATGTTCAGGGCAACCACGACGGCAGCGGCCCCGGCCGGGGCTGTGCGCACGTAGGACAGGACGTCCTGGTCGTCACGATTCAACATGACGATGCCGCCGTTGTGCAGTGCCGGGTTGGACCGCCGCAGGGCAATCAGCTGCTTGTACCAGTTCAGCAGCGAGTCCGATTGACCGGCCTCGGTCTGCACGTTGACGGTGGTGTAGTCGGGTGCGATCGGCAGCCAGGTGTGCGGATCGGTCGAGAAGCCGGCCTGCGGCGCGGGGGTCCACTGCATGGGCGTGCGCTCGCCGTCGCGGCCCTTTTCGCGGGGCCAGCCCGTGATGCCGATAGGGTCTTTGACGTCTTCCTGGCGGGTGGGCGGGGTGGTCGGCATGCCGAGCTCCGCGCCGTAGTAGGTCAGGGCGGTGGCTCGGGTGGTGAACAGCACCGCGGCGATCATCTTGGCGATCTCCACGTTGTGCGCGCCGTCGCCGAAGCGGTCGATGGAGCGGACGTTGTCATGGTTGTCGAAGACCAGCAGGGGCTGCGAGCCGTGCACCTGTGTTTCCACCTCCGTCACGTACTGCCGGAAGTACGGTGCGCTCAGCTTGACGTTCTTGCCGAAGCCGACCAGCATATCCATCGGCAGCTGCAACTCATTTTGCGCCTGGCCGCCGTACCATTTATCGAGCTCAACCGTGTTGGGCAGGTAGGTTTCCCCGATCAGCACGCGATCGCCGGGGTACTTGGCGACCATGGCGCGCATGCGGCGAATCACGTCATGCACCTCGGGAAGATTGTCCGTGTACAGGGACTTCAGTTGAGGATCGCCCTGGGCATTGGTGCCGCCGAGCTCGGGATTGTCCCGGTTCTGCGGGTCCTCGAACAGGGCGGGAATCGCGTCCAGACGGAACCCGGCCACGCCCCGGTCGAGCCAGAACCGCATGACCCCGAACATGGCTTTTTCGACGGCCGGATTGCGCCAGTTCAGGTCGGGCTGCTGCTTATAAAACTCATGGTAGTAGTACTGTTGGCGCGCCGGAACCCACTCCCACGCCGAGCCGCCGAAGCCGGAGACCCAGTTGTTGGGCGGTACCACCTTGCCGTGGAGACCGTCGTGCTCATACTTCAGCTCAAAGGGCGTCACGCCGGGCGCGTCCGCCGGCTTGCCGTCGTTCCACATGTACCAGTCCGCCTTGGAGTTGGTCCGCGAGCTGGCGCTTTCGACAAACCACTTATCCTTGTCGGAGGTGTGATTCAGCACCATGTCCAGGCAGATACGGATGTTGTGCTTCTTCGCTTCGGCCTGCAGGTGGTCGAAGTCGGCGAGCGTGCCGTATTGCGGATCGACCGCCTCGTAGTCGGAGATGTCGTAGCCGAAGTCGACCTGCGGCGAAGGGTACATGGGCGCGATCCAGATGGCGTCCACACCGAGGTCCTGCAGGTAGCCGAGCCGCTGCGTGATGCCGTTCAGATCGCCGACCCCGTCGCCGTTCGAGTCCTGAAAGCTGCGCGGGTAGATCTCATACACCACCGCGTGCTTCCACCAGGTCTGGTCCGTGCTGGGCTTGGCGGCGGCGAGGAGGTCGGCGCCGGGGTCCCCCGTTTGCGCCACGCCGAAAGAGGGCAAAAGCGCAACGGAGCACAGGGCGGCGGCAAGGAGAAAGGGCTTGAGGGATCGGAACATGAAATCTCCAAGAGGTGGAAGACCGGCGTCGGCGACAATAGCATTTCGTGTCTACGGCTGTCGAGGAAATGTTATGACAACTCTATCCTCAAGGCCGTGAGGCGAGCGACGCTCCCCTGCAGCGACTGCTCCCTGCAGGGTACATTTCCTGCAGGATACGAAGCGCGGCGCGATCGCTTCGTCGCGTGGCGGGGTGTGGGAGATCAGCGCGCGCCGGGGCCGGCTACGGACGATGCCTGGCCTTTGCCCTCGATCAAGGTGGCAAAGCCGTCGGTCGCGGGGGCCGGGAAGCGTTCCGTTTCGCCGGCCGGCCAGCGGATCTCCACGAAGCTGAGCTTGGATTCCGCGCCGAGGCCGAAGTGTAGCCGGAGATCGCTGGAGCTCGAGTAGCTGGAGCCCGAACGCACCTCATCGACCCAGACCCGCTCCTTGCCGCCCTGCGTGCCGTGCAGCGTCACGTGTGCGCCGACGGCATCGCGCACGGACCGTGTGCCGACCAGCCGCAGACCGAGCCAGCCGTTCGTGTTTTTTGCGACGTTGACCAGCAGCATGGGCCGGTCACTCAGGTTGTTGATCACGGCCTCCAGACGACCGTCGTTCCAGAGGTCGGCGATGGCGAGGCCTCGGCCTGAGAAGGGTTCGAGCAGACCCGGGCCGGCAGATTTGGAGAGGTCGCGAAAGCGGCCGTTGCCGAGGTTGCCGTACAGCAGGCGCGGCTGCTTGAAGCGCGAGCCCAGGTGCGCCGCATCGACCTCCGGGTACACATGGCCGTTGGCGACGAGAAGGTCCGGGTAGCCGTCGTTATCGACGTCGGCGAACATCGTTCCCCAGCCCAGCATATCGGTGTTCACGGCGAGACCTGCCGCGGCAGTGACATCGGTGAAGCTGCCGTCGCCATTCGCGTGATAGAGCGTGGAGGTGTCGTCAGAGAAGTTGGTTTTGAAGAGATCGAGATGCCCGTCGCCGTCGTAATCGCCGGCGGTGGACCCCATGCCGGCCTGCTCGCGGCCGTCCTCGTTGAAGGCGACGCCGGCCTCCGCGGCAATGTCGGTGAAGGTGCCGTCGCGGTTATTGCGATACAGGATGGCGGGGGTGGAATCGCAGGCCAGGTACAGATCCGGCCAGCCGTCCTCGTTGTAGTCGAGCGTGGTCACGCTGAAGCAGTAGTGCCCGGGCGTTTGCGGGAAGCCGCTGGCTTCCGTCGCGTCTTTAAAATGTCCGTTGCCGATATTGTGAAAGAGCAGGTTGGACGCGAAGGGCAGCCCGCGCGGACCGCACATCACGGGCGCGCCCTTCCAGGTGCAGCCGGCCTCCGTACCGGGTTTGGGCACCTTCGCCAGATCGAAGTGCACGTAGGTGGCGACCGCGATATCGAGCTTGCCGTCGCGGTCGTAGTCGAGAAAGGCGCAACCGGTGCCCCACTCCTTTCCCGTGCCCGCGACGCCCGCCGCTTCAGCGACTTCTTTGAAATGCCCGTTGCCTTCATTGTGATAGAGCCGGTTTTTACCGTAGCCGGTGAGGAAGAGATCCTCGCGGCCGTCGTTGTCGTAGTCGCCCACGCACACGCCCTGGCCCCAGGCCGTATCGGTGAGGCCGGAGCCGGCGGTGACGTCGGTGAAGGTGCCGTCATGGTTGTTGTGCAGCAGGTGGCTGGTGGGCGGTGGGATGTTTGTGGCTTTGCCGCCGCTTGGCTGTGCGCCCGGCAGGGCCATGCCGTTGACGAGAAAGATATCCGGCCAGCCGTCGTTGTCGTAGTCGAAGAGAGCTACGCCGGAGCCGCTGGTTTCTACGAGGTACTGCTGATGGTCGGCGTTGCCGTTCACGTTGCGGACCGTGAGGCCGGCCTGGGGAGCCACGTCGAGGAACCAGGCGGGCGTGGGGTGCTCGGCCGTGGCGGGGTAGGGCTTGGCGGACTGCTGCGCGGCGGCGAAGAGGCTGAAGCAGAAGGTGAGACAGAGGGTAGCCCGAAGACCCCAACCTCTCCGATAAAACCCGAAAGGGTGAGGCACCCCGAGGTTTTCTTTCTCTTCCGGGCTCACGATTTGAGGACCGCGGGTTTCGATGTGAGCCCGTCCATCGTCATCGTCTTGAGCACCTTGCCGCCCTCTTCAATGACGTAGAGATGATTGGCGGGCAGGTTTTTCAGAACGTCTTTCGTGCCGGAGGGCCAAACGATTTCTACCGTATCGGCCACCATGGCGGCGTCGAGACCGAAGTGCAGCCGCAGGTCGTTTTGCGAGAAATAGCTGCCGCCGGAGCGCACCTCGTCGATTTGTTTGAGCGGCTTGCCGGGCTGATTTTCCGCGGTGACGATGAGGCGCGCGCCGATGCCCGCCCGATTGCTTTTGGTGCCGACGAGCCGCAGCTTGATCCAGTTGCGTTTGGCCGCGTCCGCAGTTTTGTCGTTGCGCAAGAGTTGCGGGTAGGTGTTCACACAGTTGACCGCCACGTCCATGTCGCCGTCATTATCGAAGTCGCCAAAGGCGCAGCCGCGCGCGGGGGCGGGTGCCGTGATGCCGGCGCCGGCGAGGTTCGTCACCTCTTCGAACTGCCCGTTGCGCAGGTTGCGATACAGATATTTGTGCTCGGCGTAGGGCGCTTCGATGTGCGAGTTGTCGACCTCCGGGTAAACGTGGCCGTTGGAGATGAAGATATCCAGCCAGCCGTCGTTATCGGGATCGAAGAAGCCAACACCCCAGCCGAGGTAGCGCGTATTGACGCCGAGGCCGGAGAGGTAGGTGTGGTCTTCAAAGGTACCGTCGCCAAGATTCTGGTAGAGCGAATCGGTGTCGCCGGCGAAGTTGGTCTTCACGATATCGAGCAGGCCATCGCGGTTGAAGTCGCCGACGGAGACGCCCATGCCGGCCTGCGGCTTGCCGTCGGGCGAGTAGGCGATGCCGCTTTCGATAGCCTCGTCCTTGAAGGTGCCGTCCTTTTGGTTGCGATAGAAGGTGGCCGCGGTCGAGTCGTTGGCGACGTAGATGTCCGGCCAGCCGTCGTTATCGAGATCGGCCACCGTGACCGAGAGCGCATAGGTGCCCACGGTGTCGAGCATACCCGCCGCCTTGCTGACATCGGTGAAGGTGCCGTCGCCGTTGTTGCGGTACAGGAGGTTTTTGCCGCCCTGGAGCCCTGGCGGACCGCAGGCCACCTGGATGCCCTTGTAGGCGCAGCCGGCGGCCTCGGGCAGCGGCGCGGTCTTCAGGTCGAAGTCGATGTAATTGGCGACGAAGAGATCGAGATGGCCGTTCTTGTTGCAGTCCAGAAAGGCGCAGCCGGTGTTCCAGCGCGTTTGCGTTTGCAGCAGCCCCGCCTTTGCGGTGACATCGGTGAAGGTGCCGTCCCCGCGGTTGCGCCACAGCACGTTCTGGCCGTAGTAGCTGACGAAAAGATCGTTGTAGCCGTCATTGTCGTAATCGCCGACGCAGCAGCCCTGGCCCCAGCCGCTGCGACCCACGCCGCTCTTCAGCGTGACGTCGGTGAAGGTGCCGTCGCGGTTGTTTTTGAACAGGCGCGAGAGGGGCTCCGCGCCTTTGGGGAAGCCCTCCAGCCGCGATCCGTTAACGAGAAAGAGGTCGATCCAGTCGTCGCCGTCGTAGTCGAAGAAGGCGAGGCCACAACCGGTGGTTTCGAGGAGAAAGCGATTCTTGTGCTCGCCGCCGTAAACAGTTTTGGCGTGCAAACCGCTGGCCTGCGCGACGTCGATGAAATTGTAGCCGAGCGGCGTGCCCGTGACGGGCGAGGGCAGCGTCTTGGGCGCGGGGCGGGCGGGCGCGTTGTAGGCCTCGCGACCGGTGGGCGGGCTGCCCGCTTGCGTGGTCTGCGGGAGCGGCTGCGCCACGAGCTTCAGCACGTCGCCGAAGGGCAGCACGAGCGCGGTGCGCGAAAGGCTTTTGAGAACGTGGCGACGCGTCCAACTCATGCCCCTTCACTCCCTTCAAGAATGCAGAATATCTCTACACCCTCACGGCGTCTTCGGGCAATGTATGCAGCCGGCGCGTGTATGGGATTCATGGTTGCGCGAGCCGCTCCGCCCGTTGTCGTTCCGCGAGCGCGTCCGCCGGGCGGCCCTGTTTGGTAAAGGCTTCGGCGAGCAGCAGATGCGCCTCTTTCAGGTTGGGTTCGGCAGCCACGGCATCCTGCAGCTGGATGACGGCGTCGGCGATCTTGCCGCCATGCAGCAGGGCGCGGCCGCTTTCGAGGGCAAAGCCGGCACGCTGTTTGTTCATCGCCGCACGGCTCAGCCCGGCGGCCGTTTTACGTTCGGCGAGTGCGCCGGCGGTGTCTCCTTGCGAGGCCAGGATGGCCGCGAGCGTGATGTGCGGGCTGGGCTGGTCAGGTTCGAGCGCAACCGCATGCCGTAGCGCGTCGGCGGCCTCCGCCGTCCTGCCGGCGTCCTTTTCCACCGAGCCCAGCAGGGCCCAGGCGCCGCCGTTGTCGGGCTTCAGGGCCACGGCCCGCGTGAACTGCTCCGCGGCTTCGGCGGACTGACCCTGCTGCATGCGGATGACGCCCAGGGTGTACGGCGGATCGGCCAGTTTGGGGTCGAGCGCCTCCGCGCGCTCCAGCTCCGGCACGGCGGCGGCGAGGTCGTCTTTCAGCTTGTAGGCGAGACCGAGATCGTAGTGCAGCTGCGGGTTCTCGGGATCACTCGCGACGCCGACCTTGAACTGCTCGAGGGCATGGTCGATGTCGTTGGTCTGCAGGTAGGCCACGCCCATGTCCTCGCGCAGGGTCACGTCGGTGGAACCGGCTTGGGCGGCGCGTTTGTAAAGCGCCAGCGCGCCTTGGGCGTCGCCGGTCTGCACCAAAGCCAGACCGTAGTTGGTGAGCGCGGCGGCGTCCCCCGGCCGGGCGGCGATCACGGCAGCAAAAAGCGGCAGGGCCTCTTTGCCCTGGCCCGCGGCCTCAAGCGCCAGCGCCAGGGCGTACTGCGTGGCCACCGAGCCGGGCTGTGCAGCGGCTGGGGTTCCGGGCTGGTGGGCAGGTTGGGTTCTGGGTTGGGCGGCAAGGGCCTTGCGCAGGACGGCGATCGCTTCCGCGTCGTCCGCATTGGCGCTGAGCGCGCGGCCCAGCTCGGTGGCGGTCGCGACCGAGGTGTCGCCGAGCGCGACGGCTCGGCGGAGCTCGGCGAGGGCCTGCGGGGCATCGTTCTGGAGCAGCAACAGGGCTCCCAGGTGCGCATGGGCGGGCGCAAAGGCCTCCCTGAGCGCGAGCGCCTTGCGAAAGCTGTCCGCGGCCGGGGTGTACTGGCCGCCCTGCGCCTGTAGGGAGCCGAGCGCATCCCAGAGCGGCGCGTCCGCAGGGTTTGTGCTGACGGTGAGGCTTCGTTCCAGCTCGGTTTCGGCCTCCGCCCGCTCGCCTGTGGCCGCGAGCGCTGTCACGTAGGCCAGCTCTTCGGTGGGCTGCAGAGCCTGCGCCTCGGGCAGTGCCTCGCGAAAGAGCGTGACGGCGGCGGCGTATTCGCCCAGGCGGCTGCGTGCCACGCCGAGGTTCAGGGTGGCCTGCCTTTCGTGCGGATCGAGCCGCCGAGCCTCGATGAGTTCGGTCACGGCCGCGTGCGTGTCGCCTTCCGCGAGCAACACGGCTCCCAGGGCGGAGTGGGCCGCGGCGACACGGGGCGCGAGCTTGACCAGGCGCGCGAAGTCTTCATGGGCGGCATGAAGATCGCCCGCGTTGAAGGCGGCCGAGCCGGCGCGGAAGGCCTCCGCGCCGGCGGCGGCGTTCGTTTGCGTGAGGCGGCCGGGGGCGGGGGTCTGCGCGTGGATAAAAGCTCCCAGCGGGCAGAGGGCAAGCAGCAAGCGGCAGCCGGCGCGCGTGGGGTTCATGCAGTTCATTGTCCAGTCCCCTGGCGGTTTGGGGCAAATGGTACGGGTGGCGCGGGCTGGATTCAGGTGGGAATCGGGCTGGACTTCAGGCTTGGGTTTGGGCCCGAGTTCCGGCTCGGTTTCGGTACGGCGAACCGAGAAAACGGTCAAGATGGGCGTGCACAATCTGTCTACATAAAACGGTAGAAGCTGTCATGCCATATATGAGTTCGCGGAGGTCATATTTAGAAGAAATAAAGGTTGACAGGCCCATTCCGGCTCGCATACTGTTTGGCGGTTCCAGCTATACCAAGATTCTGTCACGCGAAGTCGGGCTATTCTCGCGCGATGTGTCCCGAAATGTTCGCGCTCTTCAGGAGAGGGTTCCATGAGACTTGTGCAAAAGATCTGTCTTTCCCGCCGGTTGCAGCTTCTGCTGACCGTTCCACTGTTGTGTGCCGGGCACCTGGCGGCGCAGGCCATCTACGGAACCATCTACGGCACCGTGACCGACGCCTCGGGCGCGGCGGTGCCGAACGCGGCCATCACGGTGACCGATACCGCCAAGGGTACCAGCACCACCCTGCAATCGAACGGCAGCGGTGAGTTCACGGCCGACCATCTGATTCCGGATACGTATCAGCTCAAGGTCGCCGTACCGGGCTTCAAGGGTTTCGAGCAGAGTGAAATTCGCGTGTTTGCCGATACCTCGTTCAAGGTGAACGCGGCGCTGCAGGTCGGCGACACGGGGCAGACTGTGGATGTGAACTCGGACCAGGTGCCGCTGCTGAAGACGGACCGCGCCGATGTGGCCACGACATTCACTTCGCAGGAGATCGTGGATCTGCCGATCCCTGACCGCAACTTTACCAACCTGGAGTTGCTGCTGCCCGGCGCGCAACTGCTCGGCTGGTCGCATGCGGCCGATGAGGACCCACAGGGTTCCAAGCAGATCTCGATCGATGGACAATCCTTTGCCGGTGTTGCTTACCAATTGGACGGCACGGACAATGAGGATCCCATTCTCGGCATCATCGTGATTAATCCGAATGCCGATTCGCTCTCCGAGACCAAGATTGCAACGCAGAACTACGACGCGGAGTTCGGCAAGGCCGTCTCTGCCGTGGTCACGGCGCAAACCAAGTCCGGCACCAATAGCTTCCATGGATCGGCCTTTGATTACCGGGAGAGCAATGCAAACCTGGCACGCGACCCATTCACGCAGGGACCCAGCCAGCTCAGTGCGACCAATCCGTTTCCGGCCGGTTTGAAGAACCAGTTCGGCGGCTCGGTCGGCGGCCCGATTTTCAAGAACAAAGCGTTCTTCTTCGGCGACTACCAAGGGGTACGGCAGAAGACTGGTATTGCGAATGTGCAGACCGTGCCAACCGCGCACCTTGTTTCCACCTGCCTGGGCATGACGCTCGCGAGCGATGGAACGCGCGGTTGCGACTTCAGTGAGTATGCGAACGGCGCGGTCGGGAGTCTCGCGACCAACACGAAGCCCATCATCTTTCAGCCGAACTCTACTACGGGATACAAGGACAATGTGATTCCCGCATCGCAGCTTTCGCCGCAGTCGCTGGCGCTGCTGACTCTCCTGCAACCTTACGCACCGAACACCGCCGGCGCGCTGGGCGGGCTGAAGAACAACTATGCCGGCAGCGGCACGGGTGGGTTCAATAGCAATCAATGGGATGTTCGTCTGGATTACACCGTCAATGACAGAATCCATGCCTTCACCCGCTTCAGCCGCTTCACGGACATCCTGACCGGCTCGACCATCTTCGGTAACGCGGGCGGTGCAGGATTCGGCCTGGGCGGCTACGGCGGCACGTCGCTGGGAGCCAACGACAGCACGGCCGCAGGCGTGGATATCGCGGTGAATCCGAAGCTGGTCACCGACATCCGGGCGGGCTACTTCCGTTACGGCATTAACACCTCCAAGTACGACCAAAACACACCGCTTGCTACGCAACTCGGCATTCCCGGACTGAACACCGCGCAGACCATCACCAACGGCGCACCGGGTTTCCTTCTGACGGAGGTCGGCAGCTACGGCGCTCCGAATAATAATGCGGGCGTTGGACCGCAGTACGGCGCCGGTCTCAACGTTGACCGCTGCAATTGCCCGCTGATCGAGCACGAGGACCAGTACCAGCTTGCCAATAATTGGACCAAGATTCTGGGCAACCATGAGGTGAAGTTCGGCACCGATCTGCGCTATGCCCGCAACCTGCGCGTACCCAGCGACAACAATCGCTCCGGCCTGCTGAATTTCGGCACCGGTCCCACCTCAGGTGGCAGCTCTACCGAAGGTTTGGGTTTTGCCACCTTTGTGCTCGGTGATGTTACTCACCTGCAACGCTACGTCAGTGTTTCGACCAATGCGAAGGAGTTTCAAAAGCGGGCGTACTTTTATGCGCAGGACACATGGCGACTGACCCCGAAGCTGACCGTCAATTACGGCCTGCGATATGAGGTGTACTTCCCGGAGACGGTCAATGGAGCCGGCCTGGGCGCGCTGATGAACCTGAGCACGGGCTACCTGCAGGTGGCGGGTATCGGCGGCATCGAGACCAATATGGACCAGCAGCGTCCGAGCAACACCTATGCTCCCCGTGTCGGTGTGGCCTACCAGGTGACTCCGACCACGGTGATCCGGACGGGTTATGGACGCAGTTTCGATGTCGGCGTGTTCGGCTCGATCTTCGGCCATGCCGCTACCCAGAACCTGCCGGTGCTGCAAAGCCAGTCGCTGACCGCCACCGGCGGCGACAATGCAACGGACACCGCGTATGCCTTCAATTTGGCGCAGGGCCCCACGGCGGCGGTGTTTCCAGCTGTTCCGGCCAACGGTCTGCTACCCAACCCGGGTAATACGGAGAGCGCGAGGGTTCGGCCGACCACGCTGCGGCTGCCGACGATCGATGCCTGGAATCTCAGCCTGCAGCAGTCATTAACCCCCACGCTTTCGCTGACAGTGGCCTACGTGGGCAATAAGGGCACCCATACCTTTGGAGATGTGTCCGGCAATACGACCAATCCGAACGAGCCGGGCATTGACCTGCCTTCGGGCAACAGCATCACCGGCAACGCCCTGCATTACGATCCGACAGTATCCGCGACGGGCACTGCGGGCGGCGCGGTGGGCGTGGCTGCGAACGGGGGGACGGCCAACGAGACGCTGCTCGAACGGTACTATGGCGGCAAGCTGGCGGCGTGTTCCGACCCCGACTACGCCGCAGCGGGCGGTGTGAATGCACCGAACGGCGGTTGCGGTTGGAACCAGGCACTCACCTACTACGGCGATAACCTCGACACGCACTACAACGCGCTGCAGGCGTCCATCGCTAAAACCTTGGCCCACGGTGTGAGCCTGAACGCGAACTATGCATGGCAGCGGGCGATGGCGGAGGCCACCGGCTACTCGTCCTGGGATAAGCACGCTGTTTACGGGCGAGCCAGCGATCTGCGTCAACAGGCGTTCACGCTGTACGGTCTATTCCAGTTGCCTTTCGGCCGTAACAAGCTGCTTCTGAACCATGCCAACAGTGTGATAAATCAGATTGTCGGCGGCTTTGAGATCAATCCTGTGCTGACCTGGTCCAGCGGTCTGCCCTTCAACCTGTGCGCATCAACTTACACGAGTTGGGTGCCTGACGATGCTCCCTGCTATGTGAACGGGGACAGCCATGCCTTCCACAAGCAGGTGACCGGTCTGCCCGGCAATAACCTCTACTTTTACCAGCCGATTAACATCGCCACGGGACAACAGGGCTTTACGGCGCCCACGCTGGACCAGATCGGCAACACCGGACGCAACGCCGCAACCGGACCCGGGTTCTTCAACACGGATCTTTCGATCCAGAAGAATTTTCCGATTCGTGAGCGGGTCACCTTTCAGCTGCGTGCCGACGGTCTCAACGCCTTCAATCACATTAACTGGGGCACGCCTGTAGCCAATATCGATCAGGGCGGCCAGATCTCCAGCGGACCGTACCCGGCCGGCTCCTCCAACCCGCGGCAGATGCAGTTCTCCGGTCGTATTCAGTTCTGACGTTTGGCTCAGCCGATGAGGAGAGCTTCGGCTCTTCTCGTCTCCCTCTCTTGAAGCACTGTTGATTGCACTATGGGCCGATTCTACGATTCACGTCACAAAGCGAGGCGTCTCCTTCTGGGGGGCGCATCGCTTTTGGCTTTGCTGAACTGCGGTCTTTGCACGCGAGCGCAAGCGGTTGCCCCGGGGGCTGCCGGGGCGGAAGCGGAGGCGGCTTCTCCGCTGGCCGCGCCGCGCAAGCTGCTGCTGGCGGGCAAGCCGGAGGCGGCTTTGGGGCAGATGGAGGCCTTGCGGGCGACGCAGCCGCAGACGCCGGGGCTGGATCGGACGATGGGGAGTGCGTATTACGACCTGAACCGCCTGACGGAGGCCGAAACCGCATTTGGCCGAGCCATGGCGGCCGATCCGCATGATGGGGAGGCCGCGCAGATGCGGGGACTGACCCTGTTCAAGCTGGGCCGGCCGGGGGAGGCGATCCCGTTTCTGGTGCAGAATCATGCCTTCGGCGCGGGGAGCAAGGCCGACCCCAGCTATGTGCTCGCGCTGTGTTATCTGGACACCCTGCGGTATGACGATGCGCGCCATGCCTTCGCGGCGCAGTACGGCTTTGCGCCGGATTCGGCGGCGGCGTATCTGTTGGCCGCGCGAATGTTGCTGCGGCGGGAGTATCTGCCCATCGCGCAGGGGTTTGCGGAGAAGGCGGTTGCGCTGGACCCGCGGCTGCCGTTGACGCATGAGCTGCTGGGCGAAATCGCCCTGGCGCAGAATCGCGTGGAGGCGGCGGTGGGGGAGCTGGAGGCCGAGCGCGCCGCCGATCCGTTGCAGGGGGCGGTGTATGAGCGGCTGGGCGATGCGTATGCGCGAAGCGCGCGCTATCCCGAGGCCGAGCGCGTGCTGCAACAGGCCGTGCTGCTGGAGCCGCATACGACCGGGCCGTACATCCTGCTGGGCAAGGTGCTGCTGAAGGAAGGCCAGCCCGTGGGGGCGGCGGCGTTTCTGCAAAAGGCCGAGACGATGGACCCGGCCAACTACATGACGCACAATCTGCTGGCACAGGCGTACCGCGCGCTGGGCCGCCCGGCCGAGGCCAGCCGCGAGCTGCAGCTGACGGAAAAGGTGCAGGCCGCCGACATGCCGAAGCTGCCCGCGCAGCAGTAGAGTGCAGGAACAGGCATGGGGAGAGCGCAGAGCGAGGTAGGGTGGCGGCGGCGATTGGGCGGGCGCTGCCTGTTGGGTCTGGCGCTTGCGCTGCTGAGCCTGGGCGCGTATCGGGGTGTGCGGGCTTCGCAGGCGGTGCTGGCGGCGGGGCAGGCTGCCGCGGGTCAGGCTGTTGCGGAGCAGCGCGCGGATCAGGCTGTTGCGGAGCAGGCCGCCTCCCAGCCCCTACATCGTCCCGATGCGGTCTGCGCGCAGTGCCATGCGGCGATCTATGCCAGCTACGAGCACACGGCGATGGCGCGCGGCAGCGGCGCGGCGGCCGAGGGCCTGAATGACGGCCTGATGGCGGGGCAGTTCCACCATGAACCCTCCGGCGTGAGCTACCGCATCTTTGCCCGCGACGGGCGGGTGTGGATGCGTTTTTCGCGCGCCGCGGGCGGGGCCGGCGCAGCAGATGGGGCAGGCGCAGCAAATAGGGCGGGGGCGCTGGAGGGCGAGCGCGAGCTGCTGTACTTTGTGGGTTCCGGCACGCGTGGGCGCACGTTTTTGTATCAGCAGGGGGGCGAGTGGTTTGAGCTGCCGGTAAATTACTACGGGCGGCGCAGGCAGTGGGCGATGGCTCCGGCCTTTGATGGCGTCGCCGCCATGCCCGCGCCGCTGCCGGTGGATGCCAACTGCCTGCACTGCCACGCGTCGGAGGTGGAAACGGCGCTGCCGGAGGCGAAGAACCGCTTTCCGCAGCGGCCGTTCGATGGGGCCGGCATGGGTTGCAGCACGTGCCACGGCGATCCGGCACAACACCTTGCCGCAAACGGCCATGGGCCCATCTTGAACCCGGACAAGCTGCCCGTGGCGGCGCGGGACAGTGCGTGCATTCAGTGCCATCTGGAAGGGGACGCCGTGGTTTACCGGCCCGGCCGCACCCTGGCACAGTTCCAGCCGGGCGATACGCTGTCCGATTTCGCAGTGTATTTCGTGCGCGCGAGCCAGGCCGCGGGCGGGCGGCGCGCGAGCAGCCAATATGAGGCGCTGCTGCAGAGCGCATGCAAGCGCGCGAGCGGTGACGCGCTGACCTGCACGACGTGCCATGATCCGCATCGCGATCCCGCGCCGGCTGAACGGGTGGCGTTCTATCGTGCGCGCTGCCTGAGCTGCCACAGTTCGCCGACGATCGCGACGCAGCACCATCCGGAGCAGCCGGACTGCGCCTTGTGCCATATGCCGACCAGGGCCACGGCGGACATCTCGCATGAACAGCTGACGGATCACAATATCCAGCGGCGGCCAGCCAAACATGAGGCCTCCGCCTCCCCGGTCGCGGGCGAAGAACTGGTGCCGGTAGGCGGCGTCGCGGCAGGGGATCGCGAGCTGGGGTTGGCCTACGCGCAGTTAGCGCAGAAAGGCGACCGTGCCGCGGGGGAGCGTGCGCTGCAGCTGCTGGGCCGGGCGGAGCAGGCCGGCGTCGCCGATGTGCAGGTGCACCTGTACCTCGGTGTGCTGGAGCAACTTGCCGGCACTGCGGCCGCGGCGCGAAGCGAGTATGCCGCCGTATTGCGGACTGATCCGTATAACGCCACCGCGCTCACCAACAGGGCCGTGCTGGATGCCGGCCGAGGCGATGTGGGCGAGGCGGTTCGGTTGCTCGACCGCCTAATCACCGCAGACCCGAGCCAGACACAGGCGGGGCTGGATCTGGCGTTTCTGGAGTGCAGCCTGGGCCGTGTGGAGGAGAGCCGCGCGCTGGTGGGGCAGCTGGGGGCATTGAATCCGGACGATGCGCGGGTACGTGCGTTTCTGGTGAGTGGACGGTTGGGCGGCAAGGTGTGCCGGACGGAGGGCGCGCGCTGAGGCGACCGGGCTTTCTCGATGCCCTAGGACTGGACCTGATGGGCATCACGACACAACTGCCGAAAGACCTGCTCTGTACGCCGTTCGAGGGCGGCGAGATCGCCGGTGTTCGCGATGATCAGGCAATCCGCAGCGGCCTCGGCGGGGATGCGTTGGGTCTGGAGGCGGCGATGGGCGTCGGCCTCGAGGCTTTGGCGTTCGGCTGAGGTGAGCGGGCGGCCGGCGGCTGAACGCTCGACGAAGCGGGCAATTTTGAGGGCGTCCGGAGCGGTGACCAGAAGAATGCGATCGAAGCGGGTGCGCCAGGGACGGCTACCGCCGGCGTGTTTGGTGGTGAAGAGCAGGGCGGATTCGATCACAGCGAGGGCTTGCGGGTCGGTTTGGGCGAGGGCGGCGAGTTGACGCTCCTGCTCCGCGAGGACGGCCGGGTGAACGAGGGCATTGAGCTCCTCGATGCGCGGCTTTTCTGTATTGAAGGCGAGGGCGGCGAGGGCAGGACGGTCGAGGGTGCCGTCGGGAGCGAGAACGCCGGGGCCGAAGCGATCGAGGATAGCGCCGAAGACAGCCTGGCCGGGCTGCATGAGCGCGCGGCCCATCTCGTCGGAGCTGAAGACGTGGGCGCCGCGAGCCGCGAGCAGGCGGGCGACCGTGGATTTACCGCTGCCGAGCTCGCCGGTGAGGCCTACGCGCAGCATGGTTTTACGATGCTCGCCTGAGCCGCGCGGCTTTGACGGTGTTGGCCATCAACATGGCGATGGTGAGCGCGCCGACGCCGCCGGGAACGGGGGTATACGCGCCGCACTGCGCGAAGGCCCGCGGGTCAACGTCGCCGATGACGGTTGAGCCGCGTTTGCGGAAGCCGTCGATCCGTTCGGCATACGCGGCGGTACCGGGCGGGAAGAAGTGTTCGAGCTCGGCCTCGGTGGTGAGGCGGTTGATGCCGACGTCGATCACGGTGACGCCGGGCTCCATCATGTCGGCGGTGATGAAGCCGGGTTTGCCGATGGCGACGATGAGCAGCTCGGCTTTGCGTGTCTCGGCGGCGAGGTTTGTCGTGTGCCGATGGCAAACCGTGACCGTCGCCCCCTCGTTCATCAGGAGCAGGCTCATCGGCTTGCCGACGATGTTGGATTTACCGACCACGACGGCGCGGGTACCGCGCAGCGGAATATCGCTGCGTTGGAGGATCTCCAGGATGCCCGCGGGCGTGCAGGGGGCGAGAATTTCGGCGATCGGCGCCCCGTGCAGCAGGCGGCCGCCGTTGAGCGGATGAAAGCCGTCGACGTCCTTGCGCGGGTCCACGGCCTCCAGGATGCGGTTAGTTTCGATGTGCGCGGGCAGCGGCAGCTGGACGAGGATGCCGTCGATCTCGTCGCGGGCATTGAGGTCCGCGACGAGGGCGAGCAGAGCTTCCGTGGTGGTGTCAGCCGGCGGCGTGAGCAGCTCAGAGTAGATGCCGAGTTCGCCGCAGGTACGGACCTTGTTGCGGACGTAGATCTGCGAGGCGGGATGGTTGCCCACGAGCACGACGGCCAAGCCGGGTTGGTGGCCGTCGGCGAGGAGGGCGCGAACGGCTTCGGCGACCTCGGTCTTGATCTCGCCGGCGACGGCGATGCCGTCCAGAACGCGGGCTTCGGTGGCAGCTTGGACCATGGCTTCAGGATAGCGTGCCCGGGGCGGACCGGTGCCGGCGGCTCCCTGAAGGCAGGGAGGATGGCTTTGTTGGCGAACCGATAAACTTACACCCCCGGCGATGGTCTTGGCGAGAAAGGTTCGTTTTCGTCGGGAGATGGGGAAACTAAGCAACCGCAACTCTCGTCGTATGGTGCATCTTCGGATATCCGGAGCAAGGGTGAAGCACATGAGTGATGGACAGGACAGGGCGTATGTCGAAAAGTTCACCCCTTCGGATCTGATCGCCCTACGCAGCGAACTGCTCCGCTCCGGGGTGGACAGCTTTCAGGCGGCGGAGATCGTTTGCAGCTTTCTGAGCGGCCGGGGGTACGGCATCTCGTCGTATGAGGCGCGCGGGGTGGCATCACGGATCGAGGTGCCGGGGATAACCGCCGAGCATATCCAGGCGGAGTTGGAACGCGTGGCGCTGGTGATGTAGCCGGACCTGTGATCCCTACCGCGCGGCCTGCAGACCCGGGTCAAACGCATGTCCGCTTCCCACCTCAGCGAGCTAGCTCGCCGGGTACCCCGGCCGCGGGGATGACGACCAAATAGGTTCCTGCGGGGAGGACAACCAAATGACTTCCCTCCGGGCTTACAACTAAGCAGATCCCCTGTGGGGATGACAACCAAAATGGCGGTGAACTTAGATTATGGGCGGGTTTCCGCGATGCCGGGGCCCATCTGCTCTTGGGCGCTGGGCGCGGGCTCACTCGGAACTGGATCTTCGGTACCGCGAGCCTCGGCATCCCCGTTCAGGTGGTCGCGGATGAGACCCTCGGTGAGCAGGCGGTAGGCCTCCTCGGGGGTGTCGGCGAACTGGAACAGATCCTTGTCCTTGAGGGCGATGGCGCCTTTGTCGGCAAGGAAATCCACGTTCAGGACGCTCTTCCAATAGTGCGAACCGTACAGGACGACGGTGATGCGTTTGGCCAGCTTGCCGGTCTGGTCGAGGGTCAGCAGCTCGAACATTTCGTCCAACGTGCCGAAGCCGCCGGGAAAGACGATCAGCGCCTTGGCCAGGTAGGCGAACCAGTATTTACGCATGAAGAAGTAGTGGAAGTTGAAGCTGAGTTCGGGCGTGATGTAGCGGTTGGGCACCTGCTCGAAGGGCAGCACGATGTTGAGGCCGATCGTCTTGGCGCCGGCCTCCCAGGCACCGCGATTGGCGGCTTCCATGATGCCGGGACCGCCGCCGGAGGTCACCACAAAGCGATGCCGGCGGCCGGGAAGCCCCTTGGCCCAGGTGGCCATGCGGCGTGCCAGGGAGCGGGCGTCTTCGTAGTAACGTGACATCTCGACGGCGGCTTCGGCGCGCTTGCGTTGCAGGTCGGTGGCGTCGTTGCCGGCGAGTTCGGCCTGTGAGGCGGGTTGTTCGGCGGCGGGTGCGGGCTCCTGAGAGCCGGTGTTGGCGAGCAGTTGGAGCTGCGGATGAGTCACATCGAGGGCCCGGAAGCGGGCCGAGCCGAAGAAGACGACGGTGTCCTGGATGCGCTCGCGGCGAAAACGCGCCATGGGCTCGGCGTACTCGGCCATGATGCGGAGCAGGCGGCCGTCAGGGGAGTTGAGGAAGTCGGGATTGCGGTAGGCGAGCGGGGCGGCGGGCAGCGGGCCGGGTGGGGGAACGGGCCGATCGCCCGAGATGGAGTTCTGCGTCATTTGGTAGGGGGTCCTTTGCGTTTGCAGGCGACCTGCACGATCTGAGGGTGTGTCGCTTCGGGGTCTTGGAGCGAGAACTGGGCCATGCCGGGCAGAGCGAACGCGGAGGGCGGGATCTCCCGCCAGCGGCTTGTCGGTAGCGGATGCGGAACGATGCCGGCGCGGACCGGCGTGAACGACTGGACGCAGAGGCAGTTCATAACGTCTCCGCCGCCGTTGAGGCTGCAGCCGTCGATGGCGGCGTCCGGCAGGGGATCGCCGGTTTCGATGTCACGGGCTTCGCGCCGCCACTCGAACTGATGCGGCACCATGGCGACGGTGACGGTGTAGAAGTCCGTTCCGGGCGGCACGCGGGGCTGTGTACGTTCAGACTGTAGAAGGGCGCCGCCGGGTAGGGTTACGGACAGGGCTAGAAGCCCGACCCCGTTCCAGTAATAAGGAGAGAAGTTATTCAGCTGCAGCGTCCCTGTCGCTTCGACCCAATCGCCATTGTGTTCAGAGAGGATTTCGGCGCGGCCCGGGGCGCTCAACTCAAGGGCTGTCACGGCGGCGGACCTCGCCCCCGGCCCGAAGTCCGGGGTGTACGGACGGTCAAGCCGTAGGACGAGGTAGCGCTGCCATCCGCGGTACTGCACG
Organism: uncultured Bryocella sp.; assembly: GCA_964242585.1. Classification (GTDB taxonomy): domain Bacteria; phylum Acidobacteriota; class Terriglobia; order Terriglobales; family Acidobacteriaceae; genus Granulicella. Next base: position 40,038 of record CAXTBJ010000029.1, read on the forward strand.
TCGAGTCGGCCGCGGGTGGTGAACCTCTGCCCATCCTTCAACGGTGGTGGACTCCCGGCCTGCTGCGCCGGTGAAGAGGTAACGGCGAGACTCGAAAACAAAGCAAGCAGCCAGAATGGAAGCAATCGCGGCATGCCCGCAGCATACCGTGGCTCCTTTACGATCGCGCTACGGTGCCACACGTGGAGCATCGCGTTACGAGTCATGGCTTTAGAGCCGTTACAGGGATGCGTGGCGCGGTGGGTCCTAGAACCGGGGCATCGAAGACCTGCGCCGCGAAGCGAAGATTCATACAACGTGCCCAGTCCGCGCCTAGGTGAGCCAGCTCCGCTAACGGCTCCTGGATGGGGATCTCCGCAGCATCGGCGATGGTGAAGGTTGGACCGAACGCCGACTGCACCGTGGCGTGAGCTCCCGGCTGAGGGCGAACGGCCAAATGGAGGTTGAGCGCCCCGCGCTTTTCCTTGGGGCCGCCGGCGAAGCCATGCAGGTAAAAGAGCTTCGTTGGCCTTGAAAGATCGATGACTCCGTCGTCCATCTTCGGAGAGATAGCCACCGCGCGGGCACCCCGAAAGCAGGGTTGGCAGTGGTGCCAGGGTTTGAAGCCTCGTACATAAAAGCCCCAAAGGAACTGGTAGGTGCCGGTGCTTTTCCGCATTCCTGAGATATGCAGCTTCATGCGTTCCCCCGAGCTGAGATGGCCATTGAACAAGTTTCTGGAATCCCGCGCCATCCCGCAGCGGTGTTAGACCGGCAGATTGGATTGAGAGAACAGAATGCCTGGGGGTGTATAGCAGCTGATATGCAGCTTCCCTGCGGAATGGCGACCAAAACCGGTGCTTACCGGCTGCTTACCGGCGCTGGTCGCGGTAGTGCAGGAGTTCGCTGACGCCGATCCAGAGGTCCAAGAGACCGAGGCCGCTGATGAGGCCGCGGACCCAGCCGCGCAGCAGCCAGTCGGCGGCCACGGGATGGCCCAGTATCCAGCCGTTGGCGTCCCAGTAGCGCGGCGACCACGGCAACACCGCCACCAGGCCGCCGATGTAGAAGCAGAAGATGACCAGCATGCCCAAGCTGATGCGCTGCAGCCAAACGGGGGCGAGCTCCGAGCCGGACTTGGCCTTGGGGGCGTCGGGATGCGGATTGGGGCCTCGGAACAGCTCGCCTTGGCTCGGAGAGGGCATCCCTTACACCGTATCAGGGGGGTACGGTGCGCGTCTCTTATAGGTATTGCGCAATGTTCGAGGGATGAATGCGTTTTCCGGCTGTGCACAGCCGTGTGGCATGGGAGGTGCATGGGACTTGTACGAGTCGGGAGGGACGCAGGTTTTTTGGGGAGGGGCAGAAAAAACGGCAAGGGCAGAAGCAGGTTCCCTTCGGGAATGACAGAAAGAAAGGCAAGGGCAAGGGGCAGACGCAGATTTCCTTCGGGAATGACAGAAAGAAGGGCAAGGGCAAGGGCAGACGCAGATTCCCTTCGGGAATGACAGAAAGAACGGCGAGGGCAAGGGCCGACGGAGGATCTCCTCGGAAGTGACGGGAAGAAAGGCGAGG
>CAXTBJ010000030.1:0-41119 GCA_964242585.1 uncultured Bryocella sp.
GCTGGCACAACGGCTGCGCAAGGAGATCAATGCCGCGCTGCCGCTCGATACGGGCGAATGGCTGATGGAATTAGGCCGGCTGCGCCGCGAGGTGACGGCGGTCGAGCCGATCGGCGAGGCGCGCAAGGGGCTGCTGCATGGGTTGGCCGCGCGCGAGGTGTGCGGTTTCGACGGCTGTCCGGCGCGGATGCACGCCCGGCAACATGCCCGCCAGCATGGGTTTTCGCCAAAGGGCTACGTGCTGGATGGAGCCCCTGCCGAGGACACCCCCGTGCACGCGGAGGCCATCTCGGACGTTTCAGAATCGCTGGAGCTTGAGGCCCCTGAGGAGTCCGTACTTTGACCCACGGCTCGCCAGTTTCGCCGATTTTGCCGACCCAGGCTGCCCAGGGTACCGTTTACCTGGTGGGCGCGGGGCCCGGCGACCCGGAGCTGCTCACGATACGCGCGTGGCGGCTGCTCCAAAGCGCGGATGTGATCTTCCACGACGACCTGGTGCCCGCCGGGGTGCTGGCGCTGGCGCACCGGCACGCGTTGGTGACGAGTGTGGGCAAGCGTTGCGGGCGGCCGCGGATCACGCAGGCCGGGATTCACAAGCTGCTGGTGGAATCGGCGCGGGCCGGGCAGTCGGTGGTGCGACTCAAGAGCGGCGATCCGCTGATCTTCGGGCGGGCGGGCGAGGAGATCGCGGCGCTGCGGGCGGCAGGGGTCCCGTTTGAGGTGGTGCCGGGAGTGACGGCGGCCCTGGCCGCGGGCGCTTCGTTGTCGCTGCCGCTGACGGACCGGACCAGCGCGTCCAAGCTGATCTTTCTCACCGGCCACCATGCGGCGGAGAAGGGAAATGAGAAACCCCTGTGGGAGGGCGCGCTGCCCCCTGACGCGACGGTGGTGGTCTACATGCCGGGGCGTGCGCTCGGGGGGCTGCAGGCGGAGCTCCGTGCGGCGGGGCTCGCGCCTGAGACACCCTGTGCAGCTGTTTCGCACGCGGCCATGCCGGAGCAGACGCATGTGGCCGGCACGCTTGCTTCACTGGACCGGCTGCCGTGCGGTCCGGCGCCGCTGCTCCTGCTGGTGGGCTGGGCGTTGCAGCCGCTGCTGGCGCAACCGGAGCACCTGCTGCATCTTTTTGCCCGTGCGGAGCATAGGCCCGAGCCGGAGACCGCCGGAGCCTAGAAGGCTGTAGCAGCCTACGAGGGGTGTAGAGCAGACGCGAGCAGAATACAGAGATCCTTCGCTATGCTCGGGATGATGGCAGACTGCTGGTAGTGGCTAGGCTGTTGCTGAGGATGACGGCAGACTGCCCGCCTGCACGAGAACGGCTCCAAGCCATCAGCGGGCCGTGTTTATATTTCTGACAAGCCCAGCAGCTACCGGGTGCGCAGGCCTCCGGCGTCGTCTGCGTCAGGCGATCTCTCCGCGGAGGCCTTTTCCGTGGTGCGCAGGGTGAGCGGGCCTGCCAGGCGGAAGCGGATAGGGGTTTCCGACGGGATGGAGACCTGCTGGCCACGCGTGACCCCCTGCAGCACGGTGCCGCCGCCGCCGCCGGCCAGCGCGCCGATGCCTGCTCCCTTGCCGCCGCCGAAGATGCCGCCGAGCACCGCGCCGACTGCGGCACCGCCGCCAATCTTTTCAGCCGAGTTCGTACCGCGATTCTTGCCCTCGACGGTGTAGGCGTCGGTGCTGATGGGCAGCGTCGCCCCATGGCGGCGCACGGAGGTGAGCTCGATTGAAAGCTCGGAGTGACCCTTGAAGTGCCCGGCATCCTTGGCGGCGACCACGCGTCCGCTCACCGCGGCGCCGGCCGGGATGACCACAAGGCCGCCGGCGACGACGTCACGGGTTACGGTGCCGCTGATCGGCTGACCGTCCTGCGCCGTCTTGCTGCTCAGCGCCTCCGTGATGCGCACGGAGATACCGGTGCCGGCCGGGGCGGTAACGGAACGCTCGACAGGAACGGGGGGTGCGGGCGGGGCTGTCGGTGCTGAGGACGCATTCGACCCTGCCGAACCGCTGGGCGGCGGTGGCAGGGGAGCGCCCGTGGACAGTGCCTGCTGCTCCTGCGGGGTCGCCGGGCGGGGCTGGGAGGGATCGGCCGAGGAGGTCACGGTCGGGGAGGCCTGTACGCCGCCGAGCGCCAGCGTATTGACGACCTCCTTGACCCCTTTGACGCGGGCGGCATCCTGGGCCGCCACAGAGCTGGCGGTGTCGTCGGAGACGTTGCCGGAGAGCGTCACGATGCCGTTCTGCACAGCCACTTGGACGGGCTGCTGACGAATGGAGGGATCGGCTGCGATCGCGCTCTTCACGTTGGCGGTCAGGGTAGCGTCGGAGACGCCCTGCCGGCAGCCGGCAAGCGCGAAACCCAAGCTAAGGGCGGTGAGGGAGGCGCAGAGACCCCGCCGACGCTGGAAAAACCCGGCATTCACTTCAATTGATTGCATGTCTTGCCTTTTCTTTACGAGGTCGCCGGCGCAGCTGTGTGTTTTGGGAAGCGCTTGTCTAGAGAATCCTTAGAATCCTTCAACGATCAGCACAGCATTTGCCCCATCATAGGACGCCAAGGGGGCAACGGGAAAGCCCCGCAGCGCGCATGGTGTTTCCTGGAGGGCTCAGGTCCGAAGTTGATGGGACCAAACAACCGCATGGATTCCATTCGCATCATTGTTGCTTGGACAGCGACCCGGATGGGCGCAACACTTTGAAAGATGGGGAGAGTCGCGATGGCACAGGATGAGGGATCGAGCAGCTTTGGATGGTTTGTCGCGGGTCTGGGAATCGGGGCCCTGGTAGGTGTGCTCTATGCTCCGAAGTCCGGCCGCGACACCCGTGACGATCTTGTGGCGGGCGCGCTGGAAGCCCGCGATAAGGCCAACCAGCTCTACAGCCAAGGGAAAGACCAGGCCACGCAATATGTGGACCAGAGCAAGGAAGTGGTTACCCAGGCCGTGCAGCAGGGCAAGGAAACCCTGACCCAGGCCGCACAGCAGAGCAAGGAAGTGGCCGGCCAGTACGTGGACAAGAGCAAGGATGCCCTGGATAAAGGCCGTACCCAGTGGACAGAGTATGTCGAAAAGGGTAAGGAACTGATTCAAAACCAGACGGAGGCGGTGCAGGCCGCCGTGGACGCGGGAAAAGACGCCTACGTGGCCAAGACCAGCGAAGCGCCCCCAACCGCATCCTAGTCTGGGAAGCGAAGCCTCACGTCAGGGCCGGTGTTCGCTCACCGGCCCTTTTCTATGAATCGCACCATCCCGCGGGGTGCCGACGGGCCGCCCCGGGCCACGCCGCCACCACGTACCCAGCTTGAAGGAGACCCGATGCAAGCTCTCGCCGCCGCTGCGATCGTATTGCAGGACAACAGCACGCTCACCGCAGATGTGCACTCGTTGATGATTGCCCAGTGGATTACCGCTATCTGCATCCTGATTGTGATCCTGGGTCTGCTCGGTACGGTCCTCGCCGTGTACCTGGTCGTTCGCGGCTTGCAGAAGAAGGTGGAAAAACTGACTAAAGAGGCACAGGCCAAGGCCATGCCGCTGATCGGTCAGGGCCAGGATCTGCTCGGCAAGGTACAGGAGATCATCGCCGACCTGAAACCGAAGATCGCGAGCGTGACGGCCGATGTGACCGAGATGACGGGCGTGATCAAGGGCGAGGTCGCCCACATCACCGAGATCGTTCATGCGCAGGCCGACCATATCAGCGGCATCGTTCACGAAAAGGCCGATGAGATCAGCGCAACGGTAACCAAGGTCAATACAACCGTGCAGGATGTGAACGGCAAGACCAAGGACCAGGTGCAGCGCGTGAACGGCATGGTCAGCGAGGCGCTGACCACGACCGAGCATGTTTCGCGCTCGATCCAGAACGGCATCAAGGTGCCGGTGCTGAAGGTGGTCGGATGGGTCGCGGCGGCGAAGGCGGGGATTGAGACTCTCGCGGAGAAGGTCCCGTTTTTACACCAGGTGACTGAGGTAAAACCCGTACCCGGGCCCAAGCCGGTAATCTCGAAGGACCCTGACGAATACACGGGACCGCCGTACATCCCGTCGCCGAGTGTGAACAAGCCCAAGTTTTAGGTCGTCCGCCTCGCTCCGCATTGTGGTTTTGCCGTGTTGAAGAAACCTGCTTTACTCAGGCCGTGCTCCGGGTAAAGCAGGTTCTTCGCATAGCTCAGGATGGCAATGTATGAAGGCGGCCATGCTGCTGGGCGAACAGGCCTTTCTGAGCCTGCCGTCGAGCAGATCCCTCGAGCTCATTACCTGATCCAGCCGCCCCCGGCGACCTCGTCACCCTGATAAAAGACCGCCGACTGACCCGGTGTGATGGCTCGCTGCGGCTCGTCGAACAGGATTTCGATCTTATCGTCGCTCTTTGCCTGCAATGTGGCCGCGGCCGGTTCGTGACGGTGGCGAATCTTGACCGTCGTGCGGATCGGGCGATCCGGCGCCGCGATCGACACCCAGTTCACGCGATCGGCACGGAGTTCTCGCGTGTAGAGCGCCTCATCCGGACCGACCTCCACACGGTGCGAGTCCGGGTGGATCTTCAGCACATAAAGAGGCTCCGGCGCGCTCAAGCCCAGGCCCTTCCGCTGGCCGACGGTGAAGCCGTGAATGCCCGCGTGTTCGCCGAGAACTTCGCCATCGGCCGCCACAAGCACGCCCTCGCTCGCGGGCAGATTGCGGCCCTGCTCCTGCAGGTAGGCGCTGAGGAACTGCGAATAGCTGCCGCCGGGGATGAAGCAGATCTCCTGCGAGTCCGGCTTCTGCGCCAGCTCCAGCCCATGGTCGGCCGCCAGGGACCGTACCGCGGGCTTGTGCATTTCGCCCAGCGGAAACAAGGTGCGGCTCAGCTGCTCCTGCGTGAGGCCGAACAGGAAGTAGGTCTGATCCTTGGAGCGGTCCGCGGGGCGGGAAAGCACCCAGCGGCCGCGTTCGGGGTCATAGTGATTGCGCGCATAGTGACCGGTGGCGATGCGCTCGGCCCCGATGCCCCGCGCGGTTTCGAGCAGAGCATCGAATTTCAGGTGGTTGTTGCAGAGGGTGCAGGGCACCGGCGTGCGGCCGCGCAGGTATTCATCGACAAAGGGCCGAACGACCTCGTCCTCGAAACGCTCCTGCGCGTTGACGAGGTAATAGGGAATGCCGAGCTGGTCGGCGACACGACGGGCATCGTAGACGTCGTCGATCGAGCAGCAACGTCCCTGCACCGTTTCGGGCATACCCTCGCGTCCGGCCAGGCGCCGCTGGTTCCACAGCTGCAGCGTCAGACCGACGATGGGATGGCCCTCGGCGCGCAGAATGGCTGCCACCGCGGAGGAATCTACCCCACCGGACATGGCTACGGCGATGATTTCAGGCTCAGACATCCTGACTCCATGGTAACGGTTACGGTGCTTCCAGTCGCACTCGCATGGGGCCTTTCCGACCGCGATCGCAAAGCCCCACAGGTGCTAGATGCAGGCCCCGGCGCGTGGCTTCACGCATCGCATGGGGGCTTCACGCATCGCAGGGGGATGCTGGAACATCCATCACGGAATGGCTGAAATCACCGAGGTAGCCTCCCCCGCACCGAATGCACTCCACCGCTCAGGCGGTCACGGGGATGCTCCCGGCTTTAGTAGCCCCTGGGCGCTGCCGTTTCTGGGCCTGGCGTGCGCTGTGGGCGTGGGGTCCATCTACTACAACCAGCCGCTGCTGCTGGTCATGGGCCAGACCTTTCATCAAGGGGCAAAGGCGATGGGCTTTGTCGCCGTGGCCACCCAGGTCGGCTATGCGATGGGGATGCTCAGCTTTGTGCCGCTGGGCGACGTGGCCGAGCGCCGCGGGCTGATGATGAAGCTGTATGCGGCGGTTGCCGTCGCGTTGCTGCTCGTCGCCACGGCGCAAAACCTGGCCTGGATGCTGGCGGCGAGCGTGCTGACCGGGCTGCTGGCCTCGGTAACCCATATCGCCCTGCCCCTGGCGCCGGAGCTGGTCCCGGCAGACCGGCGGGGACAGGCGATCGGCACCGTGATGACGGGATTGCTGCTGGGCATTTTGCTGGCGCGCAGCTTTGCCGGCTGGGTCAGCAATCTGGGCGGCTGGCGAACCGTGTTCTTCGCGGCGGCGGTGGCCAATCTGGCCTTTGTGCCGCTGATGGCTAAAGTGATGCCGCGTCTGGAGCCGAAACACAGGCTCACCTACCCGGAGGCGTTGCGCTCGCTTTGGGCGTTATTTCGCGGTCAGCCGCTGTTGCGGGAGTCGGGCGCGATCGGCGCGTTCACCTTTGCGGCGTTCTCCTGCTTCTGGACCACGCTGGCCTTTCTGCTCCAAGCACACTACGGCCTGGGCCCCGGCGTAGCGGGAACCTTCGGTGTGGTGGGGGCTGCGGGGGCACTGGTCGCGCCGTTCGCGGGACGCCTGGCCGACCGACGCGGTACCCGCTTCGTGATCTCGATCGCGGGCGCGGCGATTACAGCCTCGTTTGCGCTGCTGTGGCTGGTGAATCGCCTGCCGGGTGGGCGCATCGTCCAGCTGGCGGGCTTGGTGCTGGGCGTGGTAGCGCTGGATGCGGGCACGCAGATGATGCAGGTGGCCAACCAGACGCGCATCTTCGGGTTGCACCCCGGGGCACGCAGCCGTTTAAATACCATCTACATGACGACCTACTTTGTCGGCGGCGCGCTGGGCTCCGCGCTGTCCAGCCAGGCGTGGTCACGTTACGGATGGACGGGCGTTTGCGCGTTGGGAGTGCTGTTCATGCTCTGCGCCGGGCTGGTGCACGCGCTGGGGCCGAGCCGCCGCATGGCTGAGGTAAAGCTCACGGGCGTGAGCGCGCATGAGCTGGGCTGAGACCCGGCAAAGCCGAATTGCAGATCCTTTTCGGGAATGACACAACGAGGGGACGGAGATGGTAGGCGAGGCAGGGATCGAACCTGCAACCCCCGACTTAGAAGGTCGGTGCTCTATCCAATTGAGCTACTCACCCAAGTTTGCTTTATTTCGCGGCAACGGTGCTCGGCCTCAAGGCGGGCACTATTTGATTGTAGCGGAGCCGGGCGGCAACGTATGTTCACGCTCACGCAGCAGCCCGACGAGGCTGTCCAGCGCGGCCTCCCAGCGCCGGGTTGCGGTCTCCGGGTCAGCAGCCACGGCGGTGACGTAGAGGGAAGCGCCAAAGCCTTCCAGAGGACCGGACAGATCCAGCACCGCCGGTCGCAGCACGGCCTCCAGCGCGGCCTCCGCGTGCGGCAGCCGGGCGGCGCGGCGTGCCAAACGGGCGAGCCGCTCACTGGCGACGTGCGCGGAGGCAAAGACCGCGCGCTCCCGCCAAAGGACGTCGATATACCCCGAAAGCCCGAAGGAGACCTCCTCGTCGGCGAGATCGAGCTCCAGACGCAGCGACTCCAGTTTTTCGCCGCCATCCTCCGGCGACAGGGTCCACACATCACATTTCGAGGTGAAAAACGCTGACCGGGGCGAGTTCAGCGAACGCAGGGCGCGGCGCAGCGAGGGGTACTGCTCGGCTTCGACGACCTCGCCCAGGTCGAACGGCTCCTCACGCAGATCGAGGAAGCGGGCCGGGCCGTCGGGGTCGGCCCACGGTACGACCATCGCGGGATCGTCGGCTCGGCAGGCAGCGGACCACTCAGCAAACATACTCTCCAGAGTACAAGGATGGCGGCTTTACCGCGCCCGGCAGGCGCTCCTTAAGCCCCGGCGTGCTGAAGAACAAAGCGCCGAGCCGTCTGTTCGGCCCAGTACCCGTCGTCCTCAACCGCGGGCTGAGGCGTGGCGAGAAAGGCGCAGTGACCGCCGTGCTCGGTCTCCAGCAGTTGAATGTTCGCGTTGGACGCGATCGTGGCGCGGGTCACCGGCAGGATGCGGATGAAGGGGTCGTCGGCGGCGTGGAGCAGCAGCGTGGGCACGGCGATGCGGGCGAGCACGCGTGAGGCGGACGAGCGCGCGTAGTAGTCGTCCGCGTCCCGAAAGCCGGAGTAGAGGGCCGTGATGCGATCGTCGAACTCGCGGATGGAGCCGATGCCGTTGGCGCGGTTTGGGTTGAAGGCACGCGGAAAGAGAAAGGCCTTGCGCCGGTAGCGGCTGACCAGCGCGCGCACGAATCGGCGCTCATAGAAGCGGTTGGCGGGCAGGTGCAGGGCATCGGCGGAGGCACCCAGATCCATCGCCGGGGAGACCCCCACGACCGCCCGCAGCTGCGGCGGTGCTGCGGCGCCCAGCTCGCCGGCGAGCTTTAGCACCAGGTTGCCGCCCATGGAATAGCCGATCAGGCTGATGGATATGAGCCGCTCGGCATGTAGGAAGTGCTGCATGACCGCGTGGACGTCGCCCGACATACCGGAGTGGTAGAGCGTGGGCGTGAGCCGCTCCGTGCCGCCGCAGTTGCGCATATTCATACGGATGACGTTGCAGCCGGCGTCCCAGAATTTGCCGCTGTTGCCGAGCACGTACTGCGAACGGGAGGAGCCCTCTAATCCGTGCACAATCAACACGGTGGGCCGGCCGGAACGCACCGCGGCGGGCTGCCAATGGCATTCGCAAAGGACCTGGGTTTTGATCTGCCCGCGGGTTTCGCTGCCCGGCAGGGTTCCGACGGAAACGAGGGCGGCAGTCGCGGGGGGCAGGTGATTCGGACGCGGCAAGAGGTTGCCCAGAATGGTCTGCAGGTGGCCGTTGCCGATCCAGGGGCGTGGATGGAAGGCAGGGAACTCGCTCGGCCAGGGCACGGTGGGGTGGGGGAGCGCCGGCGAGGCCGCGGTGGCGGTGGAAACCTGGGGCATCATGCGGCCTCATGCTCCGCTCTGGGGTCGCCGGCGAGCGAGAGTGCCTTCCGCAGCAGCGCCCGCGCGTTCAGCGCACCGGTTGGCTCTGGCTGATGCCGAAAAAAGGCGTATACCTCACCGTCCGCCGCGGTTCTCATCAGGTTCTGGGCGAAGCGGTCGAGCTCCGCCGGGGTATACCCGCCGTCGCGGCGCAGGCGATAGCAGCGAAACGGGGCGGTGACGATATCCGGGGTATCGAGATCGTCGGTCTCGGCCACGCATAGGGCCGCGCCGGCATCGCGGAGGACGGCATAGGTCTCCTCCCCGAACCAACCCGCATGACGGAACTCGAAGGCAAGGCGCGGTGCCCCTACCTGGCGCAGGCTGGATTCGGCCAGAAAGGCACGCAGCCGGGGCAGGTCGGGGGCGAGATTGGGTGGCAGCTGGAAGAGCAAGGGGCCCAGCCGGCCGGCCTCGCGAACGGGCTCCAGGCAGGTCAGGAACTGCTCGAGGGCCGCGCCGCAATCGCGCAAACGGGCGAAATGGGTGATTCGTTGGGGAGCCTTGAAGCTGAAACGGAAGCCCGGCGGTGTGGCCCCCAGCCAGCCGGTGAGCTGCGCGGCCGTCGGCAGAGTGCGGAAGGTGTAGTTCACCTCGACGGCATTGAGCTGGGAGGCGTAGAAATGCAGAAAGCCTCGCGCCGGCACGTCCTGTGGGTAGAAACCGGGCTTCCAGCTAGAGTAGGCCCAACCGGAGGTGCCAACAAATAGATTCCGGGGCGCGGGTGCGGTGTGGGGGGCGACGGCGATGGATTTGGGCGAACGCGGCACGCGGATGGCTTTTTGAACGGAACCTTCAGCGGTCCCTTTCAGAGCCTCGACAAAGCGGCTTAGGAGGGTACCGAGGAGGAGATTGGGGCGGCTAGTGGGTTTCGAACCCACGACATCCGCTGCCACAGAGCGGCGTTCTGCCACTGAACTATAGCCGCCATCCGTGGGTGATTGTAGCATCCAACGGTGGGTGAGGAAGATCATCATGGCGGAACGATGGGCAAATCCGGTGATCCTGCCTCCGGGAGCGTCGACGGAGGCATCGGGAGCACAGAGTGGGGCAGGACCCAGCGGCGATCTGCGGCCGCGTCTGGGCGGGGCCGCCGGGGTGTTCCGCAATGAAAATCTCGACCTGCTCTCGCGGCTGCTGGACACATGGTTTCATGTGCCCGGCACCGGAATTCGTTTTGGGTTGGACGGCATCATCGGCTTCATTCCCGGGATCGGCGACCTTCTGGCCGGTGCGGCGAGTTGCATTATCGTGCTGGCGGCCTACGTTCGCGGCGTGCCGCTGGTCACGGTGGCGCGCATGATCGCCAATCTTGGGGTGGAGGTCGTGATCGGCGCCGTACCGTTGCTCGGCAACCTCTTCGATATCGGCTGGCGCGCTAACCGTCGGAATTATGCCCTGCTGGAAGCGAGTCTGGAGCAGGGGCGGCGCGACACGGGGCGCGACTGGATCTTTCTTATTCTGCTGGGCGGCGGGCTCATGTGCCTGATGATGCTGCCCTTCGTGCTGCTCGTGTGGCTCAGCGGGTCGCTGCTGCATCGGCTGCATGCGACGGGCTGGTAGCGGCAAACGGACCGCCGGGCAGACCCTGCGAATCGGAGAGATCCGCGTGAGAGTGCGATAGGATATTTTCAGTCGGGGCGTAGCGCAGCCTGGTAGCGCATCTGCTTTGGGAGCAGAGGGCCGGGGGTTCGAATCCCTCCGCCCCGACCAACCCTCCCGACTCCGATGAGAACGGCTCAGGTGCACCGTGCTGGACGGCTATGGGTGACTCCTGAACGAGTTTCAATGGCTTGGAATTCAACCGGCTTGGAATTCAACCGGCTTGGAATTCGAAATGCACAGAATTCCAACTGCATGGAAAGAGAGCCTGCCCACACCTTTGACGACGGGGGCCCGGCTTGGTAGCTTAGTAGTGGCGGCACACGCTGTCGTCTTGCCGCGTCCCCGTCGTCCAGTGGCCCAGGACACCGCCCTTTCACGGCGGTAACACGGGTTCGAATCCCGTCGGGGACGCCAAATGCTTTCACTTGGCTTTGCGGCTGCTCTATGGTGACGGATAGAGCAGGTAAGTCCGGCGCTTCGCCTCGAAGGCGGCCGTATCGGTTTGCCAGGCTGCCGCGATCGTCCGGGGGTCCACCCCTTGCGTAAGCGCCTCCAGCGTTGCGCGGTTGGCGACCAGGCGCATGGCCTTTCCAAGCTGAAACTGTGCCGGATATAGGCCATGCAGGGTGCCGAGCAACTCGACACCCAGGGCGGGCGAGTCGAATTGCGCACGATCCGTCACCACGATCCGAACAGTTTCGATCGTTTGGCCATGGAAGGGATAGCCGTTCGCGTCCTCTGCCACGGACGTCGTGCCGGGCTCGAAGCGGACGCCCGGGATGGCGCGTGCGTTCATCGCGGAGGCGACCTCCGAGGCGCGAAACCACGCGGACTGGCCGGTAGTTTGTCCCGCGCCGAAAAGCTCGAAGGGCGTCCCCGTGCCGCGGCCGACGGATACGTTGGTCATCTCCAGGAGCGCGATGCCCGGATACAGCGTAGCGGCCGCCTGCGAGCGCAGGTTGGGGCTTGGATTGACCCAGGGTAGGCCGGTGTCGTCGTAGAAGTCACCCCTTTGCCAGCCCTGCATCGGGATCACGATCAGGTCCGCGTCCAGGTTCTTTGTTCCGTCGATATAGCGTGCGAGTTCGCCCAGGGTCATGCCGTGTCGCACCGGCAACGGCATGTAGTCGGTATAGGATTCGAGACCGGGGTCGGAGACCGGGCCCTGCACGGCCAGGCCGCCGATGGGGTTTGGCCGGTCGAGGAGAACGATCGAGAGACGGTGGTGAAAGTCGGATTTTTCGCGGACGGCCGCCTCTAAAAAGTAGCCGACCACGGTCTCATAGGTAAAAAAGCGGACCCCGGCGTCCTGCAGATCGATCACGACGGCGTCAAGATCCTTGAGCTGTTCGTGGGACGGCCGGCGATCGCTGTCGTGCGCGCCGTAGAGGCTCGTGACGTGGAGTCCGGTGGCGGGGTCTGTTTCGGTGCGGAGATGCTCGGTGTCCTGCCGGCCGAAGATGCCGTGCTCGGGGGAGAAGAGTGTGGTCAGCCGCGCGCCGGGAACGGTGCGTGGCAGGTCGGTGGCCAGGATATCGACGTTCCTGCGGCCCTGGGCATCGCGCCCGGTCTGGTTCGTGAGCAGGGCCAGTCGCAGCGTATTTTGTCCCGTTTTGAGCTGAGCGAGGGCGGCGAAATGGGTGGATTCGAGCACATCCAGGCCGGTGAGGGTGTGGGTGGGTTGCGGATCTCGGGCCGAGCTGGCTCCCCTGACGCCCTGCGCACACGAAGACGGCTCGGCCGGGGTATACGAGACGGTCCGGACGCCGATCGGGCGGTCACAGGAGAGGTGGCGGCGCTCGTCTTGAGGGGAAGTTCCGCGCGAAAAGACGGTTGAGCCCTCAGCCGAGGGGGATGGATTGACCTCAAGAGGCCTCAAGTTCGTCGTCGCCGAGGGAGTCTGTCCAGACCCATAAAGGCCCAAAGCCTGCGCCGCAGCCGAGGCCACCTCGCCTCGCAGGTTGGAGATCGCCGGGCCGACGTGCGGGTGGATGGCGTTGGCGAGCAGCAGAACATAGGTGTCCGAGCCGGGGTCCAGCCAAAGCGAGGTGCCGGTGAAGCCGGTGTGGCCGAAGCTGCCGATGGGAAAGACGCGGCCGCGGGGTTTGCTGTAGCCGGAGTCGATATCCCAGCCGAAGCCGCGCAGGACCTGGCCTTTGATGGCGGGGAAGTTCGGATCGAGCAGCGCGGGGTTGCCGGAGGCTGCCTTATCCCCGTGGTCGATGGCGGCGAGGTTGGCGCGGTACGCCTGCCCGACCTGGAACGGGGTGTGACCGGGCTGCTCGGGTGTGGTCAGGAACTCTAGAGTCAGGCGCTTGAGCGGAAATTTGCTGGGCCGGCCGGCGAGGCGATCCAATAGAGCTTGCGCAAAGAGCGACATATCGTGCGCGGTGGAGAAAACCCCTGCATGGCCGGCGACACCGCCCATGCGCCGGGTGGTGGGGTCATGGACGGTGCCCCGCAGGAGTTTGCCGAAGTCGGGATTGTTCTGGGCGGTACCTTCGTCGTCGTGGGCGGTGGGAGCGATCTTTAGTGTGTTGTCAGCGTCCCACTCGCGACCTTCATCCTCACAGATTCGAACGCGCGTCTCCCCGGTCTGGTTGGCGGGATTGGTTTGAAAGAACGGGCGCGATGGAAAGGGAACGTTCTTCTCACTGCCGCAAGGCTTGTCGATGGGTAGGTAGCTGGTGTCGTGCATCCCGAGCGGAATGAAGATGTGCGCCCTCGCGTACCGGGCGAGGGACTCCCCACTAAGTTTTTCGACCAGGGCCCCGAGCAGGATGAAGTTGATATCCGAATAGACGAACTTCGTGCCGGGCACGGTCTGTAGCGGTGTTCCGAGCGCACGCCGGAGGCCTTCCGCCTTATCCGGGGGCGCGAGACCCCATGGGTCCTTGAGGTCCACATCGGGTGCCTCGCCGGAGAAGTGCGTCAGCAGCAATCGAACCGTGACCTGTGCGCGCTGCGGGTCGGTCTTGCCATTCACAGGGGGGTTGAACGCGGGCAGGTATTGCTCGACCGGCGCGTCGAAGCTGAGCTTTTTTTGCTCATACAGCTGGCCGATGGCGGTCGCTGTCACGATGCATTTGGTGAGCGAGGCCATGTCGAAGATCGTGTCTTCGGTCATGGGCTCAGCGGGGGAGGGTTGGCCGTCGAGACCTGGCTCGCCGGCGAGCTTGCGGTTGCCGTACGCCTGATGCAACACGATCTGCCCGCCATGACCGACGACGGCTACCGCGCCGGGCAGTTTGCCCTGCGCGATGGCCTCGTTAAGAAGCGACGAGACCTGCGAGAAATCGGCTGTGGGCACGGGATCGACCTGGGGCTGAGGCTTAGCTGGAGCTTTGGTGGCGGCATCGGGAGTGCGCGGTGAAGTCCGCGGACCGGCGGGATTGGGCGTTTGTTGGGGTCCGGGGCGAACAGCCCATCCTTCCGCTACGCTGCGGGATGACAAACCCACGAGGATTAGAGCGGCCAGGAGTACAGGAGTGGCTGCCGCTGAAGATGGACGTCGTAGCACGATAGAACGCAGCAGGATGCTGGCGGCAGCCCCGGTAGCAAACGTCACGGCGGCACCGATCAGGACGAACCAGGTGAAGGCGATCTTGGGAATCAGGAGCGGACCCAGATGCACCGGAAAACGGCCCTGCCAAAGCCAGAGATTGAGCGCGAAGCCGCACACCATGCCCACCGCGGTGCCGCGTTCGGTCGCAAACCGGGTCAGGGTGCCGAGTAAAAACACGCCCAGCAGGCAGCCGTACGCGACGGCAGCGATGGACAGGCCAATCTCGACCACATGGCCCTTGCCCCCGGCGCGGACCGAGTAGATTGCCACAGCAAAAAGCACGACGGCCCAGAAAGCCGTAGAGGCCTTCGAAAGCAGCATGCGTTCCCGCGTGGTGGCCTGCGGGCGAGCGTCCATATAGAAATCGACGACGGTGGTCGAAGACAGCGAATTCAGCGCGGCGGACAGGTTGGACATCGCCGCGGCCAGGATGGCGGCTACCAGCAGGCCGGCGACCCCCACCGGCATCTCGCGCACGATGAAGGTGGGGAAGATGTAATCCGTGGAGCGAAAGGCCGCCGCCGCATGCGGCCCAAGCCGCTGGCCGTAGAAGACCCATAACCCAGCACCGATGAGCAGAAAGAATGCGAACTGCGCAAAGATGACGACACCCGAGCTGAGCAGGGCCCACTGCGACTCACGCAGGTTGCGGGCCGCGAGCAGGCGCTGCACCATGAGCTGGTCAGTCCCGTGCGAGGCCATGGTGAGAAAGGTGCCGCCCAGCAGACCCGCCCAGAAGGTGTAGCTCTGCGTCAGGTTCAGGGCAAAGCTGAACAGGTGGAACTTGCCGGCGGCCGAGGCCGTATGGGCGATGGCCGGCCATCCGCCCGCGACGTGGTGACCCAGCGTGAGCAGGGCGACCAGCGTGCCGCCGACATAGATGGCCATCTGGGCGACGTCGGTCCAGATCACCGCCGCCAGGCCGCCCTCGAAGGTGTACAGCAGGGTAAGCGCGGAGATCAGCGCGATGGAGGCCACGTCACCTGTGCCCACCGCGATGCCGACCACGATCGACACTGCAAACACGCGGATGCCCTCCGCCGCCGCGCGCGTCAGCAGAAACAAACCGGCGGTCACCTTGTGCAGAAAGCCACCGAAGCGCCGGTCGATCAGTTGGTAGGCGGTCAGCATCTCCCCGGCAAAGTAACGCGGCAGAAAGAGCACCGCCACCACCACGCGCCCGACCAGGTAGCCGAGCACCACCTGCAGGAACCCGAAATTACCGGCGAAGGCCACACCGGGGATAGAAACGACGGTCAGGGTGGAGGTTTCGGCCGAGACTACCGACAGCGCAATGGCCCACCAGGGAATCGTGTTGCCGGCCAGGAAGTAGCCCTTCAGCGAGCGATCCGGCGTGGCTTTTGAAGCCTCAGCCGCGCCCATTCCTTTGTCCTTTGCGCGGAAGCTCAGGCCAAAGGCCGTGATCCCGAGCAGGTACACGCAGATGATGACGAGGTCTGCCGTGCGCAGATGCCCTGGGCCGAGGGCGAGCGATGCAAAGGCGGCAACGGCAAGCGGAGCGGGGAAAACAGGCAAGGAACTCTCCGGCGTGGCGGGGTAACGGCGTGGCAGCAGGCTTGCTTTCGATCATAACGGGATTGTGAAAAGCAAGGCCTTCACGGCTTTCAGATAGAGTTTTAACTCGTTCACTATTCTTTTTGTCGACCAGGAGGGAATCTGCTACTCGGCTTCTAGGTGGCCATATGTGGCATGGGTGGCTTCCGCTCAGCGCGAAACCTCGACCCCCCGCAGATAGGTTGCAATCAGCCGGCCCGTGGCGTCGAAGCGGTTTAGATTAGCAGGCAGGCCTACGGTAACCTTCACTAGGTCCGGCAGACCAAGCAGCCGGGCGGGGTTGACCGAGGCCGCACGCACGGCTATCAGCAAACCGGCACCCGTGATCCGCTGCAGGTTCTCCACGGCGCGGTCCATGATCAGGGTAGAACCCGCCAAGGTCTCCCGACCCGCGGCAAGATCGCCGGCCAGCAGGGCGCGGCCGTCCCTTACCGTCACGGGCATGCCGCCAAGCTGGTAATCGCCATCCCCGTTGCCGGTGGCCGCCATCGCGTCCGTGACCAGGATGATGCGGTCGGCGCCCTTGGCCTTGAGCCAGAGACGCACCAGCGGCGGCGCGACGTGAATGCCGTCGCAGATAAGCTCCGCGAAGACACGGTCATCATCCAGAACCGTGCCGAGCACGCCGGGTTCGCGATGGTCGAGCGGCCGCATGGCGTTGAAGGTATGGGTTGCGCCCGTGGCCCCCGCGTCGAGGCCGGCGAGAGTTTCGGCGGCCGTCGCGTTCGTGTGGCCCAGCGACACGCGCATGCCCCCCGCGGCTGCATGGCGAATGAGGTCGGCGGCTCCGGGCAGCTCCGGTGCAAGCGTCAGCAGCCGGATGTGACCGCGCGCGGCCTGTTGAAAGCGGTTAAAGAGCTCGACCGAGGGCCGCTGCAGGTGCTCGGCCGAGTGCACGCCGCGTTTCTCGTGCGACAGAAAGGGGCCTTCCAGGTGAATGCCGACCGGCTGCGCTTCCCGTGGCTGCGCGCCGCGGTCTACGGCGTCGGCGAGGCTTTCCAATGCGCGGAGGGTGGTGTCGAGGCCGGCCGTGACCGTGGTCGGCAGGTAAAAACCGACGCCATGCGTGGCCAGAAAACGCTGGATGACGGCAAGTTCACCGGGTGTGGCAAACATGACGTCATAACCGCAGGCCCCGTGCATGTGCATATCCAAGAAGGCCGGGGTCAGGGTCGTTTCGTCGGCGCTCGATGGGCCGCCTTCGCTGCCGAGGTCCAAGACCCGGCCTTCCGCATCGAGATCCAGGCGAACATCCGACTGCTCCGTCTCACCGTCGAAGAGCCGCCCGGCGAACAATGTGGAAGCCGGGTTCACTGGGCGTTCCCTGGGGACCCCGCTTGACTGGCCGGCGCGGACGAGCCGGGGGCACCCGGGACAGGGATGCCGACCTGCGCTGCGCCGGGCAGGGTCTTTGAATCCTCCCATTGCCGCTGCGCGCTGCGCACCTTGTCGATGCGGGCGTACCAGAGGCCGATAGTGTAATCGAACTCCTCCTGCACGGGCCGCAGGGCGTAGGCGCGAGTGGTGCGCAGCCAAAGTTGGCTGTACAGATCGCGCGTCAGGGCGTAACCGTCGACGATATCCTCCAGCCGGCCGTTGACGCCGCGGATGTCGGAGAGCTCCGGGTTGACCATCGCGCGGGTCTTCTTGTCGGTTGAAACGGCATCGGCCAGCGCGCGTGCATAGCCGGCGGCCATCTCGTCGGCGAGCTGAAACTTGAGCCCGATGAAGTCCAGCCGCCGCGCGCCGAGTTCCAGGGCGTCGATGGCGTCGGGCTCGCGCAGATGGGTCGGGTTGTAGGGCAGATCGCCTGCAGCGGTCGTGCCCGTCGAAGCCGCGCCAGTAGCTAATGCGGGGTAGGCCGCGCGCGCCTCGGCTATCAACTGCATGGCCTTTTCGGCATGGAGGCGCAGATCGTGTGTGTAGGGCCGCAGCTTTGCCGCATTGGTGAGCCCGTCTTTGGACCACGGGTCGATCCAGAAGAGGCCGTCGGAGCCATCGCCGGCCTTTGCCTGAACCTTCAGCACGTCGTGGGCGGCCATGATCTCCGTCTGCGCCTGGTCCAGCTTGCCCGTCAGGTCGCCGTGAAATACGGGGCCGTAGCTCGCTTCGAAGTCGCTGACCGGGCCCCCGCCCCCCTGCCAGGCCGCTGCCGCGCCATACAGGATGCCGTACCAGTTATTACTCGCGAGCGCCTCGCCGTCGTCGTACCAGATCGTGTTGAGTTGGCCGGTGGCGCCGGACGCCACGCCGTCCCGGGTGAACTGCTGGATGTTGGCCAAGGCGTAGTTGTAGTTCGGGTACACGCGCGACCAGTTGTTGATGCCGGGCGCGACCCAGGTCTCAAAGCCGGCCTCGGTGAAGGGCTTGATGTATTTGCCGAAGCCCTGCGGCCGCGGGTTGTACCACCACGCCACGGCGATCGTGTTCGCTTTGAAGGCGGCGGGCAGCGCCTTGACCAGACTGGGGGAGTCCTGCGCGATGTCGCCCCAGAACAACAGGCGGCGGTGCAGCGGCAGCAGTGCCGCGTCGATACGTTGGAGGAAATCCAGATACACCGGCGCGAGCCCCTGCGCATCGACCGCCGCCTTCGTGCGTCCCACGCCCAGGTCCACGGTCTCGTCCGCGCCGATGTGCAGGAAGGGTCCGGGGTAGTCGGCCGCCAGCTCGCCGAACATCTGCCGGATGACCTCAAGCGAGCCGGGCTGCCCGGGCGCGAGCACCGCGCCATGCGGCGTCTCGGCCAGATCCGCATACTGCTCATAATTTAGGTTGTGGTGCAGGTGACCGAAGGCTTCCTGCTCCGGGATCACCGTAATGTGGAACTGATGCGCGTAAGCCGTCAGCTCGCGCGCGTCGGCCGCGGAGAGGGAACCGCCCGGCGGCGCGGGCAGCGGATTGGAGGCATACTGCTGCGTGTGCTCGAAGTAGGGTGAGTACACGTTGTCTTTATAAGCCGCCAGCGTGCGGACGAGCTTCTTCTGGAACTCCAGGGTGTCCACCGGACCGCGCGAGAGGTCATCATGCAGGCCGCGATAGCGCAGCACGGGCCAGTCGCGGATGTCGGCGGCGTGCAGCACCGGGTGACCGACCGCGTCGGAGGCGATCAGCTGCTTGGCGGTCTGCGCGGCGTAGAAGACGCCTGCCGCGGTGGCGCCGGTAAGGGTCAGGGTGCCGGGGGCGTAGGTGACGGTGTAGCCCTCCGCCTGCATGGGGGCCGAAAAGTCACGGCCGCCGCGCTGCAACACGACCCGCAGCCCCGTGCCGCCGCTTGTGGGAATCCCGCGCTCGGCCAAGGTCTGCCGCAGGTCGGCGGCGGCGAAGTTGTCCTCCGCATCGCCGCCCTGACAGATTACCTGGACGCCTGCGATCGGCTGGTCACCCTTCGCGGTCACCTCGCGCGGCATGGGGATCAGGTGCAATGTGCCCTGAGCGAGCGACGGCAGGGGAGCGCAGGCGGCGGCGAACAGCAGGGCAAGGGCCAGGCGTGCTTGGGACGGCATCACCTTACGGTACACGGCCCGGAGGGGTCGGTGGGAAGTTGACTCAACACGGAATCCCCAAGGCAATCGTCGGCAATTTCGGCGGTGTCCGTCACCGGGCTGGCAATCCGGCGCGGCCCGCACGCATCCTACCGCGATGAGGAGACAAGATGAGCGATTCGAACGACAAGAACGGCGGCAATCCGGGCGGAAATCCGGGCGGAAATCCAGGTCAAGACCGTCACGATCTCAGCGGAGACGAGGCGCGCGAAAAAATTGCGGGGCTGGTGAAGGGAATCCGTATCTGCATGATGAACACGGCGGCCGAGGACGGCTCGATCGACTCCCGGCCGATGGCACTGCAGAACACGCCCTTTGACGGAACCCTTTGGTTTCTGACCCGCTCGACCTCGGGCAAGGTAGACGAGGTGCGCAAGGACGAGCACATCACGTTGACCTTTGCCGATCCGGGCGACGCCAAATATGTGACTCTGAAGGGCCGCGCCTCCGTCAGCCAGGACCGCACCAAAATCCACGATTTGTGGAACGATCTTTACAAGGCCTGGTTCCCGAAGGGCAAGGACGATCCGGAGATCGCTGTCATGCGCGTCGAGGTGGCGGGCGGCGATTACTGGGAGGCATCGAGCAGCAAGATCGTGCGCGCAGCCAAGTACGCGATGGCCGCGGCGACCGGCGGCTCGATGCCGCTGGGCGACTCCGGACACGTCACGGTGTAGACCGCGTACCGGAGAGCCCATCTCCCCGGCCCCTACATCGGGGCTGCTCCCTTGACGATCGAGATCCCCGGCGGCGGCGCGAAGACGAAAGCGCTATCCGGCGCTGGCACATTCTCATGCATCTCGGTGAACAGGAAGCTGGTGCTCGCGCCACTGATCTCCTCGATCTGCAGCCCATGGATCAGGCCTTGCGCATCCACGGTAAGAACGACCGTCCGGATGCGCTCGGCCATACCTCTCGGCGTGCCCGATAGGCTGTAGCCGCCTGCGGTCGGCGCGATCGAAAGGTGATCGAGCTCCTTGGCCAGCTCGGTATGGCCTAGCAGAAACCGCAACGGGGAACGCAGATCGTCCATCTGCCGGGCGGGCAGGCGGTTGGCCTGCGCGTCGCCGGGGGTGTAGCTGATGGCGTCCTTGCCGTCGAGCACAAACACCTTGCCCGCCGGCGCATCGTAGGACCAGCGCATGCGGCCGGGTTTACGCAGCAGCAGCGTCCCGGTCTCCGTGCGGTCCATGCCCATGCCGCGATACCGTTCCGTGTAGCGCGTCTCCAGCGAGCGCAGGCGATCGTAACGCGCGTCCACACGTCTGGCGAGTTTCGCGGCGCTGAGGGAAGGGTCGGGCATACCTGCCTGACCGGCAAAGGGTGACGCGGGCAGCAGCAGCAGCCCAAACCAAAAAGCCCAAGCCCGAAAGGGCTCAGGCCTTTTCCTGTGGTCCTGACCGCCTATTGGAGCAGATCCGCGCAACTCGATCCGCCCTTCGGATCGAAACGAATTTGCCCGCTTTCGTCGGAGCAATATCCCAGATTCCCACTCTTACCCACGGAGATCGGCGTCGCCGTGACCTGGTAGGAGTTGTACTGATCCTGGTTGTTCACCGTGTTCTTGGAGCAGTTCGAGATCACGAAGTTGTAGCCGGACTTGGCGCCCGTGGCCAGATCGTCCGGGATCAACTGCGCGGCCTCCGGCGTTGGCGTGCCGCTACCCGTCTTGCCGCCCAACGCCGCCAGGGAGCAGGCGTAGCCGTGGCTAGGATAGTTGGAGTTGTACTCCGCTTCCATGGAGTTCAACATGCGCACGGAAGCGATCGCGGAGGTCTGATCGGCCTTGATGTGCACGTGCTCGTAGCCGGGAATGGCCAACGTGACGAGGATCAGGATGATCGACATCACGATCAGCAGCTCGACCAGCGAGAAGCCGGCCTCGGATGCGCGATGAGGGTGCGCGGCGGCGAGTTCGGTCGACATACTTCGAATCCTCTGGCGTCCTGCGCCTTTGGCCGATGCAGGACGAACGTACAGGGTGCGGTGGACGCATCGGCAACGCCGTCCCAAGTATAGACTCTGCCGCTTGCGTGAGGTTAAGGGGAAATGCGGCCTTCATGGCAGCTTTGGGTCATTTACCCGTCTGGCGGCCCCTTCAGACAACGCGACAAGTTCGTACACCGCCGCACCGGCACCCTCCGTCACAGCCGTGAGAGGGCACCGGTTGATGTCAGACGGTTAATGCGCCACCGGCTCCGCCGCCGCGGCGATCCCGTCCAGCCGTGTCAGCAGATCAGGCGATAGGGTCAACTGCGCGGCAGCCAGGTTTTCGCGCAGATGCGCGATCGATGACGTGCCGGGGATCAGCAGGATGTTCGGCGAGCGGTGCAGCAGCCATGCCAATGCCACCTGCAGCGGGGTCGCGCCGAGCTGGGCCGCGACCTCGGACAGCGTGGACGACTGCAGCGGCGAGAAGCCGCCCAGGGGAAAGAAGGGTACGTACGCCATGCCTCGCCGGGCCAGGTCGTCGATCAGCACATCGTCCTGGCGAGTGGCGAGGTTGTAGTTGTTCTGCACGCACACGATGTCGACGATCGTCTGCGCCTCGGCCACCTGGGCGGCGGTCACGTTGCTCAGGCCGACGTGGCGGATCAACCCGCGGCGTTTCAGATCGGCCATCACCTGCATCGGCTCGGCAAGCGAGCCTTCCGCGGGGCCACGGCCCGAGCCGAAGGCACGGTAGTTGACAACCTGGAGCGCCTCCAAACCGAGATTGCGCAGATTGTCCTGGACCTGGGCTGTCAGTTGTTCCGGTGAATTCGCCGGCTGCCATGACCTGTCCGCCGGGCGCCAGGCCCCCAATTTTGTCACGATCACCAGATCGGCAGGGTACGGGTGCAGGGCCTGCCGGATCACCTGGTTGGTGACGTGCGGGCCGTAAAAGTCGGCCGTATCGAGGTGATTCACGCCGGCCGCCACCGCCTCGCGCAGGACGGCGATAGCCGCCTCCGGGTCTTTGGGCGGTCCCCAAACACCGGGGCCGGCCAATTGCATCGCGCCATAGCCCATGCGTTGAACCGTGAACGACGTGCCGGGAAATGTGAACTGGCCGCCCAGCCTTGCTTGACTCATCGCGTTCTCCTTCTGTGCTGCTAAAACCACCTTACCTCGAGGGCAGGAACATGACCTGAGAATCTCCCCGCATGAAACAAACAGAATATTCGTTATCGGACGTTATTTACCTTCATGTTCAGGTTGACCCTGGGTAAAATAGCATTGGGTAAGAAACAGCATAACGATGACGCCGGGGCCTTCGGTACGCTATTTCAGGAGTTCCTGCTCAAGCGCCTCACACACCGTGGACAAGAGCAAACTATGACCGTCGGTTGCTGAGTTACCCGCTTCAATCACCGAACCGGGCCATTTTCGTGATGATGTTTGGGTGCGATAATTACTTTATGCACGCTTGGGCCAGATACGGCGTTCTTGCGGTTCTAACGACAGCGGGCTCGGCCCGTTGGAATGCGCCCACGGACAATACTCCCGCCTATTACAGCACGGCACCCAACCGGGACGCGGCTCCCCTGCTCAGCGGCGATCAGCTCACCGGACCCTACTTCACCCATTCCTACCAGGTAACCGCCTACAGAATGGCGGCGGCCGTAGAAAAGGTATTGTTTCTGCAGCCGTGCTACTGCCGCTGCGATCTCGCCATGCACCACAAGAGCCTCCATTCCTGTTTTGAAGGCACCCACGGCGCGGTGTGCTCCACCTGCATGCGCCAGGCCGTCTACACCTACCAGCAGACCAAGCTGGGTAAGACCCCTGAACAGATTCGGGAAGGCATCATGCACGGCGATTGGCAGAACGTCGATGTGCAGAACGCCGCGCTGTAAACCTTGGAGTTTCGAGGGTGAGCGTAAGACACTCCGTACCGATATATTCGATCGAGACCTCTGACCGACAACCGACCTAGCCCACCTTCCGCGAAGCGAGCGCGGCATAAACGCCTGCCGTGTCCCTGGCGATCCCGGCCCAGGTCCGTTCACTGAACTGCAGGGCACGGACGTTCGCTTCCAAGCGCGAACGGAGCGTTTCATCCTGCGCCAGAAGCAGGATGGCGCGGGCAAGCTCGTCCGGGTTGGCGGGATCGGCGAACAGCGCACTCTCTCCCTCCTGCAGCAGCTCCTGGAACACCGGCAACCGGCTGGCCACGATGGCCTTGCCCAACGACAGTCCCGTCGCCAGCGCGCCGCTGGTGGTGATCGCGCGGTAGGGATACACGATCACAGCCGCCGCACGGTACGCGGCGACCAGCTCCTGCGCGGAGCAGAAACGCGGATGAAAGCGGACATTTTCCAAGCCCAGCTGCGCCGCCTGGGCCGTGAGCGTCGTCAGCAGACCGGGATCGCCAGTCCCCATGACGGCCAGGCAGAGCTGTCCGCCGGCCATCCGCTCCACCCGCTGCCAGGCGGTCAGCAGCAGATCCACCCCCTTGTACGGGAATACGATACCTTGCCAAAGCACCAGGGTCTGCGCCTTCGACGCCCCCAGCGTCTCGCGTATGAGCTCAGGATCGGATGGGGGCAGGTCAAAGAAGAAAGGACCGTGCGGAATGACCGCGATCCGGTCGGCGCGGATACCGAACTCGTCGCAGAGCCGCGTCCGCACGTGGGTGGAATGGCAGATCAGCGCGTCGGCCCGCCGATAGAGCCCGGCATAGACCGCCTTGTGTCTCTCCCCTGTATCGTGCGGCAGCAGGTCATGCACGGTAAGCACAAAGGGAACGCCCCGCCACCGGCAAAGCTCCACAAACCATACATCGAGCGGCAGCCTAGCCAGCAACAGAGGAAGGTACTGCACATGCAGCACCGCCGGCGGCCGCAGAAGCACACGCACACTCAGAGCAAGAAGATTGACCAGTCCCTCGGCCAATTTCAACACCCTCCGCATCGGGCGGGGCAGATCGAGTCGTCCTACCGTATCCAGCAACCCCGGTTGCAGCCGCAATCCGCAGCGCCGAAAGCAGGCCCGGTCAAGGTAGTAGGTGATGGAGGCCACCTGTACCTGCAACCCGGCGGCCCCCAGCGCCCGTGAGAGGTATGCCGTGTAATACGGCACCGTCGCCCAGAGGTCCAGCATCAGGATGCGGGGCGGTTTTCCGGCTGATCCCGAGCTACGCACGCCGTTCTCGCGGCCGACCGGCCTCAGGCTGAAGGTCGCCACGGGCTTGAAACGCCTGCTCGTACGCCGCCAGGTAATCCGCCGCCATGCGCTGGGCGGAGAATTCGGCGGCAACGCGCCTCCGGCCAGCCTCCCCGAACTGGGTCCGCAGGGCCGGCGAGGCGAGAACCCGCTCCATTGCGGCCGCGAGCGCCTCGGGAGCATCGGGCACCACGAGTAAGCCCGTAACGCCTTCCACAACGATCTGCGGCACGGCGCCCACGCGGGTTGCCACCACCGGCAAGCCGCTGGCCATGCCCTCCAGCAACGCCACCGGCAAACCCTCCTGCCGCGAGGCTGAGACGAGCAGGTCAAGATTCGCGTAGAACGCGGGCATATCATCCTTGCTGCCGGAAAGCGTGACCTGGCCCTCCAACCCCAGTTCGCGTAGCTTTCCCTCCAACGCGGGACGCTCCGGGCCCTCTCCGGCGACCTCAAAGACAAGCTCGGGGCGCTGTTTCAGGACAAGAGCCGCAGCCTCCAGGAATACGGCAATGCCCTTCTCCGGCGCGAGCCGGCCCACCAGCCCCACGCGCAATCGGGAGTTCCGCGGCTCGCCTCCGTACCAAGCGTTCACCTCCGAAAACGGCCCCGTCGCAACCCCATTTTGAATCATGCGGATACGATCCGGCCGGATCTTGGCCGCGAGCAGGCGCTCCCGCACCTCATCCGACACCGCGACCACGCCGTCAAAGCGCCGCAAGACCCACCGGTCCAGTGCGCCGTAGACACGCAGCGCGACATCGTTGTCGTACCAGGTGTGGCAGGTTGAAACCAGTGCGGGCCGGGTACGCCCCCAGGCGTAGGCGGCATAGATATCTGCCTTATATCCATGGGTATGCACAACGTCGATGGCATCCTGCTCCGCCAGCTCGCGAAGACGCTTTGGGACGCCCCGGTCCAACTGCCCGCGGCAGCTCAGCAGGTGTACCCGTTCCGGCTCGATCCCGAATCGCAGGGCGGCGGCATGCAACGCAGGTTTCGGTTGATCCGGGTGAGAAAACATCGCCAGCGCGCCGTAGTGTTTCCCGGTCACGCTCAGCTCTCGCAGCAGATTCAGGATCACGGCCTCCGCGCCGTACATTCCTCCGCTGCTGATCAGGTGGAGCACTCTCATGCGGGCGCTCCGGCATCCCTGTCTTTGGATTCATCAATCCTGCTAGCTCCGTTAGCTCCGTTAGCTCCTTCCTTGGCCGCGTCATCAATCTCATGGCGGTTCACCAAGCTCCACGCCGCCGCATACAGCCGGTCCCCAAGCACGGCTTTCGCCACACTTTTTACGCGGTCCGACCGCTGCTGCCGCGCCAGCACCCCGGTCTTCGGTTGTAGCACCTGCGTGAGCCAGTCCGGGGCGATGCCGCCGCGCAGATTGAGGCGCCCCACGATATCGCCCAGGCCGGCTCCAGTGTCGTTCGCCGGCCTCGGCTCCGAGGTGAAGATCGTGGTGTACCCGGCGGCTCTGCAAGCCCGCAGAACTCGTGTGTTCGCGCGGCCCCCGGGCAGGGACATCGTAGGCACGGCACCTCCCAGGATGTCCTCCAACCGTGCCTTCGCGTCCACCAATTCCGTGCGCAGCTCCGCATCGGTGCAGGCGGTCAGCAACGCATGGCTCCATCCATGCGCGCCCACGGTCATCCCTGCCGCTTGCAGGGCGCGCAGCTCCTCCGCGCCCATATAACCCGCCCGCTGCCCCGTCCATCCAGCGGTTATGAAGAAGTGGGCATGGAGCCCAGCCTCGGCCAGGCCTGGCAGCGCATAGCGGTAATCCGAAAGGTTGCCATCGTCGAAGGTGACCTCCGGCCGCAAAAATTGTCCTGAAGGAACACGCTGCAACTCTCTGTAAAGTCGGCAGTGCTCCGCAAATTCCGTGCACGGGACCACGTAGGCGTACCGGCTCGGTTCGGGGCGCAGCTCGTGATAGAGCAGGTAAAGGCGTTTCATACTCGCTCTTCCGGCTCCGAGTCCGGTATGTTCCCTGCTTTCAGAGCGGTCTCAGGCGTCGACAAGTCGGCTTCGACGAGTTCAAACAGCTGCCGCGTGGGGGCATACAGCCAGGCGATCCGCCTTCCCCCAAAGGCAACCGCCGGGGAAGGTCCACTGATCACGATCGAGCCCTGCTCCTTGACATGCGCCAGGGCGCCGTCCAGATCCGTCGTCTCAAAACAGAAGTGGTACGCTCCGATGTCCTTGGCCAGCATGGCGCGGATCGGCGCATCGTCTGTCAGGGGAGCGATGAGCTCAATCTCGGCGGCGTCGTCGGGGCCTTGGCGCAGAAAGCTGACCGTTACTCGTTGAATCGGATCGTCAAAAGGGCCGGAGACGGTCCGGTAGCCGAACAGCGTCTCCAACGTCCGCGCCGCACGCTCCAGCTGCGGCACAGCTACGCCGACATGGCGCAGCCGAAACCCAAACCGCTCGGCCACCGAGCCGAGTTCCAGGGGCATCATCTGCGACAAAATCGGCGAAGACTCAGTTCCCGCCAAGGTCCACCCCTTTGGCCTGCAGCGCGGCACACAGCTTGCTCACAGAGGTGAGATCCGGGATCTGGCCCGGGTCAAACTGCACCCCATACTCGCCCTCCAGGGCCAGAATGAGTTGCAGGTGACGAAAGGAATCCCACGCTTCTACATCCGCGGTGCTCAGCTCGGGCGTCACCTCCGCGGACGGCACCTCCAGGATGTCGGCGATGGTCTCACGCAGGGTATTAGGCAACGATAGGCTCACGATGCGGCATGTCCTCCAAAATGGATTCGGTAACTCGAGAAAATTCGGCGGATTCCAGGGCAATCCAGGCCGGAGCGATGAGGGGATGTTCGAGCAGGTCCAGGCTGTATCGCACACTGGCGTCCCCCGCGGAGGATGCCGGCTCAGATGCGAAGCCATGGTCGGGGTAGAAATTGGCGCAAAGCGCATTCTTGGCGGTCGGGAGGTATTCGCCGATCAGCCGCTGTGCCCCCGCGCGCCTTCCCCGTGTGCCGAGCTCAGCCAGCATCGCCGCTTCAATGCCCCTCCCAATGACCCTACAGGACAGCAAAAACGAGTCGATACGCCACGCCTTGCCGTGCTCCTCGGCAACCGCAAGCGCCAGGCCGACGACCCCCGCGTCCCCGAAGCGGTCGCGAACGCGAACCGCGACAGCCACGCCCTCCGCGGCAAACTGCTCCACCTCCGCGGTGCCATGGCGGCGGGTCGTCAGATTGAACTGATTGGTCTTCCCCAGCAACTGTACGGCTCGCGCCAGCGGAGCGTCCGCTACCGGCAGAAAGGTGCAGGTAATCCCCAGCGATTGCAGGAAATCCTCACGGCTGCCGGCCTCGCCGGCCAACTGCGCGCGTTGTGCCTGGGCGCGGTACTCCCCTGCCCGCTGTGTGTCGGCCTCCGTGATCGACGTCGTATCGAAGAAGGCTTCGGCTGCCAGCATCTCCACAAAGCGCCAGGGCTGGT
Source organism: uncultured Bryocella sp. (assembly GCA_964242585.1). GTDB lineage: Bacteria > Acidobacteriota > Terriglobia > Terriglobales > Acidobacteriaceae > Granulicella. Next base: position 27,725 of record CAXTBJ010000030.1, read on the forward strand.
CGGCCGGCAGACATACCGTGGCGACCTCCGGCAGCTGCTGGCGCATGGCTTCGCACTCCACGGGATGGTCGTCGACAAAGACAAACGCATCCAGACCCAATGACAACTCGGCCGCCAGCTCGCGCAGAGCTTCGGTCTTATCCGACCAACCGATCTTGCGCGCGGCAAAGTCATCGAGCGTCAGGGCCAGATCGGCCGCACGTTTGGTAAACGCCTCGTCCACATCGCCTGGATTGTTCTTCGACACCGCCGCAATCAAAATACCGCGAGCGGCAAGCTGTTTCAGATAACGCTGATATTCCCGGTAGCAGTTGCCCGGAAATGCCGTTCCGGTCACGATGCCGTCCGGGCCCTCTTCGCCCAGCACACCGCCCCACAGCGTGTTATCCAGGTCCGTACAGAGCACCTTGCGCGGCGCGCGGAAGAGGGCGGCCGCCGAACGCACCAGGGCACGGGCGTACATCCCCTGCGCGGTTGCGGTTACAGGCAGCCGCGTTGCCAAAAATAGTCGCGAGTCACGCCAGGCGCTTCGTCCAAAGCGTGCGGCGATCCGGTCGGCATCGAAAAATATGCAGTCCGGGATCTCCCGGCACAGAGCCGCCAGGCGGGCATTGAGGTCCATCACCGCCCGGGGCAAACTCCACGGCAGGTTGGCATCCCCGACATCGCCGGCGGAGGTCAGATCGGGCACTTGGAACCCTTGCAGGACGATCCGCGCTTTGGAAAACCTGCGCAGCCCTTGTAGTAACTGCTCGATGAGGCTGGCTGCTGCCTGCACGGCATCCTGGATCTGCTGGCCGGAACCGGTCGCGGAACCCTGTACGAGATCGGCGGCGATGTCCTCCAGATCAAGCACAAACACCACCAGCTCCGGGGCGAACTGCGCCAGAGCGCCCGCCGGATTCATGGGATCATCGAGGTACGAGCCGTAATCGCCCAGTTGGGTATCCAGCCAAAGGCCTTCAAGCGCGGCCTCCACCCGCAGCGTAGCCAGCATGGGTTCGAGCGTTACGGAGCGGACGAAAAACGTCTTTAACCGCCGCAGAACGCCGCTGCCGGTCAGCAGATCCGCGGACCGTGTCAGCGCTGAGGCACAAAAACTGGCATCGGCCGAAGGCTTGGGCGAATCGCGCTGCAGTCCCCGGATCGCGTCCAGCAGCCTTCTGGCATCCCCCCCGACCGCGGCCTCCGTAACCCGTTGCCGCGCCTCGGTCCGTTCCACTTCATTCAACATGCGCCAACGTCCTTTCCGTACCCGCAGGGCCCGGCGTCGCAGCCGGCGGACGCGGGCGCATGACGATGCGGCCCGGTACGCCCATCACCGTGGCTCCCTCCGGCACGTTGGTGATCACCAGCGTATTGGCGGCGATCTTTGCGCCGCGGCCTATCCGGATCTTGCCGACGATCGTCGCTCCGGTCCCGATATATACGTCATCGCCCAGGACCGGTAGACCCTTTCTGCCCATCGCGGAAGCGCCGATCGTCACCCGGTGCGTCAGATCGCAGTTCCGGCCCAGCACCGCACCCGGATTGATGTGCACCCCGCCGATATGGCCGATATACAGGCCGCCGCCGATCTCGGCCTGCGGATCGATATCCATCTCCATGAACACCACGCAGAAAAGCGTGAACAGGAATGAGACCGGCTTCAACAGCACACGCAGCAGGGCGTTGGGCCGCTCCACATAGATCCAGTGCCCAAACCGGTAACAGGCGATCGACCACACGGCAGGGTTCAGCCACAGCGTTCTTCCGCTGTAGCTCCGCGCCCGGTATCCCGCCAGGTCCTCTCCAAAACGGCTCATACTTCCTTCAGCCTACAATGACGGCGACCTCCGGAACGTCACACAGAAGTCACACGGCAGCTTAAGCTGCTGTCTCGTTCTGCGACATTCCGCCAAAACCGACAGCTTCTAAGGTGTTCTAATGCGCATAAGGGTGTTCTAGTGCGCAGGCAATCCCACCCGGCTCTGAAAGGCGCGGACGGCAGGTAGAACGCGATCGCGCACCTCCCGGCGGAAGACCACCGCCACCACCAGAAAAAACGTGGGCAGAAGCGCCACGGTCTGCGCCAAAAATACCAAAATGCTGTGTGGCGGGCTGTACAAATTCACCGCATAGGAAGCCGCCGCGAACGGCACGGCACACAACAGCATCGGTCCCCATATCTTCACCAGAATGCTCCAGGGGCTCAGAGCGAACATTTTGCCGATGTACCGGGGCCACAACACCAGTTGCACGAAAAGGTTCGGCAGCAGCGTCCCGAGGGCCACCCCGTTGATTCCCATAAAGCGCACCAGAGTCACACTCAACACCAAATTCGAGACGCCTTCCACCACCGCCCACCGCGCCGTAATCTTGTGTCTTTCCGTGCCGAACGCGATCGCGGAGGCGGTGTTATTGGTCTGCGAAAAGATCAGGGCGGACGCCAGGATGATCAGCACCGTCCCGGAGCGCTGCTCGTATTGTGTTCCCATCCAAAGCCCGATGAAGGTCCGGCCGCGTACCAGGAGCGTCGTCAGAATCGGCAGCGAGATCGCCATCATGGCGCGCGTGCCTATCTGATATAGCCCGCGCAGCCGCTCGCTGTCGCCTGCCGCCTCAAAGGTGCTGGCTGCCGGTACAAAGCTCATGGTCATCGCGCTCGTGAACTGGTCCGCGTAGCGGCAGAGCGAATTACCGATCGCATAAAACGTTACAGCCGAGGCGGAGACAAAGGTCCCCACCACCAGGTTATCCGTCTGATACACGAGCTGGATCGCCACCGAGGTCATAAAGGCGTACACACTGTAGGACCAAAGCGCCCGCAGGATCTCGCGTCCGGGCCGCTTCCACAGAAGTTGCAGCTGCGGATAGAGCCGCCTGGCCAGAAACACCAGCAGAACGTTGCTCACCAGCGCCGTTATCAACTCGCATACCGCGATGGCAACGATGCCGTAGCCATGCCGCAACACAAAAACAACGCCCGTCACCCGCACCAGCAGCTGCACCAGCGTAATGCGGGTCTGCAGATCGTAGCGGTTGAGCGCGGAGAGCACCCCTCCGAACACGCCCGCGGACATGTTGATCGCCAGATTGACTCCGATAATCATCACGGCCCAGCGCGCGCTTATGGCCATCTGCGGCGGGACCTTGAATAGCAGTGGAAACGCGTACGCCAGGATCGCCGAAGCCAGCAGAATCACACCGCTGATCTGCAAGCGCACCCAGAGCGCCGCGGACAGGGCCTCGGAGGCACCCTGGTGATCTCCCTTTGTATGACCTTTAGACACAAACCGCAGCACGGAGCTGCGCATGCCCAAATCCAGCAGCCCCAGGTACCCGATCGACGAGATCGCCAGCACCCAGATGCCGTACGCCTCATTGCCGAGCCGGTGCACGATGAAGGGCGAGAGAAAAAAACCCACACCCATATTGGCGGCCGTCGCGAGCCAGTTCGAAAACACGTTGCGCGCGATATGCCGAAACCGAAGCTGCAAGGCCGTTTCCTTTCGCGCAAGCCGCTTGCGTGCGATCGCTCGGGGGCAGGGTCATCCGCGCCGGCCATTGCCGGCTGCCGGAGTGCACCCAGTATAGTGGCCCGCCCTTGGCCTGGCGAGACCGTGGGGCTCCCCTTTCCGTCCTGTGGCTAACACGGAAGTGCGGACCGCTCTGCGGTATCATCGAGGCTGGTCGCCGGCATACGGGAAAGCCCATGCAGCTTGTCTTCTGGATTTCGATCGCCGGCATCCTGTACACCTACGCCGGCTACCCGCTCTGCCTTTGGCTGTTCGGCGTGAAACGACCCATTGCAAGCCAGGCGTGGACGCCGACGGTCTCGGTCATTCTCGCGGCGCGCAACGAGGAGCAAAATCTGTCCCGCAAGCTGGCGTCCCTGCGCCAGGTGCGCTACCCCCATCATCTGCTCCAGATCGTAGTCGCCTCGGACGGCTCCACGGACGGCACCGATGAAATTCTGCGCCAGGCCCCCGGCATCGTTACCGTCCTCCTCCACCCCGCCGTGGGAAAGGCGGAAGCGATAAACCGGGCGGTACGCGAGGCCACCGGCGAGGTGCTCGTGTGTCTCGATGTGCGACAGTCCCTCGATCCCGATGCCATTCAAGAACTGGTTCACTGCCTGGCCGATCCGCACATCGGTGCGGTCAGCGGCGAACTACAGCTGGAGGACGCGACCGGCGAACCTTCCACCGACGGGCTGGGGATCTACTGGAGGCTCGAAAAACTCACCCGCAGACTTGAGTCCGCGACGGGCTCCGTGGTCGGGGTCACGGGCGCGATCTATGCCATGCGGCGCGAGCTGTTTCAACCCATCCCCCAAGGGACGCTGCTCGACGACGTGCTGATCCCCATGCAGGTGGCGCGGACGGGCAAACGCGTCATCTTTCACCCAGGCGCGATTGCCAGGGACCGGATCTTCGACGAATCGGGCAAGGAGTTCGGCCGCAAGGTCCGCACCCTCACCGGCAACTACCAGATGCTGCAGCTCGCGCCCTGGCTGCTGAGTCTGCGCAACCCACTGCTCCTCCGTCTGATCAGCCACAAGCTCCTGCGCCTCGTTGTTCCCTTTCTGCTCGTGGCCCTTGTGGTGAGCTCGGCGCTGGCGCGTGCGTCGTTTTACAAGATCTGCTTCGGTTTACAGCTGCTTTTTTATGCGCTCGCGCTCATTGGCTTCATGCTCCCGGCCGCGCGTCGTCGCCGGGCTGTCGGCATCGCGTATACCTTCGTGATGCTGAACACCGCCGCCATCAGGGCGTTCTACAATTTCGTGGGGGGACGCGCGCGCTGGGCCTGAAGGCTTGGATCGCTGGGCGAAAACGATGGGAACAGGCATTGGGCACTACATCCCGCTGGTCGCCTACCTGGGTTTCTGGGTTGTCAGTGTACTCGCCCTGTTCAAAAAACCCGTATGGGGCTTGTATTACATGATCCCGTTTCTACCCTATCGGATCATGCGCGATCACTTTCTCGACTGGCCGCTGGGCGGCAACGTGCTCACCATCCTTGTGCTGTGCACCTTTGTCGGCGCCCTGCTCCATGGCAGACGCCTTCCGAAGAACCGGATGTTCTTCATATGGTTTCTCTTCGGGCTTTATCTTTATCTTTCCATGTGGATGGGCAGCGCCCTCACCGCCGCGCCCGCACCGCTCTGGCTCGGCGAAGAGAATTTTGTCACCTGGAAGGACTACATGCTGATGCCGCTGATCTTCGCGGCGGCGGCCCTCACCCTGGAAGATCGCAAATCCATTCGCACGGTAATCCTGCTCACCGGGTTTTCGGTGCTCATGATCGATCGCAGTGCCCTGCTGGAGAGCCTTTCCCACAGCTGGACCACATTCAATGAGGACAAGCGCAGTGGCGGTCCCCTGGGCTACGGCTCCAATCAAACGGCCGCGTTCATGGCGCAATTTGCCCTCTTCTTCTGGGGATTTTCACGCTTTCTGAAAACGAAAAAGTTCCGCCTGATGGCATGGGCGATCGTCGGCTTTACGCTGCTGGCCACCATGTACTGTTTTTCCCGCGGCGCCTATCTCGCGGTGGTCCTCAGCGTCATTCTGCTCGGCATCGTGAAGGATCGCAAGCTCCTTATTCTTGCTGCGGTCTTTCTGTTCACCTGGCAGGCGGTGGTGCCGGCCGCGGTCACCCAGCGCGTCAATATGACCCACGATGAGGACGGCCAACTCGAGGCCTCGGCGCAGGAACGCATCGACCTGTGGCAGGATGCGGAACAGACCTTTCTGCACTATCCGGTCTTTGGCACCGGCTTTGCCACCTTCATGTACAGCGAACACGTCGCCAATCTCAAGGACACGCACAACTGGTATGTCAAGGTGTTGGTCGAAACCGGGTTTGTCGGTCTGCTGATCGCGCTGGCGCTGTTGCAGGCCATGTTCGCCCTCAGCATCCGGCTGTTCCGCGGGGCGCGGGACCCGCTCTACCGCGGCCTGGGCTTGGGTCTGCTTGTGTGTTTCTCCACCCTGGTGATCACAAACTTCTTTGGTGACCGCTGGACCTATATCGAGATCAACGGTCTGCTCTGGGTCCTGGTCGGCGCCGCCACACGCGCCGAGGAGCTGTCCAGAAACGCTCTGGCCGCCGACACTTCGTCGGCGGTCATCGACGCACCGGCACAGTACGCCTATGCCGGATAGCCGGCAAGAGACGGGGAGCACGCCCCTGTTACAGCAACTCTCCCCAGGCAGCGCAGGCGATACAGCTGAACATCGGCGGACTCAGCAGAATGGGGGGAGCCCGGACCCGCGACCGCACATACTGCTCATCGTTGACACCTTTCCGCGTTCGCTGGGCGGCGGGGAGCGTGTGGTGCTGCGCCTGGCTGCCCTGCTCCCCCGCTATGGCTTCCGCGTCTCGATCCTGACCTTCTCCATCGACCCCGAGAGCAGCTTTCAACCGCAACACAGCCCCTGCCCACTTTATCTTTTACCGTTGGACAAGGCCTACAACCTGCGCGCCTGGCGCGGCGCCTTCGCCCTTCGCCGCCTGATCCGTCAGCAGCGGATTCAGCTGGTGCAGACCTTCTTTGAGAGCTCGGATCTATGGGGGGGCTTGGTGACGCGGCTGCTTTCGTCGGCAAAATTGGTCTGGAGCCGGCGCGATATGGGTATTCTCCGAGGACGCAAGCATGCAATCGCCTACCGCGCCCTTCGTCGTCTGCCGCACGGCGTCCACGCGGTCTCCGAGCAGGTCCGCCGCCACGCCGTCGAGATCGACGGCATCCCGCCCGAGCGCACCTTCACCGTGCACAATGGCTTGGATCTGGGCAGCTTCGGCAGCGTGGCAGACCTCATCCCGCCCGAGCCGCCAGTGGTGCTTACCATCGGCAACATCCGTCGTGTGAAGGGTCATGACGTGTTGATCCGGGCAGCGGCCCTGGTTCGTGACCGGTTCCCGCAGGTGCGATTCCTGCTCGCGGGCGAGGTCCTCGAATCCGAATTCAATGAGGAACTGGTCGGCCTGATCGGATCTCTGCACCTGGGGGAGACCTTCCGCTTTCTGGGTGCGGTGACCGACCTGCCCGCGCAGCTGAAGGCCGCCAGCCTCTTCGTTCTGCCGTCCCGCAGCGAGGGCTTTTCGAACTCCCTGCTGGAAGCGATGGCCTGCGCGTTGCCCGTCATCGCCACCGATGTTGGTGGCAATGCGGAGGCCGTGCAACCGGAGATTACAGGCCTGCTTGTTCCCGCGGACGATCCCTCCGCCATGGCGGAGGCGATTCTGCGCCTGCTGTCCTCGCCTTCCGAGCGGCGGAGAATGGGTCAAGCCGGGCGGAACAGGGTGGAAGCCGAATTCTCCGCTGATGCCATGCTGCGCAATCTGACGCGAGCTTACGGACGTATTCTCATAGGTACGTAAGGTTACTGCTCGAGGTTACCAAAGATAAATAACTTTTCCTTGCCTACAACTTTGGTTGGGTTATGATCAATTCGTTCGCACCGGGACACTTACATGGGATACAGGGCTTCTGCACTGTTTCTCTGTGCCTGATCTGAACCGAGGAGACCCTGTACCACCGGCGTGCAAGTCTGCCGGACTTGGATTCACCCGCTGCGGCGGCACTTAAAGGAGCTTTATGAAGAGTTTTGCTAAATTTGCTGCTCTCGGTGCGGTGCTTGCCGCATCGGCGCCTCTCGCGTTTGCTACCCCCATTACCGGTCAGATCACCATCACGGGCAATGACACGTTCAACACCAGCACAATCAATTTCACGCAGGGTACCGGCCAAGTGGGTACGTCTACCATTGACGGCACCACCTTCACGCTGAATAACCCCGTTACCCTGATCTCCGGCTTCAACTACACGCCCCAGAGCTATGGCACCGGCGGCATAAAGGTCTTCTCCACAAAGGAAGATGGCCTTACACTCGCCTACTATCTGCAGACGATCGTCGAGGGTCAGACTACGCCCACCACGATTCCCGGCATCGGTACGGTCTCCAATCTGTCGATCATCGGTAGCGGCTACTTCACGCTTACGGGTTTCGACAACACCATGGCCTCCTTCGATCTCAACAGCCAGCAGGGTATCAATCCCACCATCAGCTTCTCCAATACCAGCTTTGCGGTTGCACCCACCCCTGAGCCCAACAGCCTCATCCTGCTCGGCACCGGTCTTATCGGCGCGGCAGGGCTGCTCTTCATGCGCCGTCGCTCCACCGCGGACATGATCTAATCTCTCTTTCGACAACCGTTCACGTAAAAGATCGCCAACCCTAAAGGTTGGCGATCTTCTTTTCTGTCGTAGACAAGAAACGGTACAGGCCTGCGTGCTACTCCCTTAGTCCTCTAAAACTCTGCCTTCAGAGGCCCTGCCGGAAGCGACAAATCGCGAAGGCGAGGCAAAGATCGTCGTCCCCTACCGCGATATACAAACCATCGCAGCTGTCCGATAGATACAGGCTGTCCGATAGATACAGGCTGTCCGGAAGATACAGCGGGGACGCACCGCTCGCGTCTCGCTTGGCTAGAACCCTTCAGAGAACTGCTTCAGGCCCGCGCTCGCAGTGCCCGCCGACCGGGCATCGGGATTAAAGAGGCGTTCCAGATTAAAGAGGCATTCTAGGAAAGCACGGTGGGCAGCCTTCATGAACACGCAGCCCAGTCAGGTTAGCCGAGCCCGCTCAGCGCAACCGAGGCGTCCTTGGCCGTCTGCGTGTTCGGCGCAAGCTCCGTGGCCTTCTTCAACTGAGCCGTCGCATCCGCCTTGTTTCCCAGCTTGCTGTAGGTCATGCCGAGATGGTAGTGAATGGAGGCGTTATTGGGCTCTGCCTTTGCCGCATCCTCCAGCAGATCCTTTGCCAGAGAGTATGTCCCCTTGTGGAAGTAGACCCACGCCAACGTATCGGCGGTATCAGGCGAGTTCGGCAACAGGCGTCGCGCCGTTTCGGCATAGCTCAAGGCCACATCGGAATTCTGATTCGTCTCCAGCAGCAGGTACGCCAGATTATTGGCCGCGACCGCCTGGGAGGGGTCCAGTTGCAAAGCCTTCTTGTCATACTCGATGGCTTTGTTCAGATCGCCCTTGGTCTCCTCCAGGGTGCCGAGCAGCATCGCAGCCCGCGCATCGTCAGGATGTGTACTGAACCATTGCTGCCATGTGGAGATAGCCGCATCCGTATTGCCCTGCGCCACCTGCGCCTGGGCGTATACCTGCAAAGCGGGTTCATAGGCTTTATTGATCGCGAGCGCCTTCTGCGCACTTGCCTGGGCGGCCGGAAAATTCTTCAGCTGCAATTGCAGCGCACTCAGATCGGTATAGAGCGCGGGATTATTCGGAGACTTGGCGATCTGCGTCTGAATCAGCGCAAAGGCCTTATCAGGTTGTTTGTCGCTCAGCGCGAGCGACACGAGCAGATTCAGCGCCATAATCTGGTTCGGATCACGCGCAAGGGTCTGCTCCAGCAGGACTCGGCCCTCGGCGGTCTTCTTCTGCGCGAGGCGCAGTTCTCCGAGATCGAGCATGGCGACGGCATTCGACGGATCTTTTTTTAGGACCGTTTGGAAGTCGTTCTCCGCGTCGTTCAGCTGCTGCTGTTTGGCCTCCGTGGCTCCGCGCCACAGATAACCGTCCGGCGCATCGGGATGAAAGTTGATGGCCTGGGTCGCCAGCTGGCTCAATTGACTGAAGTCGGCATGGCTGAAAGCAATGCCTGCCAGCCCGCGCGCCGCCTCCAGATTGCGCGGGTCCAAACGCGCCGCCTCACGCAGGTTCGTCTCCGCCACACCCGACTTCCCAAGGCTTGCGGCAACCTGTGCGAGCATTAGGCGCAGCCTTACATCATCCGGTGCTGAGCCGACTGCCTTTTGCAGCAGTGTGAAGGCGTCGTTCGGCTTGCCGTCGTGCATCAGCATGTCGGCATTCAGACGCTGCACCTCGGGCTTGCTGCCGGAGACCTTGCTGAGCTCCTTGAGGACGTCACGCGCCGGATCGTACTTGCTCTCCATCATGAGCACACGCGCGTATTCAGTGGCGACGGGGATGCTCTTCGGCAGGCTGCCGTGCAGGCTGGCAAAGGTGCTCTCCGCCAGGGGGATTTGCCGGCTCCGCCCATAGTAGGTTAGAAGCAGCGTCGCGGGCTGGTCCGCATCGGGCAAATCTTTGACTGCCTGGATGAGTGTCTGCTCGGCGCCGGCCTGATTGTTCTGCTTCAGGTACAGAGCGGCGAGAAGCGCGCGCGGCTGTATATCCTTCGGGCTGTCCCCGACTGCCGCCTGCATCTGCTCTTGGGCACCCTTCATGTCGCCCTTCTTTGCAAGCAGCTCCGCAAAGGCGATGCGGGCGGATGGGTCCTTGGTGTTCAGCGCGATAGCCTGCTGCAACTCGGCTTCCCCGCTTTTGTCACTGCCGGGGGTAATGGCCTGCAGGACGCCCAGCGAGGTATGGAAGCTGCTCCGTTGCGGATCGATCGCGAGCGCGCGGCCGATCAACGTGAGCGCCTGCGCATTATCCCCCTGTTTCTGAGCTACGTGGGCTAGCAGCGCATACGCGTCCGCGTTGTTGGGTTGCGCGCCGAGCACGGCATTGGCCTGCTCCTTCGCCCTGTCGGGCAGTCCGCCCGCGAGCAGCATATTTCCCAGATCCAGACGGGCCTGCACGTTGCCCGGATTCAGGCTGACGGTGCGCTGCAGCTCCTGATAGGCCGCGATTACGGAACCCAGCTTCAGGTAGGTCTTGGCGAGCTCGTAGTGGGCGGGCGCGAAGTTGTGGTCGACCTTCAGCGCATTGGAGAATTGGATCGTCGCTTCGCGGTACTTCCCGTCTGTTTCGTACCGCGTACCGCTTTCAAGGTACTTTTGCTTCTGCACATTGGGATCGTGCTTGCAACCGGAGAGGGCGCAAGCCGCCAGCAGGGTGGCAGCGGCAAAACGAAGTCGCTTTTGCTTTTCGAACTGCGGAAACGTCATGCGGTCTTTCTCTCTTTCGACTCGTTCCGTAACAGCTGCTTCAAACGGCGCCGAACGTCCCGTGTGCTAGTTCGGTACATAGGCCGGCAGCAGCGGGGTCACGAATTTGGTAAATCCAAGCAGTCGGCGATGAGCCTGGGCATTGTCCTCATTGGGCTGCACGGCTGTGATCACCCGCACCAGCGCGGCATCGGTTCGCCCCAGACGGATCGAATCTACCAGCATATGAGCCTTCGCCACGTAGTCGCTGGCGATGCTGCGGCCATGGGTCTGGTACCAGTAAAGCACCTCCTGCTTTTCGCGCCCGTCAGAGATGAGGTAATCGCCCACGCGGTAGCTCTTGCCGGCGTCATCGGTGAAGGTCGTTACGCCGGAGGAGAGAAACGTCCACCCAGAGCCGGGAAGGCAGTTCTGGGGCGAATGGATGGCTTGGCCCGTTCGCTGCGTGGGAAAGTAGGCAATAAAGAGCTGAACGGGAGGTACCATGCCCGCTTGACTCTGCGCGGAGGGCGCTGCCAACGGCAGGAAGGGCTTGGGAACCGTGTATAAACGATTGAGAAAATCACCCTTGCCGAGAATTTCGAGCGTAGCCGAGCTGATCGGCAGATCCTGCCCCACCCACTGACCCAGGGTGTCCGGCACCTCGTTCAGGGGGGCACTGGCCGGCACACGGTCGACATCCCCCCGCGCGTGTAGGAGAAGCAGCGTTGCCGCCAGAAAGACACAGACACACCAGAACTGCGAGGACCTCATGCGGCGATCGTCTCCCGGCCTTTGCCGCCAAGCTGCAGGGCTTTGTGCACCAGATACAGGAGCCCCAGCGAAACCAGAAACATGAGCCATCCGGAGAACTCATGGAAGAATCCGACCGCTTTATCCGGGTTCCAGTACTGGACGCAGAGCCCCGTTCCGACGATACGGGCGACATTGGCCGCCACGGCGATCGGGATACTCGAGAGGGCCAGGATGACGCGTCGCCGCACCTTGCTCTCAAGCAGGTAACCGTAGATAACCGCCAGGGTAAACAGACTCAGCAAGGAGCGAATGCCGCTGCAGGCCTCGGCGACCTCCAGCTGCATGGCCGGCAGCTGGATAATATTGCCGTCGCGCAGAACCGGAACACCCGCGAGCGGCAGGGCAAGGCTTGCCAGATGCGACGCGAACAGCTGCAACGGAAACGTGATCTGGTTGAAGATCAGCGTCGGCAGCGGAATCGCCAGCACCAGAACGAACAGGCTGAATCCCACCTGGCGCAACATCGGCAGGCCGGCCAGGGACCACACCAGACCGCAGGTCAGGACCACAAAGGAGATGCGCGACAGGAACAGATCTGCGCCGAACACCCCCACAAGCAGCAGAAAAAGTCCAAGCAATACGATCGGCAGACCGGCCCAGGCTGGGGAAACCGGCATTCTCGCGAGCGTCTGCCGTTTCTCCCAGAGGATATAGGCGACGAAGAACGGAATCAGAAAGCCGTGAGAGAAGTCCGGCAACTGGTACCAGTCCGTTACGAGCTTGACCGCGATCGTTTTGTACAGCAACATCACCAATAGACACAGCAGACCGGCCGGAAGATAGGTCTGCATGAAGTTAGGGCGTGGCGGTTGTTGGCCCAAGACGTCATCCCGGCGAGGCGCTGGTAATGTGACCGTCGCCGCGGCAGTGTAGTCCGGAATCGCAGTTTGAGATAGTAGGCGCACGAGTTCCCTTCCACCATACAAGGCTTTCAGAAAAACTTCTCTGGTCCTTTCGAGTAATTTCCGAATCACCCGGCATAGAGAGAATAGGTGCAGCAACAAAGGCGCGGAAGAGACCAAGGCAAGCATTAAATACACAGCAGCGAGCGCAAACAGCAGGGCAAATATCATGGTGCTTGCCTTGGGACACGACGACAAGAGAGACTGCATGGAAGGCTTAGCCAGGATGTATGCGTAGCTGCCATGTGCGCAGTGTCCTTGTTCGGGACAGGAGTGACCCGGTTTTACGGGATGTTATGAAACGATATTCGGTCGTCGGTCGCCTTCGCTGTGCTTTGCTGACCTGCGGGTTCCTTGTCGGCGGCTCCCTGAGCCACCCCTCGCAAGGCGGCCTCGCCTTCGCTGCGTCTCCACGGCAGACAGCGGTTGTACCCGCCGTCCAGACTGCTCCGGTTGGCCAGAAGACGTCCCCCGCACCGCCCGCGGCACAGTCTCTGCCCTCGAGCGCCACAAACACCGCGTCCGATTATGTGATTGGCCCGAGCGACTCCCTCGAAATCACCGTCTGGAAGGAGCCGACCATCTCAGGCACGCTGCCGGTTCGGCCTGACGGCATGATCTCGCTCTCGCTGGTGGGCGATCTACAGGCGGCCGGTCTGACGCCCATGCAGTTGAGCACGGCGGTTACAGGTCGCCTGAAGCAGTTCATCACGGACCCCCTGGTGACCGTAACGGTGCTCGGGGTAAACAGCAAGAGGGTCTTCCTTCTTGGCGAAATTGC
>CAXTBJ010000031.1:0-21299 GCA_964242585.1 uncultured Bryocella sp.
GGCAACCGGCATGGGATCGTGAAAGGGGATGTGCAGCCCGAAATAGACCAGAACCACGTCCACGAATGAACTGAAAAATGAGCGAAATCACCGCGAAAATGATCAACAAATGGATCAGGAAACCAGCGGTATGAAACACGACGAACCCGAGAATCCACGCAATAAAGAGAACCAAGGCCAAGATGAAAAACATGACTTTCCTTTCTGCCTGCAAGGCGTAAACCCTGTGGCATACCAGCCCTTTGGAGAAGCCTTGCGCGCTTTAAGTTGCTTGGGCGCGGTACACGGCAATGCACTTCACATCCCGGGTACCGTCAGATAACACGGTGGGGGTTCTCAAGCATCCATACGCCAAGCCATTGACTCGGAGGGTGTCTTGGAACTGATCGTCATCATCATCTTGCTTGTTTTCCTTTTCGGGTCCTTTCCCGCGTTTCCCTACTCCCGCAACTGGGGGTACGCGCCCAGCGGTACGCTCGGAACGATCTTGCTGATTGTGGTGATTCTCTATCTGCTCAAAGTGATCTAGCTGGCCGCGGGATGTGTGACGTAGGATGAGGGTGTGCGCCACGGCTTAGCTCCGGCCGGCACACCCTTTACACTCGGACCCATGTCGACCGCCATCGCACCGCTTGTCTCCCCTCGTCTTCATGTCAGCGAGCTCGCTCCCGGGAATCTGCAATCGGAGATCCGGGCCATGTCGCTGGCCTGTTCCCTGCAGAACGGGATCAACATGGCCCAGGGTGTTTGTGATACCGAGGTACCTGCCTCGGTCGCCGAGGCGGCACGAGAGGCCATTCGCGCCGGCCAGAACATCTACACGCGTATGGACGGCATCACGCCGCTGCGTCACGCGATCGCAGAAAAGTGCGCCAGTTTTAATCGCTTTTCGGTCGATCCCGAGACACAGGTACTGGTGACCAGCGGTGCTACCGGCGCGCTGCACGCAACCCTGATGGCGTTGCTCAATCCAGGAGACGAGTGCATCGTCTTCGAGCCGTTTTACGGGTACCACGTCAGCACCCTGCGCTCGCTGCGCATCGCACCGTTGATCCTGCGCGATCTGGACGAGCTGGAGGCACTGCCCGAACGCGCGCTGACCAAGGTGCGCGTTCTGATCTTAAACACGCCCGCTAACCCGAGCGGCAAGGTGTACACCGAACAGGAACTCGGCACCATCGCCCAATTCGCGAGCCGGCACGATCTCTTCGTCATCACCGACGAGATTTATGAGTACTTTGTATACCCCGGCGCGCAACACAGATCGCTTGCCGCGCTACCCGGCATGGCGGAACGCACGGTGACGATCTCAGGCTTCTCGAAGACCTTCTCTGTCACCGGCTGGCGGCTTGGCTATCTCACCGCCGACCCGCGCTGGGTGCCGGCGATCAGCTACTTCCATGACCTCACCTATGTGTGCGCGCCGGCGCCGCTGCAGCATGGTGTTGCCGCCGGTCTGCTGCAACTACCGCAAAACTTCTACACCGATCTCGCCCTTGAGTACCACGCCAAGCGCGAGGCTCTCTGCGCCTGCCTCAACCGCGCGGGCCTCGCGCCTTCCATCCCGCAGGGCGCCTATTACGTTCTTGCCGACGCCTCGCGCGTCCCTGGCGCCGATGCCAAAGCGAAGGCACGCTCTCTTCTGGCAGCAACCGGGGTCGCCGCCGTCGCCGGCTCCGCGTTCTTTCAAACCGACGGCGCAGGCCGAAACCGCGGGGATCACCTGCTACGTTTTTGCTTTGCCAAAAAAGCAGAAGAACTCACCGAGGCCTGCAAGCGGCTGGACGCCTACGGAGGCTGACATCACAGCGCGCCCCTGAGCCCGAGTCCTCCGAACTATCATTGGAGCGCAGCGAAGAGCCCGCTCCGGCATCGTCCGACACCTAAGAGCCTCCGTCACAGCTTCAGCAGAGTCCCACTTACACCGTGGCAGAACCAAGCTCTTCGCGCTACAAGCGCTTCGCCAAGGAGACTCCATTGACAAGATCATTGCTCCTTGCCACTGCATGTGCGCTGCTGGCAAGTGTTCTGCCTGCGCAAGAGGGGCAATTCGCAATTCACACAGAGAAGGGCGATCGATACTCTCCGGCTGTCAGCCACCCCCTCGCATGGTGGACAGAAGATCCCCTGCGGCTCGATGTCAGCGGAGATCTGATGCTTGGCTTCAAAGCTCCAGACGGCCGAACGCTCACCTCGAAGGACTACATGGCGAAGGCACAGGTGATACCGATCGGAGAACTTGCCGGACACAAGATCGTCCAACTCATGACGACGATTCGACCCGGTCCGCGCGTGATTGCGGCTGGCTTCGCGCAGAGCAGCGACGATATTTCGATCTGGAAGGATCTGCTGGTATCTTCAGCGGACAGAAGGGGTTACGTCGAGATTTACGCGCTCCGGTATGACGGAACTGGTTTGGTGAAGCAGACTACAGCGAGCGTCTACGGCTCCGATGCCGACGCTATACTCGGCACCTACGATGCAGACACGGGGAATGGCGGCGGTTGTTTTGACGGGTATTGGTGGTTCAGCGGTACAGGGGCTCACGAGGTAGACTTCGCTCCTCTGATAAAAGCAATTTTGCATGCGATTCCATCCAACACAGGGTTCACCTCACGCTGCTGGGCGCTCGATCCGAAAAATCATCGATTGATCAGCGATGTGCAGCGGTCTGACGCAGAGTGCCATGCCTGCGGCATACTCGGCGAGGTACAGGCTTCCTACCGCATAGAGCAGGGCGTTGCGCGTCCCGTCTCCGTTGTGTTCCGGCCCGGTACGCCGCATTGATTCACAGAGTACCGGGCGATCCAACTCCCTCAGCACCGCCCGCGATCGAAGGGATCAGCATCACCTCGTCCCCATCGGCAAAGGGATGGGTGTCGCCGCCCAAAAAGCGGATGTCCTCATCGTTGATATACACATTGATAAAACGGCGCAGCTTGCCCGCATCGTCCTTCACATTTTGGGCCAGTGCGGGATACCGCGCATCGATCTCGGTCAGCAGTCCCTGCAGATCTTTCGCCTCAGATGCGAAGCTCTTATGGCCTTCCGTATGGCGCGCAAGGGCGGTGGGAAGAAATACCTTTACACTCACTGCACACCCCCTGCCAACACAAGCTCCTCGTCCACTGACGCTGCGCCCACGAGCGCGCCGTCGACCAGACGGATGTACTCATCAAACGCGGCGAGCTTCGGCTTGACCGGCTGCGCTGCGTCAAAACGACCGTAGAGGACATCCAGGGTCTTCAGGCCGTTGCCCGTGATGCAGGCCACCGTGGTCTCCTCGCGGCCGATGCGCCCATCCGCGTAGAGGCGAGCCGTCACAGCGGTCGTGACGCCGCCGGCGGTTTCGGTAAAGATACCTTCCGTTTCGGCAAGCTCCTGGATGCCCGCCACGACCTCCACATCTGAGACATCCTCGGCATAGCCGCCGGAGTCGGCGATCATCTTGGCGGCCATCGGTCCATCCGCCGGGTTGCCGATGGCAAGCGAACGCGCAATCGTGTTGGGCCGCTGCGGCTCGATGTAGTCCCAGCCCTGCTTCACAGCGTGCGCGATCGGGGAACAACCCGTCGCCTGCGCGCCGAAGAAACGCACCGGCTTATCTTCTACCAGGCCGAGGTATGCGAGCTCCTTGAAGGCTTTACGGATTTTTCGAATCAGCGAGCCCCCCGCCATGGGCACCACGACATTGTCCGGCAGCCGCCAGCCGAGCTGCTCGGCGATCTCATAGCCCACCGTCTTCGAGCCTTCGGCATAGTAGGGCCGCAGGTTTACATTCACAAAACCCCAGTTGTACTCGTCCGCGATCAGCGTGCAAAGCCGGTTGACGTGATCGTAATTACCGTCGATGCGCACCAGCCGCGCACCGTACACCTGGGTGTTCAGCACCTTGGCCTGCTCGAGATCGGCCGGAATCAGAATGCAGGCCTTGATGCCCAGCCGCGCGGCCTGCGCCGCTACGGAGTTGGCCAGGTTGCCGGTCGAAGAGCAACCGACGACCTCAAACCCGAATGCCTGCGCATTCGCCAGAGCCACCGCAACGACGCGGTCCTTGAAGCTCAATGTCGGAAAGCACACGGCATCATTCTTAATGAAAAGTTGACTTGCACCCAGGCGCCTGCCGAGCGACTTCGCGCGTACCAGCGGCGTAAAGCCTACAGGCAGATCGGGCTCAAAGCCCCGTGGAATGGGAAGCATTTCCTTGTAGCGCCAGATGTTGGCCGGACCGGCAGCGATACTCTCCCGCGAAACGCGCCCTCGCATCCGGTCCAGATCGTACTGCACCTCCAGGGGTGCCAGGCACTCATCGCAAGCAGACTGGGGGCGGTTGCCGAAGCTCTTGCCACACTCGTTACAACGCAGCTCGTAGCCGGTACAGGAATACTCCATTGATCACTCCGGTGAGTGAAGGGTGCTGCTGGCTGCGACCGCTCTTGCCGGAGTTCGGGATACGGAGATCTGTGGAAGCAGCACGATCTTGGGTGCAGCTCTGCTCCACCGAATCTCATGTGTCCTGTCGCCAGGCGAGAGTTGACACCGGTACTGTGTTCTGTCCGGTTGTCGTGGCGTCACAGGGCTCGTCCCTCAACCACTCTGCATGAAACTCGACCCGCTCATCACGGATGGAATGGTTCACTTGTAACATGCGGGTAGACGCGTTGCAAGCGGCTGAGCGTTGCTTATTTCACCGCATGACGTCGCGCCGTCTTCGCCTTATCCGTGTTGGCGACAAACTGCTTGCCTTTGCGCGAGGCCTTCACCTTCTTCGCATCCGTGGCATTGCGCTCCTCGGGCGAAAGCTCCTTCCATGCCTCGTCCGGCAGGTAACGGTGCGTCTCTTCGCCGCCATGCTCGTCGGCACGGATGGCGGGTTTGCCGTCCGCGGTGTGCCAGTGCTCGTCGCCCCACTGTTTCAGGTGCTCTTGCGATTCGTTGCGGGGGTGCTTGTAGCCGCCCCCTTCGGCGACGTACTCATGGGCCACCAGCTGCGCCTTGCGTGCGCTCCACTGCCCCGGCTTGCCGCCCTTGTCGCCGGCCATCACCTCTTCCTTGATGTGCTCACGCAAGTCGGGCTTTGTGTAGTTGTCTTCGTTGCCGGGCTTACTTGATTCACCGGATTTAGCCGGTGCCTTCGAGGCGGTCTTCTTCGAGGCGGTCTTCTTCGCCGGAGCTTTCCTGGCTGCGGCCTTCGCTGCCGATCTTGGTGGAGCAGCCTTTGCCGCGGTCTTCTTCACGGCGGTTTTCTTCGTGGCAGTTTTCTTCGCAGCAGTCTTTTTCGTCGTCATCGCAGGCCTCGTGACATTCTGTGATGCCGTTCGCTCACGATGGGCTACTGGACTCTCTCGATACGGTTAAGACTACGGGTTGGCAACCGCGATGCCGCGCAAACCGTGAAGGCCGTGAAAGGATTACGCCTCCGGGTCGTAACCAAGATTCGGCCCAAGCCAGCGCTCGACCTCCGCCAGATGCATACCCTTGCGACGCTGGTAGTCCGAAACCTGATCGCGGTCAATCTTTCCAAGCGAAAAGAACCGCGACTCGGGATGCGCGAAATAGATCCCGCTCACACTCGATCCGGGCCAGATCGCGAAGGACTCGGTAATCTCCATGCCGGTGTTTTCCTGCACCTTGAGCAATCGCCAGATCGTTCCCTTTTCGGTGTGATCCGGGCAGGCTGGATAACCCGGTGCCGGTCGGATGCCCCGGTATTTTTCCTGAATCAGCTCTGCCGGCGTGAACGTCTCCTCGCAACCGTAACCCCACTCATCGCGCACGCGCTTATGCAGGCATTCGGCAAAGGCCTCCGCCAGCCGATCAGCCAGGGCTTCGGCCATGATGGCGCTGTAATCGTCATGCTGCGCTTTGAAGCGATGGCTCAGTTCTTTCAAACCAAGACCGGTTGTCACCGCGAAGGCCCCTATGTGATCGGGCAGCCCCGTCTCCCAGGGGGCGATGAAGTCCACCAGGGACCGGCACGGTTCGGTGCCTTCCCTATGCGACTGCTGACGCAGGAAGTGCAGGCGTTCAAATTGCTGCTGGCGTGTACTGTCGGTGTACAGCTCCACATCTTCGCCGACGGCGTTGGCGGGAAATAGCCCGTAGACGCCGCGTGCCGTCAACAGCTTCTCTGACACGATAAGGTCAAGCATCTTCTGGGCATCCGCGAAGACCTGCCGCGCCTGCTCGCCCTGCCGCTCATCCTGCAGAATGCGTGGAAAGATGCCCTTTAGGCCCCAGGTGTGAAATAGCGGCGACCAGTCGATAAACTCCCGAAGTGTCGCCAAGGAAAAGTCGTCCAGCACGCGAACGCCGGTGAACGATGGCCTCGGGATGTCCTCAGGACGCCACTCAATCGGGGTGCGCCGCTGCCGCGCCTGCTTGATGGGTGTCAGGGCCTGCTTGGGAGCCAGATGCGCCTTCCGCAACGCCTCGTATTCCGCACGGTGCTGGTCGATAAACAGCGCGCGGCTGTCCTCGCTGAGCAGATTGGTCGTTACCGGCACCGCGCGGCTGGCATCGGTGACATGGATTACCGGCTCACGGTAGTGCGGCGCGATCTTGATGGCCGTATGCGCGCGGCTGGTGGTCGCGCCGCCGATCAGCAGCGGCATCGTAAAGCCCTGCCGCTCCATCTCGCGCGCCACGTGCACCATCTCATCCAGTGACGGCGTAATCAGCCCGCTGAGGCCGATGATATCCGCGTTGACCTCTTTGGCGCGTGCCAGTATCTTCTCCGCCGGCACCATCACCCCCATGTCGATCACTTCGTAGTTGTTGCACGCGAGCACCACGCCGACGATATTCTTGCCGATATCGTGCACATCGCCCTTCACCGTGGCGAGCACGATCTTACCCTGGGTCCGCACGGCCTCCCCGGCGGCGGCCATCTCGGCCTTTTCCACCTCCATAAACGGTGTCAAATAGGCGACTGACTTCTTCATCACGCGTGCGGATTTGACCACCTGCGGCAAAAACATCTTGCCCGACCCGAACAGGTCACCCACTACGCTCATGCCCGACATCAGCGGGCCTTCGATCACCAGCAGGGGCCGTCCCAGCTTGGCACGCGCCTCCTCGGTATCCTGGTCGATAAAGGTGTCGATGCCGCGCACCAGGGCATGGGACAAACGCTCCTCGACCGTCCCGTTGCGCCACTCCTCGGCCTTCTTTTCGCTGACCTCGGTCGTCCCGGCGCTTGCGGTCTTCAGCCGTTCGCCGTGCTCCACCAGGCGTTCGGTTGCGTCCGTGCGACGGTTGAGCAGCACATCCTCGACCAGCACCTTCAGCTCCGGCTCAATGTCCTCATAGACCTCCAGCATGCCGGCGTTGACGATGCCCATATCCATGCCCGCCGCGATGGCGTGGTACAGAAAGGCCGAGTGCATCGCTTCGCGAACCTTGTTGTTGCCGCGGAAGCTGAAGGAAATGTTCGATACCCCGCCGCTCACCTTCGCGTGCGGCAGGTTTCCTTTGATCCAGCGCGTCGCGTTGATGAAGTCGTTGGCGTAGTTATTGTGCTCCTCCATGCCCGTGGCGACGGTCAGGATATTGGGGTCGAAGATGATGTCTTCCGGCGGAAACCTGACCTCGTCGACAAGCATCCGGTACGCTCGTTCGCAGATGCGGATCTTGTCCTCATATGTCGCCGCCTGGCCCTGCTCGTCGAAGGCCATGACCACCACCGCCGCGCCGTACTTGCGCACCAACGCCGCGTTTTTGCGAAAACGCTCTTCGCCCTCCTTGAGCGAGATCGAGTTGACGATGCCCTTGCCCTGCAGGCACTTCAGCCCGGCCTCAATGACCTCCCACTTGGAGGAGTCAACCATGAAGGGCACCTTGGCTACCTCGGGCTCCGACGCCAGCAGCTGCAGGTAGCGCGACATGGCGGCGACGCCGTCGATCATGCCCTCATCCATGCAGATGTCGAGCACGTTGGCGCCGTTTTCCACCTGCTGGCGCGCGACCGAAACCGCCTCCTCGTACTTGCCTTCCTTGATCAGGCGCGCGAATTTCGGCGATCCGGCCACATTGGTCCGCTCGCCCAACAGAATGAAAATGCCGGGCTGCTGCGTGAACGGCTGCGATCCGGAAAGGCGAAGCGGCCTGGCGCTCGGGACTTGGCTTTCTTGGTTGTCATCCCCAAAGGGGGTCTGCGTCTCCACACCGCTCATGCCGCTGCCCCAACCAAGACCGGCGCGAGTGGCCGCGGGGCCTTTCCCTCCAGCGCCTTCGCAATCGCCGCGATGTGCTCCGGCGTGTTACCGCAGCAGCCACCGGCGATGTTGATCAGGCCTCCCTGCGCGAACTCGCCGAGGTACCGGGCCATGTCCGCCGGCTCCAGATCGAAGCCGGTTGGCGAAAGCGGGTTGGGCAGCCCCGCGTTGGGGTAGCAGGAGATGGCCACATCCGCTTTCGCCGACAACTCCGCCAGAAAGGGGTACATCAGGTCGGGCCCAAGCGAACAATTCAGACCCACCGCCAGCGGGTTTACATGCTGTACGGCGTTCCAGAACGCCTCCACCGTCTGCGCGGAGATCATCGTCTCCCCACCCCGCCCGACGGCAACAGACAGCATGACCGGCAACTCTTCGCCGGTGTCGTCGAAGACCTCACGAATGGCCACCAGCGCTGCCTTGGCATTCAAGGAATCGAAGATCGTCTCTACCAGCAGCAGATCCGACCCACCCGCCATCAGCGCGCGCACCTGCTGCACATAGGCTTGCCTTACCTGGTCAAAGGTGACCACGCGGAACCCCGGATCGTCCGCATCGGGCGAATTCGAAAGCGACACCGTCAGCGGCCCGATCGCACCGGCGACGAAGCGTTGCCGCCCGGTCGCGTGGCCCACACGATCGGCCCACTCCCGGCACTGCCGTGCCGACTGCTCATTGATCTCCCAGGCAAGGTCGTTCAGCGAGGTGTCGTCGATGATCTTCTGGTAAAACTCCGGATCCTTGCGGCCGCCGTGCTCCCGCGGGTCATCCACAAAAAACTCGCTCTGCGAGATGCTGGTCGCACCGAAGGTATTGGTCTCGATGATGTCCGCACCGGCCTCCAGAAAGCGGCGGTGAATATCGCAGATCATCGCCGGCTGGGTGAGCGAAAACAGATCACCGTTGTTCAGCAGATCCTTGCCCGCACCCTCGAACCGGCCCTGCCGGATGTCGGCCTCCACCATGCCATAGGTGCGAATGGTCGTTCCCATCGCGCCGTCGATGATGGCAATGCGCTCACGCAGGATCTGGTGGAGGGGATGGGGCGACGGGGAGATCATGCACTTCTGCAACTTTCCGCGTGACATGATCCTCGACGCATAGACACAACGACCCGGGATCGAAGCCACGGCAGCAGGTCGTCTTGGAATAAGAGGCGGCAATAACCACAAGGATCATTCGCCGGTACGGTCGCTTGAACGACCATGCGAGCGGCCACGGCAAAGCCTACCGCAGCACCTCAACCTCTTCGTGCGGCGAATGCGGCAACGCGTTGGGCACGGGCACCAGCAGATCTTCCTTGCGCATCACCATGTTCGTGGCATTCAAACTGGCCATTTCGAAGCCGTGGCCATGGGTGATGGCATCCGTCGGGCACGCCTCGACGCAATATCCGCAGAAGATGCAGCGGTTATAGTCGATGTTATAGACCTTGGCGTAGCGTTCAGCCGACGAGATGCGCACCTCTTCCGTGTTCTCCGCCGCCTCGATGTAAATGCAGTTCGCAGGGCAGGCTGCCGCGCAAAGATAGCAGGCCACGCACTTTTCCAGCCCGTTTTCATCGCGTTGCAGCTGGTGTTTGCCGCGAAACCGCTCCTGAAACACCGCGCCGCGCAACGGCCCCTTGCCGTCAGGATAATTTTCGACCTCGGTGGGCTGAAAAGTCTCGCGCAGCGTGATGCTCATACCCTTCGCGATTGCCGCCGCATTGCCAAGTATTGACATAGCCCAAGTATACGACCTGCACTCACCGTACCGCATCAGCCTCGGGGAACCGTTTTTACAGGCTCGTTTTTACGAGACTCATGGAGAACTAAACTCGTGCGCAGGCCATCAGCTCAACAACTTGCACTCAAGCCTTATGCGCCGCAGAGGCCAGTTTTTCTTCCGCAACGCGCGATACCGCGTTTGCCTCGTCATACTTCATCTGGTCGTCGCCGGCCTGAGTCCAAAGCTCCTGCGCGTGTTGCTCATCTATACGAGCCGCATTCACGTCGATCTCGTTCGGCCGCAGCGCCTGTTCCGCCAGGATCGTGACCCGCTCCGGCAGAACCTCCACAAAGCCCCAGGCAACGAAGTAGGTCTCCTGCCCGGCTTTTCCACCGTGCAAACGAACCTCCCCCGCGCCCAGCTCTGCCAGCAGCGGGGCCGCGCCGTACAGCGCCTCCAGGTAGCCGGACATGGAGGGCAACTCGACCGCCTCCGCGGTGGTATCCAATAACACGCGGTCCGGTGTAACCAGACGCACCTGCAGCAGTCCCGAATTGTTCTCTGCGTCTGCCATTCCACTCACTCCAGCCGCGACCCCGAGTTCATCGAGCGATGGACCCGAAATCGCGGCCGTTCTCACTCGTTAGGCTGAGGCCTTCATCTTCTCAGCCGCTGCCAACACATCCTCAATGCCGCCCTTCAGATAAAAGGCCTGCTCCGGGATGTCATCGTGCTTGCCCTCGATAATCTCCTTGAAGGAACGCACCGTGTCCTCGACCTTGACATAGGCCCCGGGGATGCCGGTAAAGATCTCGGCGACATGGAAGGGCTGTGACAGGAAGCGCTGCACCTTGCGCGCCCGGGTCACGGTGGTCTTGTCTTCTTCAGAGAGCTCGTCGATACCCAGGATCGCGATAATATCCTGCAAATCCTTGTAACGCTGCAGGATGCGTTTTACGCCCTGGGCGACGTCATAGTGCTCCTGGCCCACAATACGCGGAGAAAGAATGCGCGAGGTGGAGGCCAGCGGATCTACCGCCGGATAGATGCCCAGCTCCGACAGCGGACGCGAAAGCACCGTCGTCGCATCAAGATGCGCAAAAGTGGTCGCCGGGGCCGGATCGGTGAGATCGTCGGCAGGCACATACACGGCCTGCACCGAGGTCACCGATCCCGATTTGGTCGAGGTGATCCGCTCCTGCAACTCACCCATTTCAGTGGCCAGGTTCGGCTGGTAGCCCACCGCGGAGGGCATACGGCCCAGCAGGGTGGAAACCTCGGAGCCCGCCTGCGTGAAGCGGAAGATGTTGTCGATGAACAGCAGCGTATCCGCGTGCTCCTCGTCGCGGAAGTACTCCGCGACCGTGAGGCCGGTCAACGCCACGCGCAGCCGTGCCCCCGGCGGCTCCGTCATCTGCCCGTAGATCAGCGAGGCCTTGGACTTCGGCAGATCCTGGAGATTGATCACACCGGACTCCTGAAACTCATGCCAAAGATCGTTGCCCTCGCGCGTGCGCTCGCCCACGCCGGCAAATACGGAGAAGCCGCCGTGCTTGGTCGCTACGTTGTTGATCAACTCCTGAATGACGACGGTCTTACCGACACCCGCGCCGCCAAACAGACCGATCTTGCCGCCCTTCAAAAAGGGCTGGATCAGGTCGATGACCTTGACGCCGGTCTCAAACATCTCCTCGGAGGTGGACTGCTCGTCAAAGGCCGGAGCCTGGCGGTGAATCGGCCGGTGCTCGGTCGCGTTCACCGGGCCCAACTCATCCACGGGCTCGCCCAGCACATTCAGCACCCGGCCCAGCGTGGCGCGGCCCACCGGCACCGTGATGCCTGAACCGGTGTCGAGCGCCTTCATGCCGCGCACCATGCCCTCGGTCGCCTCCATGGCGATGCAGCGCACCCGGCCCTCGCCGAGATGCTGCTGCACCTCCACCACAATGTTCAGCGGATTCGGTACATTAAACCCCTCGCTGGTGATACGGAGTGCCTGAAAGATGGGAGGCATCTTGGCCTCCTCAAACTGGATATCCACGGCCGGGCCGCTGACGGCGACCACGGTTCCTACATTTCCATTCTCTGCCATAAACTCTCTCTTCACGGCCGGTTAAATCGCCGCGGCTCCACTTACAATTTCGATGATTTCCTTGGTGATCGCCGCCTGGCGCACGCGATTCATGGTCAGCGACAGCTCGTCGATCAGATCCCCCGCATTCTTCGTCGCCGCGTCCGTCGCGGTCATGCGGGCGGCGTGCTCGGCGGCGATCGACTCCAGAATGGCATGCAGTATCTGCGTCGTCACGTAACGGGGCATCAGGTGCCGGAACAGCCGCTCGGGCGCCTGATCGTAGATATAGTCTACGTCTGCGGTGCCGAACTTCTTGGCCTCCGCGTCGACCTCGGTCTCCTCGGGTTCGTTGACCGAGATGCCGGCAGCTTCGGCCGCCTTGGCTGCGGCCTCTCTCTGCTCCTCCGTCATTACCTCGGCCGCGCTGATCTCGTGTTCCCCCAGCTTGCGAATCGGCAGCAGCTTTTCAGTAACAACCCGCTGCTGCAGCACGGATTTGAACTCGTTGTACACCAGGTACACCGCGTCGATCTCCGCTGCCTCATACCGCGCGATGATGGAATGAGCCATCGCGGACACGTCCTCAACGTTGGCGCGCAGCAGGAGATCAGGGTGCTCGACTGCAACCTCGATCGGCGCGGCGCGGTGCCGGATGTCTTCGATGTGCCTTGAAAGCTCGTTATCGTAGTGCTCTTCCCTGTGCTCGTACACAGCCGCCGGGAAACGCCGCCTGTACAGGCCGATGGCTTTTTTGCCCACCGGCTCCAGATCCACATTCTGCCCGCGTCCCCGGCGCTCCTCGAGAAAACGTGCGGCCGCCTTACCGATGTTGGAGTTAAACCCTCCGGCAAAACCCTTGTCGCCGGCGATCACGATCAGCAAAACGCTCTTCTCCTCGCGTTCCACCAACAGCGGATGCCGCACCTCGCCCGTGGTCTCATCCAGGAGATCGGTACGCCGGACGAGCGAGAGCAGCACATTGGTCAGCATCTGGGCATAGGGCCGAGCTTGCAGTGCGCGCTCCTGCGCACGGCGCAGCTTGGCCGCCGAGACCATCTTCATGGCTCGGGTGATCTGCCGCGTATTCTTGACGCTGCGGATGCGGCGCCTTAGATCGAGTACATTTGCCATCGGTTACTTCCGTTCCCTTTCGAGCCGGGCTACCCGCACCTCAAGTTCAGTCGACTACCCGATCACCATGAGCATGTCGGCACGAAAGCGAGATTCCAAAGCCGTCACACGGCTATCCAGGCAATTCTCCATCGCGCCCATGTGCGCTTCTAGCTTCGAATAACCACTTCGGTTCAGCATGATGCCGACGGGCACCGCCAGAGTCGGAGTAAGAACCGCAAGCAGCAGCTGGGTCCGTGGCATTGTGATCCCTTAACCTGATTATCACCTATGCCGTTACCGCCTCCGCGGCCTTCTTGTGCTCGGAAAGGAAGTCGCGCTTGTACTCCTCGATCGCATCCTTCAGCCGCTTGCGCAGGTCGTCGTCGAGCGCCTTTTTGGTGGAGATGTCAGAGAGGATGTCAGGATGTGCCGTATCGAGGAAGGGGTAATACCCGGCCTCGAATGCCTGGATGTCACTGACCTGCAGATCGTCGAGCAGACCCTGCGTACCGGCGAACAGGATGGCCACCTGCTGCGCCGCGGTGAGCGGTTGAAACTGCGGCTGCTTCAGGAGCTCCGTCAAACGCTGGCCGCGATTCAACTGCTGCTGGGTGACCTTGTCCAGATCGGAACCGAACTGGGAGAAGGCTGCCAGCTCTCGGTACTGCGCCAGATCCAGCTTCAATGTGGAGCCTACCTGCTTGGTGGCCTTGATGGCCGCCGCAAAACCCACGCGCGAGACCGAAAGACCGACATTGACCGCCGGACGCACGCCGGAGTTGAACAGATCGGTCTCAAAGAAGATCTGTCCATCGGTGATCGAGATCACGTTTGTCGGAATATAGGCCGACACATCGCCGGCCTGTGTCTCGATGATCGGCAGGGCGGTCAGCGAGCCGCCGCCTTTTTCCTTCGACATCTTGGATGAACGCTCCAGCAGACGCGAGTGGAGATAGAACACGTCGCCCGGGTAGGCCTCGCGCCCGGGTGGACGGCGCAGCAACAGGGAGATCTCCCGATAGCTGGCGGCGTGCTTGGACAGATCGTCGTAAATAATCAGCGCGTGCTTGCCGTTGTCGCGGAAAAACTCGCCCATGGCGGTGGCGGCAAAGGGTGCAAGATACTGCATCGGCGCGGGCTCGGAGGCCGTCGCGGCGACCACGATGGTGTATGCCATCGCGCCGTAGCGCTCCAGCGTTTGCACCACGCCGGCCACGGAGGACCGCTTCTGCCCAATCGCGCAATAGATACAGACCAGATCATTCTTGGCGGAGTTGATGATGGTATCGAGCGCGACCGCGGTCTTGCCGGTCTGGCGGTCGCCGATCAGCAGTTCGCGCTGACCGCGCCCGATGGGGATCATCGTGTCGATGGCCTTGATCCCCGTGGCCATCGGCTCGGTCACGGACTGCCGGTCGATTACACCCGGCGCGATACGCTCGACGGGCAGGGTCTGCGTGGTCGCAATCGGCCCCTTGTCGTCGATCGGCTGACCGATGGCATTCACCACGCGGCCGATCAGCGCATCGCCGACCGGCACGGACATAATCTTGCCGGAACGTTTGACCTGATCGCCCTCGCGCAGCTCCGTGAAGTCGCCCAGCAACACCGCGCCCACCTGATCCTCATCGAGGTTCATGGCCAGACCGGCAACGCCGTGCGGAAACTCGATCAGCTCGCCCGCCATGGCCTTGTCGAGCCCATGGATGCGGGCGATGCCGTCTCCGAGGGAGACGATGGTGCCGACCTCGTCCACCTGAACGCGGTCCTCGTAGCCTTCAATCTGCTGCCGCAGCAGCTCGGTAATCTCGTTTGCCCCAATACTTGGCATGGTTTTCTTCTTTCCTGCTCTGTAACGCGTCTTTGGTTCCAGGCTCCCGTCCTGTCAGGGAGCCATAATCTCTGTTCGCGCCTTCACTGCCGCGAAACTTTAGTTCGCTGCGGCCAGCAGGCGCTGCCGCATCTGCTCCAATTGGCCCCGGACCGACCCATCGTACACGGTGGAGCCCAACCGGATCACCGCTCCACCCAGCAGCTGCGCGTCCTCCCGAAAGGTGGCACGCACCGAGGCGGTTCCCGCCAGCTGCATGATTGTCCCCTCCAACACGCGCCGCTCTCCCTGGTCGATGGATCGGGCCGTGGTGATCTCAGCCTCCGTGATCCCGCCGCTGTCATCCGCACGGTGCAGGTAGGCGGCGACGATGTCCGGCAACTCCCGCAGGCGCTGGTGATGGGTGATAACCACAAGGAAGTTGCGCACCGTGGCGTTCATGCCGGAACGCGCCGCGATGGCATCGAACACCCGCAGCTTCTGATCCTCCGGCAAGGAGGGATTCTCCAGGATCTCACGTAGGGCGGCGCTCCCCTCCAGGGTCACAAGAAAGTCGTTCAACTGCGCCTTGACCTCCTCGCGGGAGAGCTTTTTCGCTAAAACCACCTCGTCCAGGGCGCGGGCATAGCGCAAATCCACAACGGCCATCAGTTCTGCCCTCCCTTTTCACCGGCCAACCGCTGTGCGAAGCCTTGAATCAACAGCCGGTCGGTCTCCGCGGTGACCACCAGGCGCTGCGCGGCGTGCTGGATGGCCAACTCCGCGGCGTGGCGCTGCAACTCGCGGCGGGCGTTGGCAGTAGCGGCAATGATTTCACTTTCGGCCGCGGCCACGATCTTGGCCGCCTCGTCTTCGACCAACACTTTCATGCGACGCTCTTCACGCTCGGTTTCAGCCTCCAGCTGCCGGCGCATGGCGGCGATCTCACCGTCCAACCGGCCCAGCCGATTCTCGATCGCATTCAACCGGCTGCTGGCCTCCTCCGTCGCGCTGCGTGCCTCCACCAGATGCCGCTGAATCGAAGAGCTGCGGTCCCGAAAGACCTTGGGCAGCAGCTTCAGTACCAGGTAGCCGACAAAGGCCGCCAGCAGGAAAAAATTCAACACGGTAAAGGCCGTGGCTGCGGCGTCGGCCTTCATCCCGACCATCGAGCCAAGCTTCACCACCGCGGGCGAGTGCCGGTAGGCGGCGTTCTCATCCACCTCCTGCTCACGCTTTTCCGGAGACGCGTCGATCGGCGTGGAGCGCTCCCCGACGCTGCCGGGGGAGGCCTCGGCAGGCGCTTGGGCGTGCAAAGCTATGGCGGGGGAGCCGGCCAGCAACAGCGCAAACAAAGCCATACAGGCAATCCGCGGTCGCAGAACCCCAAGCAAACCAGTAAAAAGACGCTTCACCGCTGCACCTCACTGCCGAGGGAGCGGGACGGCAGCAGCGCACGCACGATTCGTTCGCCGAGTTCCGCCACAGAGGCTTCAATCTGGTGGCGAGCGGTCTCGGCGGAAGCCTCAATCTCCGCGGTTGCCGCGCGGACCCGCTGCGCTGCGGTCTCACGGGCGGCGGCCAGGACACGTTCCCGCTCGGCCTGGCGTTCTTTCAGCCGCTGCGATCGCTCCGCCAGCAGCTCGCCCCGTGCTGCCCGCAGCTTGTCCTCGTACACGGCGGTCTCGGCCTCGGCCGCGGCAATGGCCCCACGGGCCTGCTCCACAGCACCGGTGGTGCGGGTGCGTCTTTCCTCCAGGACGCGCTCCATGGGCTTGCGGACCAGAAGCTCATAGGCGAGCACCAGCATCACAAACAGGATGATCGTCGGCACGGAGCCGAGCATGAGTGAACCCAGTTGATTAAGAATTTCCATGAACCTGCTATTGGATGCGAACCGCGAGACAAGGTTCTCTCCCCGGCCGTTGACCGCAGGGTGTTCTCATGACGAAACACACACTTGTCTTTACCCTTTGTAGCAAAGAGAGCAAGAGGGAGTCAAAGAACCCGGTGTGAAAACCGAACACAATGGCCGTTAAGTCGGGGCCGCGGAGCGGCTGGAGTACGATAGGTTCATTCCACCCGACCCGTCCGGGTCAAGCAGGCCGCGTGATCAGGGAACCACCTCCACTCCCTCTCAGGCGGCCTGTTTTATTTCACCTCCCCTGCATCGCTGGGTCGCTGCGCAGGGTCCTGGAACTCCGGCGACGGGGCTACGGCAGCGTCGATTTTTCGGCCCTCTTCCATGTTGCGCAGCTGGTAGCGGCGATAACGGCTAAGCAGCGATGCCGGGCCTATCGCCCGCAGGTACAACAGATTGCCGGCAAAGCGCTGGCCGGAGAGCGTCGCTCCCCGCTCCAGAGCCGCCAGCACGCGCCCTTCGGACTGTGGAATACGAAAATCGGCTTCGACCAGCGGATCGGCGGTCAGCGCCTCATCCATAGCCGCCAGCAGGCTGTCGAGCCCGGCGCCGGTGCGCGCTGAAACCAGCAGCTCTCCTGCGGCGACCGGCATACCCGCCGGCAGCAGATCTGCCTTGTTCAGCACCTGCAGCGTAACGGTCTGGCGCACCTCCAACTCATCCAGCACGGCTTCCACCTGCCCTTTTTGCTCCTCCAGCGTGGGGCTGGCGGCGTCGCGGACATGGATCAGGAGCTCGGCACGCTCCACCTCTTCCAGGGTGGCACGAAAACTGGTCACCAGGGCATGGGGCAGGTTGCGCACAAAACCGACCGTATCGGCCAGCAGCACGCGTCGGCGGGACGGCAGGGTCAGTTGCCGCAGCTTGGGGTCGAGCGTGGCAAACATACGCTCCGATTCGAGCACCTCCGCGCCCGTCAGAGCGTTGAACAGGGTGGATTTGCCGGCGTTCGTATAACCCACCAGCGCCACCGTGGGAACGGGCACGGCCTCGCGCCGGCCCCGCTGCTGGCGGCGGATGCGGCGCACAGCCTCCAGCTGCCCCTGAATCCGGCTGATACGCAAACGGATTTTGCGGCGATCGGTTTCGAGCTGCGTTTCGCCCGGTCCGCGCGTGCCGATGCCCCCACCCGTCTGCGACATGCTGCGGCCGCGACCGCTCAGGCGGGGTAGCTGGTACTCCAGTTGAGCGAGCTCCACCTGCAGCTGTCCCTCGCGGGTGCGGGCGTGGCGGGCAAAGATATCCAGGATCAACTGGGTTCGGTCGATCACACGGCAAGGCAGGCGCTCCTCCAGATTGCGCAGCTGCGAGGGAGACAGGTCATGATCGAAAAGAACAAGATCGGCGGAGGTGGACCGTACCGTGGCCTCGACTTCAGTCAGTTTACCGCCGCCGATCAGGGTCGCCGGATCGGGTTTCGCGCGTCGCTGGATCAGCAGGGAGGCGATATCGGCCCCGGCCGAGCGGGCCAGCTCCTGGAATTCGGCCAAGGAGGCGTCGAAATCTATATCGGAGTGCGGACTCGAGGCTAGGTCTGGGCTCATGGCTAGGCCTGGGCCCGCGGCTATGCCTGGGCTCACGGCTACGCCTGAGATTGCGGCTATGCCTGGGCCTTCCTCCGTCATGGCGTCCGGGCTGAGGGTGAGACGCGCGGCACGGCGCGCCTGCTGCGCCGCGCTCCGCGGCGGCGGGCGCAGGCCGGTAAAGTCGGCCGCCACCAACACGGCACGTTCGCCTGAGGCGCGACGCCGTGTTTGGAGCAGGATCTGCTCCTCGGATGCGCGCTGCTCGGAGGATGGGGCCTGCCCCTGCATCCGCCGGCCGGGCCGCTCTACCGGATCACCGGGGCGCCGCCGGCCACGACGCCATTCTCGGCAGCCGATCGCGGCTCGGTGCGGCCTTCGCTGTGGGGCATGCGCCCGCTGACCACGGTCGAGATCGCGTGCTTAAAGATCAGCTGTTCCTGCGCGTTATTTTCCAAAAGTACGGAATATTTATCGAAGGAGCGAATCTTACCCGTGAGCTTCACCCCGCTCACCAGATAGATCGTGATGGGGCTCTTATCCTTGCGGACCGTGTTCAAAAACGTGTCCTGGATGTTCTGCGCCGGCTTGATGTCCATATGGCCGATCTCCTAGTGTGAGTTGCGGGCCGTCCG
Organism: uncultured Bryocella sp.; assembly: GCA_964242585.1. Classification (GTDB taxonomy): domain Bacteria; phylum Acidobacteriota; class Terriglobia; order Terriglobales; family Acidobacteriaceae; genus Granulicella. The sequence goes on from CAXTBJ010000031.1 coordinate 19,003, forward strand.
TTTACGGAATGGGCGTCTGGACACCCAAGCAAAAATAGCTCCGCCTCGCGAAACCACCCTACAGGCTTTATGGCCCATGCACAAGCGGCGCTTCCGGCGGGCCATCCGCAGACCGCGGCGCGGCGACCGCGATACCCTGTACGTCATGGCAAGCGCTTCCCTTTCCAGTCAATCTGTCCCCCTTCTCGACTTCAGCCGCGAGTATGCCGAGATCCGCGAAGAGGTGCTCGAAGCCATCGCCGGCGTGTGCGATCGGCAGCAGTTCGTGCTCGGCCCGGCGGCGACGCGGTTTGAGGCGGCCGCGGCCGAGTTGTGCGGCGCAACCGCCGGCATCGGCTGCGCCAGCGGGACCGACGCCCTTTGGCTGGCTCTGGCGGCGCTCGGTATCGGGCCGGGCGACGCCGTGATCACCACACCCTTCAGCTTCTTCGCGACGGTCAGCGCAATTTTGCGCGCGGGCGCTACCCCGCTGCTGGCGGATATAGACGAGCGCACCTTCAATCTATCGCCGGCTTCGGTACATACGGCACGCGCGCGTGCCGCCGTGCAGGGCAAAACCGTCCGTGCCCTGCTGCCGGTACACCTCTACGGACAGGCCGCCGATATGGACGGTCTAGGCGCACTGGCCGCGGCGCACGATCTACGACTTGTGGAAGATGCCGCGCAGGCCTTCGGCGCCCAGTGGTCCGGCCAACCCGTCGGTTCGCTGGGCGACGCCGCCGCGTTCAGCTTCTATCCCACCAAGAACCTGAGCGCCTTCGGCGATGCTGGCCTGCTCACCACGCGGCACGAGGCCGTCGCCGACCGTGCACGTGCGCTGCGCAATCACGGTATGCGCCGCCGGTACTACCATGACGACCTCGGTGGGGAGATCGGGTGGAACTCGCGGCTGGACGGTATCCAGGCGGCGGTCCTGGAGGTCAAGCTGCGCAGGCTGCCGGCCGGCAACGCCAAACGTCGTGAGATCGCCGGGCTGTATGACCGTAAACTGCGAGCGGCCGGGATCGTCGGCGATTCAACCGTGGAAGGCGTGGTGCTGCCCTTTGTCGATCCCCGCGCCGAGCCGGTCTTTCATCAGTATGTCCTGCGCGTCCCGCAGCGCGACGCCCTGCGGGCGTTCCTTGCCGAGCGCGGCATCGGCACGGAGGTCTACTACCCCCTGCCGCTACACCTGCAGGCGAGCTTGCAGTTTTTAGGCTACACAGAAGGCGAACTGCCCGTCGCGGAGCGCGCCGCGGGCGAGGTTCTCGCCCTGCCGATCTTTCCGGAGCTCCGGGAGGATGAGGTGGATACCGTGGTGGAAGCCTTGGCCGCTTTTTATCATTAAAGTGCAGAGAGAAAGCAGGAACGCGCGCCGGCTCTCACCGTGTCCTGCTCACCGTTTACGCCGCCCCTTCAGCCTGTCTTCCTTGGCGGGCTCGGGATTCGGGTGCAGCAGCGCCGGGGGGCTCGCGTTGGGCGGGGCGATGCGGCGGCAGATGTTGCCCACCAGCCGGATCGAGTCGTTCATCGTCCGCGTGGATTTCACCAGACCGGTCGCGGGATCGAACGTCGGCATGGGCGCATCGGCCGGTAGAACACGGACCGTGAAGGTGGGCAGCGGCAGGGCGAAGTGCGCGTCCTTGTTGTACGGGTCGGTTTTCAACCCGATGGTCACCGGCAGGAAGCCGGCGATGTTGCGTTCGCGGTAGGCCGTCTCGTAGCGGTGCTTCTTCAAATTCCAGATGAACACGCGCAACTGATCGAAGTCATAGGGCAGACCCGCCTTGAACGGCGAAAGCACCGTCACATACTCCGGGATGTGCGTGACCGGCTGACCGTTGTTGACGATGTTGGACTCAGGATCATCCACATAGGTCAGCACATACGCACCGACGATCCGTTGGCCCTCCGCGTAGCGCGCCAGCGTGTCCGGTTCACTCACATCGATCATGCGCGCAAAGATCCAGCCGGTCTCGCCCTTGCTGTCGCGCACCAGCCACCAGTCCTCCATTACCGGCTGGGGCGGGCCCGCGGCCGCTTCGGCGGCCTCCTCCGCGACCCGAGCTGTTCCGCTCTCGCGCACCGGCAGCTTGGCCGCCGTGGGCCTGCCCACGCTGGCGTTCGCACCGGGCGCGGCCGGCTTGGGCACGGACGCCCGTTCCAGCAGACTGAGCGACTCATTCTCCGGCAGACGAAAGAAATGCATGGTCTCGCGCCCGGGAGTCAGGTGCAGGTACACCTCGTCGCGGGTCACGGCCGTGGCCACCACACGGTCTTTTGCATGCGCCTGCTTCAACGTGTCGAACTGGTCGGCC
>CAXTBJ010000031.1:21309-40800 GCA_964242585.1 uncultured Bryocella sp.
CGGCCATCCCCTGATCCGCAGTCAGTTTCTCCTCGATCCAACCCTCGGCCCCGCCGGGTGCACGCACCTTCAGAAATCGCCGCTGGTGGCCCAGAACCGTGAGCTTCTGTCCGTTGCTGACCTCGCCCGTGCGGTTGGACACCGCGGCGATGCGGTCGCGCAGGTAGGCCTGCTTCGCCGTGACGTACACATCGTCCTCCACCACCGCTTTGCGGACTCTGGTGCAGCCGGTCAACGCCCAGCCGCCCCACGTGAGAGCGACGGCAGCCAGACACAGAGGGTGGAGAGAGCGCCCGAGGGGACGCGGGACGCCCTCCTGGGCCGGACGGGGCAGAAAAACAGGGAGCATGATGCGAACAGCGCCTCACTGACCGCGGACCTGGCCGGCCCGCAACTCAAGTGTCTAGTGTGTCATAGCGACCAGCGCCGGCAGCACGGGGTTGGTGCCGGCGGCCGCCATGGCTACCTGCTTCAGTACCCCGGTCGAGGAGACGGAGTACAGCCGCACGCCCGCGCTGGCGTCATAGCCCACCGCGACGAGGTAGAGCCCGCTGTTATCCACACCCAGGGCCGAAACATTCGCGGGCCCTGTGAAGGGCGACCCCGCGACGGCAGCCAGCGCCCCGTTACCGCTGATGCCGAACGAGGAGATCGTCCCGGTACCCTCATTGGCTGTGAACAGCGTATTGCCGCTCTTGTTTAAGCTGACACTGCGCGGCGTGGTTCCCGCCGCATAGCCCAGCGTTCCCTCTTCGGTAATCGTCGAGTTGATCTGATAGACCACGAGCGAATTGGTCTGGGCGATATAGGCAAAATTATTGCTATCCAGGACCACCGAAAAATCTCCCGTCGGATTGGTCGTCGAGTAGCCCGAAGCGATGGTATTGAAGTTCGATCCGGTGATGCCGGCCGCGCTGGTGTAGCTGAAGACGGCGTCCCCGGCCGTACCGAGCGAGGCCACGACGTACTCTTCACTGGGCGAAACGGCCACCGAGCAGGTCTGGCTCGTCGGGGTGGCGACGCTCAGGAGGCAGTCCGTGCCGGGCAGGGTGATCGTGGCCTTCAGGGTCAGCAGCCCCGTGCCCGTGGTCACCTGATACTCGTTCATGGTGATCCCGCTGCTGTTGACGGTAAACAGCCAGTTCCCGTCCGGTGAGACGGCCATGCTGGCGACCTGGTCCGTCGCCAGCGCGGTGCCGCTGTTGGCAACCGAGAGCGCCCCGCCCGTGGCAATGTTGTACAGGTAAATACCCGGATTGGCGGAGCCCGGGGCCGAAGCGACGTAGAGGAAGGTATTGGTCGGCGCCACGGCGAGCGCCACGGGGATGTAGCCCAGGTTGATGGTGCCCACGGAGGCAAGGCTGCCGGCACCTACGTTGTATTCGGAGAGCGAGGTGATTCCGGCGCTGCTGTTGGCCACATAGGCATAGTCGCCGGTGTTGGTCGGTGTCGGGGCGACCGGATTCGTTGGGTTGGTCGGATCGGTCGGGTTTGTTGCCGCGGGTTTAATGAAAAAGCCGGCGCAGGCACCCAAAGGAAGCAGGAACAGCGCCAAAGCAGCCGCTGCTGCCAGGCGCGGGGCACGGGCCCAGGGCCGTTGGCTCCGGATCGCGCTCCCCTGCAGCTGTCGGCCCCGTGCAAAGGTATCCAATGTGTCTGTGTCCTTGGCTGACTTCCCCGTACTCCGCGCCATGATGCTCCGTCCCAGGCCTTTCCATGTCAGGCGCCCTCCCTGATCCTGATCCCTGATTCTGATCGAGGCCTGCTGGCCTAAGAAGTCCGAGCGAAGGGTGGCTGCTAGGTAGGACGCACCGGAGCAAAAAGTGTTTTCAACGGGCGCGGACTGTTTCATGACTGCAACTCTGCCTTGGTGCCTTTCCCTTGGAGGCCGTATCATCAAAGATCGTATGCCAAGCTTTGCCGACAGCATCTTTCTGTTCGTGCTGGCGCTTCTGCTCTTCGGGCCCAAGAAGCTGCCGGTGCTGGCGCGCGAGCTCGGCAAATGGGTCGGCGAGTTCCGCCGCGCCTCCAACGAGTTCAAGATGCAGATGGAAGAGGAGCTGCGCGTCTCCGAACAGGCTGATCGGCAAAAGCAGATCGCCGCCATGGAGGCTGCCGCGCCGGTGCCACCGCCCCTCACGGAATCTCCTGAAGAAGAACATCCGCACCTGCGGCCTCCGGCTACGACGGCGGTGCCTCTACCCCTGCCCGAGCCGCTCGCCCAAGATAATTCGGATGATTCCTCTAAAGTTTTCCCCCCGGCTGCCGATAAGGCCAGTGTGGAGACCCCAAACGGCACGGTTGACGGCGTGCGCCCCCTTCCCATCGCGAGCTCCGGCAGCCTGCATATGATGCCCCCGGCCACGGGTCTGCCCACGCCGCGAGGTCGTCATGCGAGTCCGCTCGGCGGCGGTTTTCTCAGCTCCATTCCTGAAGCGCCTGCCGAGAACTCCCCCGTAGCCGAAGTGGATCGGGAGATGAGTCAGGAGGCCGCACATGGCGACTGAGCTCGTCGATCGCGCCCGTGCGGCCGTGCATGACCGTGCCGAACTGCCCGGCATGAGCCTGATGGAGCATCTGGAGGAGCTGCGCTCGCGACTGCTCTGGTGTGTCGGCTTTTTAGCCGCTGGCTTTGCGATCGCCTACATCTTCCACGTGCGCCTCTACAATTACGTGCAGAAGCCGGTTACCGATCTCGGGCTGCAATTAAATTTTACCCATCCCACGGACGGGCTCAATCTCTACCTGAAAACTTCATTTGCCGGCGGGGCGATTCTTGCTTCGCCGTTCATTCTGTACCAACTCTGGCTTTTCATCTCGCCGGGCATGTACGCGAACGAGAAGAAGTATGTGTGGCCCTTCATGATTGCCACCATCGGCCTGTTTCTGGCGGGTGCGTGGTTCGGGTATCGCTGGGTTCTCCCCAAGGCCATTGAGGTACTCGTGCTGCAGTTTGGCAAGGCTTTTCACCCGATCCTCACGATCGAAGACTACACAGGCTTTTTCCTGGCCGTCATTTTGGGGCTTGGAGCTTCTTTTGAACTGCCGATTCTGATTTTCTTTTTGGCTCTCTTTGGGATCGTCGATGCAAAATTTCTACTTCGCAACGCCCGTTATGCCATTCTCGCGATTTTTGTTGTGGCTGCCGTTATCTGCCCTACTCCAGACCCCATCGGCATGTGCCTATTTGCCACTCCCATGCTGGCGCTCTATTTTCTGGGCGTGGCGGTTGCCTTTCTGGTGCACCCGGCGCGCCGCAACCGCAAGCTGAAGGGGGCTGTGTAATGCTCTCCGGAAGCAATTGCGCCGCCGATGCCGGATCTAAACCTACGCCCGATCCCCAGCGGGTGCCCCCTCCTCACCGGCAGCTTCACCGCCGGTTACGGTGGGATGAAGCTCGCGTTAGTGAACGAAATCCTAGGCCGTTCCCACTGCCAAGCGGTCAGCTACGCGCCCTCGTCTTTCTGCTTTGCCTCTGGCTGCTCCCCAAACCCACCCATGCCGTGTCCCCGACTCACGCGGTCTCCGGCCAGCACGTGCTCCAGCTCACGCAGGAATTGCTCGCCACCGCCCCCAAACGCTTCAACGGCTCCCCAGGCCATGCCGCCGCTGAAACCTTCATCAAAGCCCACTTTGCCCCGGAGGCCGCCAAAGGAAATCTGATTACGGACGGCTTCTTCGCGAACACGCCCGCCGGCCCGCAGTCCATGCGGAACCTAATCGTGAAATTCCCGGGCAAGCGCGACGGCGTCATCGTTCTCGGTTCGCATTACGAGACGAATTACAACCTGCGCGACATCAACTTCGTCGGCGCCAACGACGGGGCCTGCACCTCCGCCCTGCTCCTCGCTCTAGGCCAGTACCTGCGCGAGCATCCGCCGGAGGGCTACTCCGTCTGGCTGGTCTTCTTCGACGGGGAGGAGTCCGTCAGCGGCAACTGGAGTGACACGGATTCGCTCTATGGCAGCCGCCACCTGGCAGCCAAGTGGTCCGCCGACGGCACGCTCCCCCGCATCAAGGCGTTCCTGCTGGCCGACATGATCGGCTGGAAGGAGATGAACATCACGCGCGACACCAACTCCACGCCCTGGCTGGAGACCATGCTGGCGCAGGCCGGGCGTGAGACGGGCGATTCGAAGTACCTCTTCCGCAACGCCGAGTCCATGCTGGATGACCACATGCCCTTCCAGAAACGCGGCGTCCCCGTCCTGGACATCATCGACTACGAGTACGGTCCGCCGGACAATCGCGAGGCCTTTCACCACACCGAGGGCGACACCCCCGACAAGCTCAGCGCGGGAAGCCTGCAGGTTGCAGCCGACCTGTTTCTAGCCATGATTCAGCTGATCAATCAAAGTCCCAATCAGGGTCACAGCCCGGACACAAATCAGGGCCGCTAGGCGTCCCAATCATGCAGCCCTCCTCGCCGCCCTCGCTTTGGATCGGCTTCCATGTCGTTCTGCTCGCGCTGCTGGCCGGTGAGTGGCTGACGCTGCGTCGCATCCGCACACCGCAGCGCCGAGCTGTGTATGCGACAACTCTATGGCTGGGCGCCTCCTTCACTCTCTTCGGCCTTATCTGGCACAGGGGTCACAGCGGAGCGGCCCTTCAATACATTGCCGGCTACCTGATGGAGGAGGCGCTCTCCGTCGACAACCTGTTCGTCTTCCTGCTGCTGTTCCGGCTGTTTCAGATTCCTGAAAAACGGCAGGGTAAGGTGCTCTTCTGGGGTGTGGGCGGGGCGATCGTGCTGCGCGGCGCCTTCATCGCGGGCGGGCTCACGCTCCTGGACCGGTTTGCCTGGATCGACTACGCCTTCGGGTCGCTGTTGCTCGTGGCCGCGGTCCGCCTGCTCAAGCCGGAGCCAGAGGACGCTACGGGGGCGCCGCGCTGGCTGAAGTGGCTCACACGCGTTTCGCCCGTCAGCCCCAGCCATGACAGCTTCTTCGCACGTGAGAACGGTCGCCTTCTGCCGACTGTCCTGCTGCTCGCGCTTGTTGCCGTGGAGCTGACGGACGTCGTCTTCGCGCTCGACTCCATTCCCGCAGTACTCAGCATCACGCGCACGCCGTTTCTGGCCTACAGCTCTAACATCATGGCTGTCATGGGTCTGCGTTCGCTGTATATTCTGCTGGCGGCGATGCTCGGCCGGCTCCGTTTTCTGCATTACGGGCTGGCCGCGGTCCTGGCCTTCGCGGGCTTCAAGATCCTCGCCGAACGTTGGCTGCCCGTGGGTCCGCTCGTATCACTGGGCGTTATCGCCGCGACGCTCGGGGTAACGGTTGCGCTCTCGCTGCGGTGGCCCGCGCGGGGCATGCAAACAACACGCGCCAACCCTTCCTAACAGCTGGAGAAAGGCCATCGGAGTATCCTGCAAAGGATGGTCCTCCCTGGCACACAACTCGCCGAATGCAATGTCGCGGTGCGGACGCCGTCGGCGGCCTATGACGTCGTGATCGGTTGGGGCCTGCTGGCGGAGGCAGGCAGCCGGCTCGACACCCTCCTCGGCGGCAAGCTGCGGCGCGGCGAGACCCGCCTATTCCTGATCACCTCTCCCGAGATCGACAGTCTGTGGGGTGAAACGCTGCGCCGCGGCCTTCCGGAAGAGGCGCAGGCCCTGCCTACGCTCTTGATCCCCGCCGGCGAAGCCCACAAACGGCTCCCCACGGTCGAGCGTCTGGCGGAGGAGCTTGCCTCCCTCGGTGCGGACCGCGACTCCGTGTTGCTGGCCCTGGGCGGCGGCGTGATCGGCGATATTGTAGGATTTCTGGCCGCCATTTACATGCGCGGCATCGGCTACGTGCAGCTGCCCACCACGCTGCTCGCCCAAGTCGACAGCTCCGTAGGCGGCAAAACCGGTGCCAATCTCCAGGCCGGCAAGAATCTGCTCGGGGCCTTTCACCATCCACTCGCCGTCTACGCGGATATCGCCACGCTGAAGACCTTGCCCGAGGCGGAACGGCGTGCCGGGCTGCAGGAAGCAGTCAAAGCCGGCATCATCCGCGACCGTACGCTTTTTGATCTCCTCGATCGGCAGCGGGAGGCCATCCTTGCCGGTGATCCCGAAGCGCTGCTGGAGGTGATCAGCCGCAGCGTGCGCGTGAAGGCGGAGGTCGTGGCCGCAGACGAGCACGAGGGCGGTCTGCGCATGATCCTCAATCTGGGCCACACGCTTGGACATGCCATTGAGGCTGCCACAGCCTATACGGAGCTGCTGCACGGGGAGGCGGTCGCCTGGGGAATGCTCGCGGCCCTGCACATCGCCTCCCGGCGCGGTCTGGTCAACGCCGCGGATGCCGTGCGCATGGGCGAGGTCATCCGCGCCTACGGTCCTCTGCGCCCCTTCGACGTACCGCCGCCGCTACTCGTGGCTCTCACGGCGCGCGACAAGAAGAACCGGGGCGGGGCACGCTCGTTCGTCCTGCCGCTCGGCATCGGTGATGCCGTGGTGGTGCGCGACGTCACCGAAGCCGAGTTGCTGGACGCGGCAGAGGCCCTCCTCAGACTGGCGCACGCATGAGCGATCCCGCCCTGATCAATCCGGGAGCCCGTCCCGCCGCCGAAACGACCGAGGCGGACGCGGCCGAGCACGTCCGCTCGCTCTTCGACTCGATTGCGCCCTCCTACGATCGATTGAACCATCTGCTCTCCTTCGGTTTGGACCGCCGCTGGTGGCGCAAGGCGTCCAAATGCTTTGCCGGCGTGCTCGCTCGGCCCGAAGCGCGGGTACTCGACATCTGCTGCGGGACGGGAGACATGACGGCAGCCCTTTTGGCGCGTCGTCCTGCGATCGCCGAGCCCGTCATAGGCCTTGATTTTTCACCCGGGATGCTTGCCCGCGCCCGCGCGAAGTACACGGCCGCGCAGGCCCGATGGGTGGAAGGCGATGCCATGCACCTGCCTTTCCCGGACGGAAGTTTCGATCTGGTCACCGCGGCCTTCGGCTTCCGCAACCTGGCCAACTATGCCGCGGGCCTGGACGAGATCGCGCGCGTGCTGCGCCCGGGCGGGCAGATCGGCATCCTCGAATGCAACCAGCCGGATGGGCTGAACGGCGCCCTGTATAACCTGTACTTCCACTGGATTTTGCCGGTGGTGGGCGGCACGCTTTCGGGTGACCGGGCAGCGTACCGCTACCTGCCCGCCTCCGTGAAGCGCTTCCCTCGCCCGCCGCAGATGCTCGGTATGCTGTCGGAGGCCGGTTTCACGGCAGGCGCATGGGACGGGTACCTGCTCCATGCCGCGGGCCTGTACCATGCGGTCAAGGCCTAAGAACACAGCCTGTCCCATCCCTCGGCAGCCCCGTGTATCGCTTACCGTCCATGTATTCTCAAGAACGCATGACCGCAGCCGACCCCATCCCTGAGCATGTACAGCGGAGCGCGGCCAAGCGCTCGGCGGCGCTAAGCTCGGTGCTGGCCGCCTTCGCCATCACTCTGCTCAAGCTGATCACCGGTGTGCTCACCGGCTCACTGGGTATGCTCAGCGAGGCCGCTCACTCGGGCATCGATCTGATTGCCGCGGCCATCACGCTGTTCACCGTCGGGGTCTCCGATCTGCCCGCCGACGCCGAGCACAACTACGGCCATGGCAAGCTCGAAAACATCTCCGCCGGTATCGAGATCCTGCTCATGGGCGGCTCGGCGGTATGGGTCGCTTGGGAGGCATTTGGGCGCATCCTCCATCGGCAACATCTGGGTCTGCGCTTTTCGATCTGGCCCTTTCTTGTGCTGCTGCTTTCCATGGCGGTTGACCGCACCCGCTCCCGCAGCCTGCAACGCGTTGCGCAGGAGCAGCGCAGCGAGGCCCTGGAGGCCGATGCCGCCCACTTCGGTACCGACATCTGGTCTTCCGCCGCAGTCTTGCTGGGTCTGTTCGCCAGCTTCCTTGGGGCGCGCTTCCGTCTGCCTTTTTTGGAATTGGCCGACCCCGTCGCGGCGTTGTTGGTCGCAGGCGTCATTGGCTATGTGGCGGTCGGGCTCGCGCGCCGCACGCTGGATTCCCTGCTGGACGCCACGCCCCCGGAGATGCGCGAACAGCTCCGCAGCTCGGTCATTCCGGAGATCGAAGCGATCCCAGACGTGCTGAAGGTAGAAAGGCTTCGTGTGCGGCGCTCCGGATCGGACTACTTCGTCGATCTCACGCTGGGACTTCCGCGCAACCTAACTTTTCAGCGTGCCGAGCAGGTCACCTCCGCCGTCACGCAGGCGGTAACCCGTCATGTGCCCGGAGCCGATGTCGTAATTCGCACGGTGCCGGTCGCCAGCCTGGGGGAGAGTGTCTTTGAGCGCATTCGCGCCGTCGCCGCCCAGTCCAACCTCGCGCTCCACGACGTCAGCGTGCAGGACCGCGACGGCCGGCTCGCGGTGGAGCAGCATCTGGAGGTGCCTGAAACCATGCTGCTGCGCGATGCGCATACCCTGGCCACCCATCTCGAAGGCTCCATTCGGCGTGAGGTGCCCGGCATCGCCACGCTGCTCACGCATATCGAAAGCGAACCCATCACCATCGCGCCCACGGCCTCGCTCGGCGTCAGTGCCAACCTCGAAACACAGCTCCGCGAAACGGCCGAAACCTTTCCCGACATCCTGGACGTGCATGAAATCTCCGTCACCCGTGGCCACAGCGGCGCGGCGCTGACCGTGCAGATAAACTGCCATTGCACCCTGCCCGACGACCTGCCCATGGCCCGCGTGCACGAGGTGATCACAGATCTCGAAAGCGAATTCCGCCTGCAGCACCCGCATGTCTCCCGCCTGCTCATCCACCCGGAGCCCGCCACCGATAACCGCCGCTAAACCTCTTTGGCCCGTACAAACCTGGGCTCCCCTGTATCCTGAAACCTTATGTTTCGTCGTCTGAAGATCGCCGTCGGTGTGCTGGCGATGCTGTTCGTCATGGTTCTGGCGGCCGGCATCACACTGCGCCTGGCGCTGCACACCGGTGAGGTCCGTATCCCCGAGCTGTCCGGCCTCACGGTGCCTGAAGCCTCGGACGCTGCCCTGCGCGGCGGGTTGGACCTCAATATCGAGCACCGCTTCTACTCGACGGTTGTGCCCGCCGGCCGCATCGTCTCGCAGGCCCCGGCCGCAGGCTCGGAGGTCCGCCGGGGATGGCAGGTACGCGTGGTGGAGAGCCTCGGTCCGCAACAGGTTGCGGTTCCGAACGTCATCGGAGAGCCTACCCACGAGGCCACCATGGATCTGCGTCGCGCTCAACTGGATCTCGGGACGGTAATCCATCTCGACGCGCCCGGCCAGACGGATTTCGTCCTGGCACAGGACCCCCCACCCGAGGGCGGTATCGATCAGCCGCGCATCAATCTGCTGCTGAGTTCGGCGGCTTCGGACGCCACCGCGGCCTTCCTGATGCCGTCGTTTGTGGGCATGAGCTTCACAAACGCCAACCGTGCGGCTATTGCCCTCGGTCTGCGCGTGGCGACCATCGGCGGCATGTCCGCAGCCGCTTCTCCGGCTCTCTCCGCGGTGGTGGCCGGGGTGAATGGCGTGCAGTTGAATGCAAATGGGCAGCCGGTCGCTGTCGCACCGGCGGCGCCCGCCACACCGGCCGGGCCGGTGCTGTCGCAGCTGCCGGAGGCCGGCTTTCGCGGGCATGACGGCCAGACGATCCGACTCTACTTTTCGCGCCCCGCCGCCGCCGGCTCCCCCAGCCTCCCGCTCGGCACAGCTACGGCCCCGGGCACGCCACCTACCGGCTGAGAACGCGGCGTGGGCTCCTATTTTTCAGCAAAGATTCCGATTGTCACCCGGTTGCATCCTGACTGTCGCTCCGTAGCGAAGCGCAGGTATGTGCTTCCTGCAACGGCGTACATCTCAAGCCTTCACCGTAATCCGGCAAAACCAAGATTCGGCGCGCTGCTGAGGACGAGGACTCCTGTCTTTTCTAGATAAATCCCTTAAGCCCGCTCGAACAGCGCGGCAAAGAAGCCGTCCCCCGTAAAAGAATATCCCGGCAATGTTCGTAGATATGGCCCTCGCGTAAGCCTGGGTAGCAGCTCCGGATCGCATTGCAGGATGCCGCTTGCCCGCAGGTGATCCAGCACGGGCGATACCGCCGCCGTCCTAAGATCTTTCCTCTTTGCCAGGACCGCTTCCACCACGGCCTCATTCTCCTCCGGCTCCAGCGAGCAGGTGGAGTAGAGCAGACGGCCTTCCTCCGCGAGCCGCTCCGCCGCGCCCGCGAGGATGTGTACCTGGCGCTCCGTCTGCCGCCGCAGGTCCGCCGGCTGCAAACGGTGCCGGATCTCCGGGTTGCGTGCCAGCGTTCCCGTGCCGCTGCACGGTACGTCGCACAAAATCAGATCGAAGGTTCCCAGCGGCCCGGGCAGCGCGGCCGCGTCGGCCTGCGCGGCCTGGATCTCCCTTCCGGGAAGCTCACGGGCAAGCCGCTCCGCGAGGTGCCGCAACCGGATCGGACTCCTGTCCGTTACCAGCAGCTTGGCCTCGGGAAGCCGCCGTCCCAGAACGATCGTCTTGCCCCCTGGAGCCGCGCAGCAGTCCCATACCCTCCGCGCCCCGATCCGGCTGCCTGCCGCAAGCTCCGCCACAAGACGCGAACCGGCATCCATCGTCGGGAAACCTGGAGAATCCGGAGACGACGTTTGGTCATTCTCCGTGCCGAAAAGGTCCGAACATGTCGGCGGCTGCTGATCAAAATTACAGATCGCCTCCGTTGCCGCCCGACCGTACTGTTGGCTCCATCGCTCCACAAGCCAAGCGGGATGCCCGAGCCGTTCGGCCATCGCAGCCGTATTTTCCACTATCGGCTGTCGCGAAGCCGGCGTGTTTACCAGCTTGCGCAGCACCGCATTCACCATACCCGCCGCGTGCGGATGACCGGCGAAACGCACCAGCTCTACACTCTCATTTAGGGCCGCATGTGCCGGGATGCGTTCGAGGTGCAGCAGTTGAAAAGCCCCCAGGCGCAAAACAATCTGTACCGGCTCGGCCAGCTTCAGGTCGGGGCGGCTCAGCAGGGGGCGAATCCGGGCATCGAGCGCGATGCCCCAACGCAAAACGCCCAGCACCAACGCCGTCGTCAGGTCGCGATCCACCTGCGACAGCGATCGCAGCCGCGGGCCGTGCAGCAGATCATCGCTGTGCGCTGCTGTCGCGGCTACCTCTTCCAGGATCTCGGCAGCGGCCAGGCGTGCCGGGCTGATCGGCGCCGCTGAGGCAGGGGCTGGCGTGACCTGGGTCGGCTTTGCATGGGCCGAGTTCCCGGACGGCTTAGGCAAGCTGCTCTCCTGGCCGAAGCTGGAAATCGCGCGTAAAGGCTGCCCCAGGCAGGCGTGGTTTGCCCTCCAACTGCACCTCATGCAGCTCCAGCGCGCTGCCCTCGGCGGCTCCCGCCAACAAACGCCCGGCTTCCAGGCGCAGTTCCCCGGGCCGGGGTATCTCGGCAAGCCCAACAGCAGCCGGGCTCAACCGGTGAACCAGAAAACGTCGGCCGCGCAAGCTGCCCCAGGCTCCCGGCCAGGGATAAAATCCTCGCCAGCGGTTGTAGGCCTGCTGAGCCGTGTACACCGAGAGCCGAAGTTGACCGTCGTCGCGCGTCAGAAGGGGGGCGGGCGTTGCCTTCGCGTGATCCTGGGCGGTCGGTCGCACCGTCCCGGCGGCAAGTCCGTCCAGCGTGCGCAGCATCAGTCCCGCACCGACCCCAGCCAACACGCCGAAGAGCTCCGTCGCGGTCGTTGCCGGCCCGATCGGGACGCACTCTTCCAGAAGAACGTCCCCGGTATCCAGCCCCGCGTCCAGGCGCATGGTGGTCACACCGGTCTCAGTCTCACCGTTCGCGACGGCCCATTGCACCGGTGCCGCTCCACGATACTTCGGCAGCAGCGACCCATGTAGATTCAGATTGCCGAACCGCGGCAGCGTCAGCATCCAGTCCGGAATGATGCGACCGTAGGCAACGACCAGGATCGCGTCCGGTCCAATTCCCTCCAGCCGCGTGCGCAGCTCCTCATTGCGCTTGATCCGCTCCGGCTGCAGCACGCTCAATCCCTGTGCCAAAGCAAGCTGCTTTACCGGAGGGACATGCATCTCCAACTTGCGCCCGGCAGGCCGGTCGGGTTGCGTCAGCACCAGCGAAACCTCATGCCCGGCGTCCAGCACCGCCCGCAGGACCGGCACGGCGAACGGCGGGGTACCGCAGAAGACCAGCTTCAACGTGCGATGCCTCTGTATGGATCTACCATTCGCCCTGCTTCTGCAGCTTGCGGATACGCCGCCCCACCAGATCGCGCTTCAGCCGGCTCAGCCGGTCGATGAACAGCGTTCCATGCAGGTGGTCGATCTCATGCTGCAGCGCACGCGCCAGCAGCTCCTCGCCTTCCACCTCGAACCATTTGCCCGTCGCGTCCTGCGCCCGTACCCGCACCCAGGCCGCTCGCTTCACCTTCTCGCGAATCTCGGGCAGGCTCAGGCAGCCCTCTTCCTCGTACTGCTCCCCCTCGCGGGCGATGATCTCCGGGTTGATAAGGACCAACCTGTCCTCCGGATTTTTTCGAAAGCTGACGTCAATTACCGTAATCTGCTTGGACACACCAATCTGCGGTGCGGCCAGCCCGATGCCCTGCGCGGCATACATGCTCTCAAACATATCCGCCACGAACTCCGCCATCTCGGGGCCGAACTCACGTACCCGCTCCCCCGTGCGTGCGAGAACGGGGTCCGGATACTTCACCACCTCATACAGTTTGTGCGGTGCCTCCACCGTCGTTGCCGCCATGCTCACCTTCTCAATAGGCCCGAATCTGCTCACGGTAACCCGCAAAATTACGCTGCAACTCGGTCAGGGAGTCGCCGCCGAACTTCTCCAGCACAAGGCGCGCGATCGTCAACGCCACCATGGCCTCACCCGCCACCCCGGCTGCGGGCACCACACACACATCCGACCGCTCATACGATGCCTTGGTCTCTTCGCGCGTCGCAAACGACACGGACCCCAGCGGCTTGCGCAACGTCGAGATGGGTTTCAGATACCCGCGCACCACAACCTCCTCGCCGTTCGACATGCCGCCTTCCACACCGCCCGCGTTGTTGCGTTCGCGGGTGAAACGCGTAAAGCCGCCATGCCCATTCTCGGCTGTGGCCGCGGGTGCGGCGCCCTCGCCGTCCAACCCGGCATAGCCTATCGCGTCATGCACGGCCGATCCCGGCGAGCTCGCCGCAGTAACGCCACGGCCAAGCTCCACGGCCTTCACCGCCTGCAGGCTCATCACGGCCTGAGCCAGCAGGCCGTCCAGCCGCTCATCCCAGTTCACATGCGTGCCGACACCCGGCGGCAGACCACCCACCACCACCTCGAAGACCCCGCCGACCGTATCGCCTGTGCGCAGCGCCGCATCCACCTGGGCCTTCATGCGCATCTCCACATCCGGGTCCACGCAGCCCAGCAGAACCGTATCGCGCCCGGTCAAAGCGGCAATCTCAGCCCAGGTCACGTCGCGCTCCAACTCCACCGAGCCCACCCGTGTCACATGGCTCGCGACACCGACACCCAGCTCGCGAAGCAGCATCTTGGCCAGCGCGCCACAGGCCACCCGCGCCGCCAGCTCCCGAGCGCTCGCTCGTTCCAGTACATAGCGGGCATCCTTAAAGTCATACTTCAGGGAACCGGCAAGATCGGCATGGCCCGGTCTCGGGCTTGCGACCGCCTTGTGCCTGGCCGGATCGCCCGCACCGACGGGCAAAAGCTCTTCCCAGTTCTTCCAATCGCGGTTCTCAAGCGTCATGGCGACCGGCGAGCCGATGGTTCGGCCGTGACGCACCCCTGACAGAACATGCGCCGTATCCTGCTCGATCCGCATCCGGCCGCCGCGGCCGTACCCCTGCTGTCGCCGCCACAGCTCGTGGTTCAAGAACTCCCCATCGAAGGGAATGCCCGCGGGCAGTCCGCTGACGAGCGCGACCAACGCCTCGCCGTGACTCTCCCCAGCTGTAGAAAACCTCAGCATAACCCCTTCGATCTTAGCGACCATAACAACCATAGCGATCATAGCAAGGGTCGCCCTGCACGAAGGTCACTTTCGCGCCTGAACACTGTCCTATTTTGAGACGAACCTGAGCAAAACGGCGTCTCTGTAGCGATCTGGAAACACAGCGCCACGAGGTAGTCCCAGCGGCTACTCCGGCAAACCCGAACCGAAGAGCGGCACCTGTTCGATCAATGTCTGGATCTCCGCAGCCTCCGGGATCTGCGGAGTCTCCGGGATCTGCGGAGTTTGCGGGATCTGCGGGGCCTCCGGAGCCTCGTCGCTGGCCTCCACCGCCACGATTGTCGAAGTTGTCTGTTCCAGGTAACGACGCGAGTCGAACAGCGCGCGTTCCATCGAGCGCACCCACTCGGTCGGCTGATCGGCCGCGCGTCCTGCCGCCGAGCCGGCTGCAAACTCCCCGCGCATGGTCTCGAACTTGGCCTCTAAATCGTCGAGCGTACTCAGCAGCAGCGCCTCGGGCGTCATCGGCAGCTTGGGGGAGCCGAACTCGAGCTTGCCGTGATGCGCCAGCAGTACATGTTCCAGCAGCAGGCGCAACGGCTCGGGGAACAGCTCGGCCTCCTGACCCACGGCCGAGGCCCGCGCTTCCTGTTCGGCGTTCAGAGCCGCAATGCGCTCGGCGAGCATTCGCTGCCCGATGGAGATGTGTCCTATCAGCTGGCCTTCGAGCGTGTAACGGAAATCCGTTCCCCAGGCCAGCTCCCGCACCTTGCCGATATCGTGCAGAATCGCTCCGGTCACCAGCAAATCGACGTTGACCTCTGGGTACAGCGGGGCAACCGTTCGGCAGACCCGTACCAGGTGCAGCACATGCTCCAACAGGCCGCCGATCCAGGCATGGTGCAGCCTCTTGGCGGCGGGTGCGGCACGAAAGGCCGGCCCCACCTTTGGATCGTCCAGGAAACAGAGCACAAGCCGGCGAAGCCAATGGTTTTTCAACTCACCGACATAGCCGCGCAACTCGGCGTCCATGGCCGTCACGTCGAAACGGGTTGTCGGCACAAAGTCGGCCGGTTCCACCTCCGCCTCCGCAGCCGAACGCAGGCGTGTCAGGGTGATCTGAAACCTACCCTGGTAGCGGGAGATCTGCCCCTGCACCTTCACATAGCAGCCCTCCGCACAGCTGCCGAGCGCGTCCGTGAACTCGTCCCACATGCGGGCCTCGAGCTGCCCGGTCCGGTCTGCCAGCACGAGCGCCAAGTACTGCCCACCGCCGCCTTTCCGTTCACGCACGCTTAGGGAGGCCAGACAGAAGAAGGTCGTAACCATCTGGTTCTCAAACTGCGGTGCATCCGCGATGAAAAACTCCTTCATCGCGTTACTGTGGCGGCTGCGCCGTCGTCTTGGGCGCGTTCGGCGATGCGGAGGTCACGGACGGAATGGGCTGACCCGGCGAAGCCGGATTGGGCGGCGTCGGCGTGGCCGGCGGCAGGGCGGTTTGGTCGGCACTCTTCGCCGCGGGCACACCCGCATTGCCCGTAGCCGAGGTGGCAAGCGCCGGGTTCACCGTGGGCGCGATCTCCTGGGGTGCTGCCGGGGCCTTAGCCTTCTCCTCCAGCCGCTGCTTGGGCTCATCTTTGGCGCGCCTGTGCTTCTTTTCCTTCTTCACGTTCTTGTCCGCCAAGCCGAGCGGCGCTGCCTGCACCTTCTCATCGGCGCTCTCCTCGGCGGTGGCAACGATCGGGCGCTTGTTCGCCTTCACCTCGGCCGACGCCAGCTTGAGTTGGGCCCGCTTCTCGTCCGTGTTCGTCTGCCGTGAGGAGAAGCGCGTCTTACGATCCGGGGCGGGAGCCTGGGTCAGCGGATCGCCTTCCGTCTCCGCACTCTCCGCACCGGTTCCCGTCGAAATGGTCGTGATGGATTGCGTGGGCGAACCCATGGCTGCACCCGGTGCCTCACCGCCCAGCGCCTTATTGGGGTCTTCGGGCGTTGCCGCGCCGAGCGACGGCACGGAGGCTGCTTCAAGCGAACCCGTCGGCAGCGCATTGCGCGGGGCCTGGCCGTAGCGAACCTTCTCACGGCGGACCTTCTTGGGCTTACCCGAGGCGGAGACATTCCGAACGCTCCCGCCGGTGGCCGCCGCCTTGGCCTTCTGGCGCTCCGCGATCTTCGCCCGTGCATCCGCCAGCTGCTTCTCAGCCTTCTGCGCCCGCTCCTGCTCGGCGACCTGTTTCTTCACCACACGCTTCTTTACAGGCGGTGGGGCATAGGTTGTAAACCTGTTATGGCTGTCGGCGTGCGCGGACCCGGTGTCCGCGTAGCCCCCGGTGCCGCACAGCTTGCACTCCACATAGGCATCCTCGCGCGCCTGCGTCAGGTACGCGCGCAGGGCGGGCTGCAGCTTGCTCATATAGAGGCCCTCCTGCACCTGCCCTTCCACCTGCTGCAGGGGTGGGCTGCCGGCAGCCTGGTGGCTATCGGCCCGCAGAATCACGAAACCCTGCCGTGTACGGATCGGATCGGTGAAGTTGCCCGTGGGCAGCGCAAAGGTCGCCTTCTCCAGCACGTCGCCCAGGGTGCCGCGCTTGAAGTCGCCCAGATCGCCGCCCGCTGCCGCCGTCGGGCCGCCGGAGTCTCCCTTTGCCGTCGCGGCAAAGTCCGCGCCGGCCTTCAATTTAGCCTCAACCGCGTCGGCTTTGGTCTGTGCCGCGGTCACCTGGGCATCGGTCGCACCGTCGGGTGTGGGAATTAGGATTTCGCTGAGGTGTACCTGCTCCGGCTGCTGGAAATCGGCCTTGTGCGACTCATAAAAAGCCTGCTCTTCGACCGGCGTCATGCTGATGCGGCGGCCGACATCGTCGCGCACCACCTGCTGCGTGATGGCCTGATTACGGATGTTCTGCTTGAAATCCTCATACGAAACGCCCTGCTGCTCCGCCGCCTTTTGCAGTGCTTCCAGATCGGGCAGGTTGGCACGCTTGCGAATCTCGTCCAGCTGGCGAAGGGTCTCCGCGTCGCCGTTGATGCCCAGTTCCTTGCCCTTGGAGAGCAGGAGCTGCTGATCGATCATGTCGCGGAGCAGGTTGTGCTGCTTGTCCTCGAACTCCGCGGGGGTCCAGTTCTCCTGCTTGGCCTCCCCCACAAGACCTTCCTGCGCCCGCTGGTACTCGGTGCGGGTGATGACCTGGTCATTGATCCGGGCGATCGCGTCTTCGACCACCGAACCGTCCTGGGTGATCGGCGTCGCGGCCGGCAGGATCGGTACCTGAAACGGCGAACTTCCGCCGAAGCCGCCGCCCGGCACGGGAAACGACTGCGCCGGGGCCGCCGGCGTCTGTGCCCTGGACGGGCCCGCCAGCGCCGTGGTTACCGCGATCAACATTGCCGACAAGGTATGTCTGTGCCGCACCGATCTCATCTTCCGTTCACCACTCCCACAAGCCCCAGGGCCATGACGTCATCAAGGCCGAAGCGTCTCAAAATCGAAGCGTCTTCGCAAGATGACGTCCGTACGCTTTAAGCCGTGACCACTCGGTTAGACCGTACATCCACTCCGGCGTCATCCGGCGGCCACCCTTATTGTACCCACGCGCGAGCCAAGGCGTTCCCTTCGGCGTTCCCTTAGTCTGCCGAACACCCGGGAGCGGAGGCGAAAGCGGCTTACCCCCGGTGCTATACTCCGTCCAAGCCAGAGGGTCGCCCATTCGCGGCAGCCCGCCGAGGTCACGCCGTCCCATGAATGCTTCCACACGCCGCGCTCTTTTTTCGGCAACGGTCTTTTTAGCGGTCTGCGGCTTTGCCGGTTCTGTCGTGGGCGGCAAGGTAGCCGCGCAGTCGGCCTCGGACGAGTCCACGCTGCGCGACTCCATGCGCTCCTTTACGGACGTCTATGCGCTCGTCGAATCCAACTACGCCGACAAAATGAATACCGAGCGCACGGATAAGGCCATCTACGATGGCGCCATCCCCGGCATGCTGCATGTGCTCGATCCGCACTCCAACTTCTACGATCCCAAGGCCTACGCGCAGATGCGCGAGGATCAGAGCGGCCACTACTACGGCGTCGGCATGTCGATCCGGCCCGAAGGCAACAAGATCGTCATCGTGACCCCCTTCGAGGGCACGCCCTCATACCGGGCAGGCATCCGGCCGGGCGACACGATCGTCTCAGTCGATGGCAAAATTGTTGAAAATATGGACTCAGCCGCGGTCGCCACGCTGCTCAAAGGGCCGCGCGGCACCCACGTGCTGGTGACCATGGCCCGCGAAGGTGCGCCCAAGCCGCTGACCTTCGATCTCGTTCGCGATGAGGTCAACCGCTCCTCCGTCGATCTCGCCTTTTTGGTCAAGCCGGGCATCGGCTACATGCATGTGACGAACTTCCAGGAGACGACTTCCCGCGACGTGCAGGAAGCGCTGGACAAGTTCGGTCCCAACCTACAGGGTCTGCTCATCGATCTCCGCGGTAACCCCGGCGGTCTCCTCAATGAGGCCGTCGCGGTCTCGGACAAATTTCTGCAAAAGGGCCAGATCGTCGTCTCGCAGCACGGCCGGTCCTTCCAGGATCAGCTCTACCGCGCACCCAAGGGCTCTGAAGGCAAATACCCCGTTGTCGTGCTGGTGAACCGCAACACGGCGTCCGCGGCAGAGATCGTCGCCGGCGCCTTGCAGGACCATGACCGCGCGCTCATCGTGGGCGAAACGACCTTCGGCAAGGGCCTCGTACAGACAGTCTTCCCCGTCTCTGAAAACACCGGCCTGGCATTGACGACGTACCACTACTACACACCCTCGGGCCGGCTCATCCAGCGTAACTACAACGGCGTCTCACTGTATGACTACTACTACGTGCGCAACGACGCGCTGCCGGCGAATACGACCAACAAAGAGGTCAAGCTGACCGACTCCGGACGTCCCGTCTACGGCGGCGGCGGCATTACCCCGGACGAAAAGATCGCCGACATCAAGGACAACCGCACGGAAGATACCCTGCTGCTGCACTACGCGTTCTTCAACTTCACCAAGCACTATCTCGCCGATCACACGGTGAGCCGTGACCTGGTCGTTGACGACGCCCTCGTGAACAGCTTCAAGACGTTTGTGCACGATCAGAAGATCGACATCGCCGACAAAGATTTCAACGACAATCTCGCCTGGATCAAGATGTCGATCAAAGCCGAGCTGCTCACCTCGCAGTTCGGGCTGACGGAGGGTATGAAGGCTCGCGCCGAATATGATCCGCAGATCGAAAAAGCGCTGACCTACATGCCGGAAGCCTTGGCCCTCGAAGAGCACAAACTCCCCGACCAGACCAAAGCTACACAGACAGCGAGCAGGTAAGCAGGGATCTGGACTCGTAAAAGTCATAAAAGCAAAGAGCCGCCTGGAGCGGCTCTTTGCTTTTAAGGCCCATTTAGCGGAATAGGCAGATTTCTTGAACTAGAACTTCTGGAGCGGGAGACCGGGATCGAACCGGCGACATTCAGCTTGGGAAGCTGACGTTCTGCCACTGAACTACTCCCGCCCTG
>CAXTBJ010000032.1:0-22093 GCA_964242585.1 uncultured Bryocella sp.
AGGGAATCTGCACTCCCACCTCATACGGCGACAGGAATGCCGCGAACACAACAGAACCTCCGCCACGCTTTCTCCCGCCCGGGCCGCACCGACGCTGTAGAATACGGTTGATGCCCGCCGCTTCCACCCCCGCCGAAACCGAACGCCAGATCGCCCAGCCCATCCACGGCGAGCGCTCTACCCTGCCCATGTTCGCGCTGCTGCTGGGCTGGCTGATCCCCGGGGCCGGCCACCTGCTGCTCGGCAAATGGGTGCGCGCCGCCCTGCTGTTTGTCGCGGTCGTCGGCATGTACCTGATCGGTCTCGGGCTCGTGGGCAAAATTTACACCCCCAACACCGGCGAGGTGCTCGATATGCTCGGCTTCGTCGGCCAGCTCGGCATGGGAACCCTGTATCTGCTCGCCCGTTTCTTCGGCTGGGGCGGCACCTCCGCGGCCACAACTCTGAACGACTACGGCACAAAGTACCTCGTCGCCTGCGGCCTGCTGAACCTCATCGCGGCCGTCGACGCCCACTCACTGGCCAGCGGCAGAAAGGCATCCTGACGTGCTCTCCCAATTCAGTGCCGCCGTTCTGTTCGCCCTGTGCACGTCGATCGTCTTCGGCATCACCCAGCGCGCCGTACCCAAATTGATGATCCGCTTCGGACTCTTCTGCTTCCTGCTCTTCACCGGTGGCGTGATCGCCGCCAGCTGGCTCTTCTACTTCATCAAGCACTAGCCGCAGATCCGCCTTCCGCCGTCATCCTGAGCGCAGCGAAGGACCCCTGTATTCCCCGCGGTTGCACCCTGCCCCGAATTCCTCCCGCAGCCCGCAACACCTACTGCGGCGAGCTCACAGGCGCGGACGGCACAGTCGGCCCCGTACTCGCCCCAGCACCAAATCCAGACCCAAAACCCGACCCAGACCCGAAACCCGACCCAGACCCGCTGCCCAGCGTCGTTCCCGTCCCCGCACCCGACCCGCTGTTCGGCTGCCCATTCAGATTCGTCCCAAAACTCGACGCCGACTGCGAACTGACCGCCCCCGTCCCGATCCCGGCGTTCTGCTGCCCCTTTTGATACAGCAATTCAATGCGCGGATCGTACCAAAACTCCCAGGCCTCATAGGTCGCCTGCCCATTCGGCGTGCTGATCGAGCTCCCGCTCGCCGCCGGCCCAATCCCGATGATCGGCCCGCCGCCCCCCGACATGCCGCTCGAGGCATTGCCACTCAAACTCCCCAGGGTTGCGCCGGCCCCGCCGGTACCGCCTGTGCTTCCCGTACTTCCGCCGGCGCCGCTGCTGCCCGCCGTCGTCGTTGTGACATTGGCCCCGGAAAATCCGCTCGCCAGCGCTGAGGTCGACCCGATCGTCGCCGTCGAACTCGAGCCGCTGCTCCCGGCCGAGGCCCCGACCCCCGAACTCAACCCGCTCGCCGACCCCAAACCGCCGGCTCCTGAAGACCCCACGCCCCCCAGCTCCTGCCCGAAGAAGCCCTTCACCGTCGTCTTCTGCTCGCCCAGATGGATCACGCGCCAGTCCGCCTTGCCCGTCAACGGATCGACGTACTCCTGCCGCAGAAAGCGGATATTGTTGCTCTGCTTCAGTGCATCCAGCGACGGCGGATACGCATGGGTCTTGCGGTAATAAAGCCGGATGGCGCGCACATACTGCTCCGCACGGTGCTCGCTTTCCACCTCTTTCTCGCGGCGAATGCTCTTGGCAACCACCGGAGCCGCCACGGAAAGCGCGATCAGCACCAGGGCAACCATGACCACCACGGCCACCAGCATGTACCCGGCCTCATCATCGGTGGCGCTACGGCCACGCCTATCCAAGGTCGCTACCCGAAGCTGGCCGTTACGGTCGCATTGAAGAAGAAGTTGCATCATCGGGCTCTACTGCTGCTGCATGGGCAACGTCTGCGTCACGTTGCTGACCAGATCCGTCACCTGCACGCCATACGCCATAATCTGATCGACCTTGTACCGTCTGGCCACGATATCGCCCACCGACGCAAGATACACATCCTCGCCCGAGAGCAAAAAGACCTGCTTGACCCCACGCGCCCGCTGCGCCGTGCCGAAAAACTTCAGCGGAATGGGCGGCGGCGGGGCCGGCCCCACCGGACCGCTTACCACTGGCCGCACCGGCCCGGGGCGAGGGGACGGCACATTTCTGGGTAAGGCGACCGTCGGCGGCGGCGCCGTATATGTCGCCGAAAAGATATTGCGTCCCGAGCCCGCATACACCAGGCTCTCCGTCCGCAGCATGGCCTCCGCGTTCAGCGTGGGGTCCAGGCTCGACGAGGTACTGGCCAGGATCTGCGCCGCCACGCCCGGTACCGCACCGCTGCCCGCGCGGCCCGTCGCGGTCGCCCCCGCGGCGCCGGCACCCGAGCCGGGCCGACGCAGCACCGGTGCGGGTGTCAGGGTCGCCGGAGCCACGGTCGGCGGCGGCGTGCTGGGGCCAAACAGGCTGAACAGGTTGTACAGCACGCCGCATACCCCCACCGCTCCCAGCACGCCCAGCGTGATCGTCTTTTTGCGGTTTTCGGCCCCGGTCTTCATCGCGCGGCTCCCGTCGCATCGCGGGAGGTATCAGCCGCGTCCGTCGCCGCATCTGCGCCGACGGCGGGCAGGGCGCCCGCCTGCTCCCCTGGTCCGGGCGCGCGCAGGTAGGTCACCAGGCGCAGCCGCAGGTTTGCCTGCCCCGTCTGCTGACCCGTCAGCGTGATGCCGGTGATGGTAAAAAACATGCGGTCCCGTTCCAGGCTGTTGATCATCCCGATCACCGAACGGTAATCCCCGGAGACCGTCGCATCCATACGAATCTCCGTCAGCGCATACCCTCCCGAAAGCTCCGGCAGGTACCCGTACTGCACACGCCCCAGCCGGACGTTCGCCCGCGTCGTCAACGCACCCAGCTCGGTCAGCACCTGCGAGTACGCATACGGCAGACGATTCGCATAGAACGTATCCGCCTGCGCGGTGGCGTTCGTCAGCTTGGCGTCGATGCCCTCCAGCGGCCGTCCGGCGATCCGCGCCGCCGAAAGCATCGTCCGCTGCTGCCGAAGACTCTCCGGCCCGCTCGCCGAAAGTGCCTGCCACGCGAACAGCAGATGCCCCAGCAGGTACAAATCCAGTACCGCCAACGCGGCGACCCCGGCAAAATGAAAGTTGACGG
The DNA here is from genome assembly GCA_964242585.1 of uncultured Bryocella sp. GTDB lineage: Bacteria > Acidobacteriota > Terriglobia > Terriglobales > Acidobacteriaceae > Granulicella. Next base: position 3,168 of record CAXTBJ010000032.1, read on the forward strand.
CCGTCAACAACTGCCGCGCACGCGTGCTCAGCCGCGGCAACCGGCGCAGCAGCGAGGAGCTGTTCGGCGGAGGAATCAGCGCAACGGAACTCATAACGGCCCCCCTCCGTTTGCCGGATCGGCGGGCGCGGCCGTCCGCAGCCGGCCATCCTGCGGCCGCGGCGGGCCGCCGTAGGGCGGCAGAACGACGCCGTTGCGCGGATACCCGTTGCGCCCATTCGCATTCGGCTGATTGCCGGGCACCGTCTTACCGGTGCTCGCCGGACGCATCGGCGCGGGCGTCGGCGCAGTCTCTGCCACGGCCGCCGGCACGGCAACCATCGTCTGCGGCGCTACCGCCGAACCTGCCGGAGACGGCGACACAGCGCTCACCGCCCGCGCCGCCTTACCATGGCCCACCCCAAACGGCTCGCCTGCGGGCAGCGGGTTGTAATTGGCCAGAATCTCAAACTCCACACCCGCCGGTCCTACGGGGAAACTCCCCGTGCTGGCCGCACGCGTACCGCTGCCGGCCGTCTCCTTCGCCTGGGCGGCCTCGCTGCCCAGGCGCGGTTGCAAAAAGCGGTGGGATCGCTCCAGATTGCGCACCAGCTGCACCGCCCGATCTCGCTCCCCGGCCACCCGCAAGCGGATCTGCACCGTGCCGTCCGTGCTCACGGCCGGCTCGATCGAGGTGACCTGTACCCCCAGCGGCAGCACGTCCTCCAGATCCATCATTACCGCGGTCCAGGAGAAGCTCTTGCGCAGAAACATCGCATTCAGAAAGTGGGCGCGGTCCAGTACCGCGGCATTCTCCGGCTGCCGCATGCGGGCCTCGGTCTCAAGCCGCGCGTTCTGCGTGGCTATGGTCACATTCCGCAGCTTGTCCAGCTCGATCTGCTGCTTTTCCGCCCTGGCGCTGATCAGGTGCGCGCCCAGCGCCAGCCCGGCCCCGGTCACGGCCAAGGCCCCCATCGCCAGGCGCAGGCGCAGAAAGAAGGGCCTCAGCTCGACAAAGGGCCGTGTCGCGAGATTGACCGAGATACGCATCGTTAGCTCCGCAACGCTCCTACGACGCCCGCCAGCAGGCCCCGCGGCACGGCGGCGGTCGTCGCCTCTTGGGCCAGGGCGCCCGGCTCCACCAGCTCCCGCAAATGCAGCCCGAACTCCTGCGCCAGCCCCTGCTCCTCCAGCGTACGGCCCAGCCGATCCGCCCCCAGCGGCCCCGCGCTCAGCAGCACCTCCGGCGGGGCGCTCAACAGATCCTCAAAGTACGCCACGGCTACGGAAACCGCCTGGGCGATCTCCTCGGCCTGAGCCTCCGGCGTCAGCGTGTGCACGGGAGCCTCATCGGCCTCATGCCTGCCGGCTTCATGCCTGCTCAAAGTAGCCGGCTCCGCCGGCGAGCGGTTGCCCTTGCCTGAAGAATCCTCGCCATAGGCCGGTACCGTCCCCCTGTTCCGTGCCACATCGCTCGGCTCTACCCCCTCCGGCATCCGGGAAGCCATCCGTGCCGGCAACCGTGCGATGGCTGCTCCCTCGTCCTCATCCTCATCCTCATCCTCATCTTGGCCCCGCACCGGCATGGCCGTGAAGCTGTCGGCGGCCTCCACGGCCATCTCCGCCGAAATCGCATCCGGGTACGGGTTACGCCCGAACTCCGGCAATGGCTCCTGCGCCGCCCACTCCCCCGCGGTCTCCTCGCGATCCACCAGCGGCAAAAGCCCTCCCGCAGGCACACCGTTCGGGGCGGCGGGGATCTCCATCGCCGCGGAAGGTTCAAATAGGGCCGCCGGCAGACCAGCCGGTGAGAGTTCCTCAGCACGGCCAGCTCCGCCGCCGCCACTGAACCCGGCCTCTTTCATGGAGGCTCCCTCCGTCAGCTCCACCGTGCGATGCAGCAGCACCACCCCGCCGCGCACAATGGCGGTGGTCACCGCGCTGGGGTACACGTTCACGGCCAGCAGCCCGCCCTCGCTCTCCGGCAAACCGGCCAGCGCCGCCAGCGTGCTGGGCAACACGGCTCCGGGCTCAAAACCGGCCTCGCGCGCCGCGGTCTCATAATCGCTCAGCACATCGCGCGGAATGGCCACCGCCAGCACCCGCACCGCGCCCCGGCTGCTGCTCATCACCTGAAAGCTCACCATCGCGTCGTCCGTATCGAACGGCACCAGCTTTTTCAAACGAAAGCGCACCAGGGGCAGCGAATCGGTCAGCTTGCTCGGCAGAGCGTCGAAGTCCAGCAGCAGGACGCGCACTGCACCGTCGGGAATGATCAGGGTCAGATCGGCGTTGCGCGCGTTCGGGCGCGCGCCCACCCCCTCCAGTGCGCGGCGCACCGCCGCGATCGTCGCCACCCGGTCGGGGATGTTGCCCGGCTTGAGACTGGGGACCACGGCTCCCTCCGCCAGCGCCACCCGCGCCACCGCCGTCAGGGGCGCACCCGGCTCCGGCGAACGCCCCGCCACCACGGCCCCGGCAGCGATCTCGCAGGCCAGGCGCGGCCGGTTTCCTTGAGTTTTGGGCAGCAGATTCATGGGAGGTTCTTCTACGGCAACTTGCGTGTCGATCTAGGCCAAAACAGCTGATGCGGATAGAGGACTTTCGCCCTTCGTTGTCATTCCCGAAGCCGGGGTTCCCATCGAGCGCCTTTGCTCGATGGGGTGGAAAGGGAATCTGCGGTTGTTCTTGCTTCTGCCTCTTCTCCAAACCATCGGCTAATCCGCTCTATGCCTTTCCTGTCGATTCCCCCGAATACTTCCCGGCGAGCTTGCCCTCCGGGTGGGAGAAATCCACTGTACGGCTCCGCTGCACCCTCAGAGGGAACCGCTACCAGACTACCGTGCGGCCCGGGGACACGGCAGTGCTAGGGCTTGGACGGCTCAAAGGGGGCCTCGTCATCGCAAAAATCCTCGGCCCTCTACCCCCTTCGGGTTATTCGCCGACTCGCCCTCGGCAGATCTGCACACGAATCGGTTTGGTTGATTATCCTCAACTCAGGATCGTGAACTCAGGACGGGCGGACTCAGGATCGCGCAGGGGGAGTTCCGGCTCAGCGCAGTCTCCGGCCCGCGCCCTGTACGCGCAGACATAAATCCTTACCGTTGAATACTTTATAAGGTACCCCGGGGGGAGGGGGTAGGCGCCGTGGGCATCAGCGCCCTGTCTCGATAAAGGTCACCTTGTTGATCTCGCGCAGCGTCGTGATGCCTGCCCGTACGCGCTCCAGCGCCGAATCGCGCAGGAAGTTCATGCCTTTGTCGCGTGCCTTTTTGCGGATCTCCGAGCCGGGCCGCTTTTCGAGCAGCATCTCGCGCACCTCATCGTCCAGCTCCAGCAGCTCATGGATTGCCGAACGGCCGCGGAATCCCGTGCCGCCGCACTCGATGCAGCCGGTGCCCTCGCGAAACCGGAAACCCTGCCACTCGGCGGGCTCCAGGCCGTTCTCCACCAGCTGCTCGTCGGTGTAAATGACCTCCTGCGCGCAGAAATCGCAGATCTGCCGCACCAGCCGCTGTGCCAGAATGCAGTTCAACGCCGAAACGAAGTTGTACGGCTCCACGCCCATGTTCAGAAAGCGCCCCAGCACATCCACCACGTTGTTCGCATGCACGGTCGTGAACACCAGATGCCCCGTCAGCGCTGAATTGATGGCGATCTGCGCCGTTTCGGCATCGCGGATCTCGCCGACCAGGATCTTGTCCGGGTCATGCCGCAGAATGGATCGCAGACCGCGCGCGAAGGTCAGACCCTTCTTTTCGTTCACCGGAATCTGCGTGATTCCACGGATCTGGTACTCGACCGGGTCCTCGATCGTGATGATCTTGTCTTCCTCGCTCTTGATTTCATTAAGCGCGGCGTAAAGCGTGGTCGTCTTGCCCGAGCCGGTCGGCCCGGTCACCAGCACCATGCCGTAGGGCTCCTTGATGTACTTGCGAAACCGCCGCAGATCCTCCGCCGCAAAGCCCACGACGTCGAGTGACAGCTTCTTGAACTTCTCCGACATCGACTCCTTGTCGAGCACGCGGAGCACGGCATTTTCACCATGCACGGTCGGCATGATGCTCACACGGAAGTCGATCAGGCGGCCCTTGTAGCGCACTCGGAAGCGGCCGTCCTGCGGCACGCGGCGCTCGGAGATATCGAGCTCGCTCATCACCTTGATACGGCTCAGGATAGTCTGGTGGTGTTCCCGCGCGATCGGCGCCATCGCCTGCTGCAGCACACCGTCAATGCGGTACTTCACCAGCAGCGAATCGTCGTAGGTCTCCAGATGGATATCCGACGCGCGCCGCTCCAGCGCCGTGTACACCGTGGTGTCCACCAGCCGAATGATCGGCGAGATGTCGTCGTCGCCGGCCAGCTTTTCGATCGAGATATTCTCGTCGGTGCTCTCATCGCCGAGCACATCGAAGGCCAACCCCTCGGTCGCCTCGTCGAGCACGCGCTGCGACTGCTCGGACTTCTTCAACAGCTCGGTGATCTGCGACATTGTCGCCACACGCACGATCAACCGCGTGCCCAGCAGGCCGGAGATCTCATCCAGCATCATCAGCTTGGAGGGGTCCGCGACCGCAATCGTCAGCCGGTTCCCCGCCTGCTCCAGCGGCACGAAGTTGTAACGGAACATCATCTCGACCGGCACGGTCTTGAACAGCTCGTGCTGGATCTTGAAGTTTTTCAGATCGACGAACTCGGCGTGGTAGCGCCGCGCCAACAACTGCGCGCGCTCGGCCTCGGTCAACGGCTCACTGGAGTAAAGATTGGCAACGGGCGGTGCGGTAGCGGCCATGGGTATTGGACTCGGGAAGCGGGTGAGGGTTTACCAGAGACAGGGCACTTCATGGGAGGCATGAATACGGCGATCGGCGGTAACCAGCGTGAGACCGTGAATCAGCGCCGTACCGCCGATCTGCCGATCAGCCGGATCGGCCGGATACACTGCGCTGAACTTAACACCACTCTGGGCAATCTGCCGGGAAAGTGTAAAGACGCGATAAACCGCCTCGACCCTCTCCAGAAACGTATCCAGCGGGATGCGCAGATCGATACGCTGCTTCGCATGAAGCATCGCGATCTCCCAAAGGGTCATGGACGAGATCGCAAGGCCGCCTGCGGTCAGGCGAGCCTCACGCAACGCTGTGGTGGCCCGCTTGGAAATCTGGTGCGGCTCCAATGCCAGCCAAATCACCACATGCGTATCGAGCAACAACACTCAGTCATACTCCCAATCATCAGGATCATTGGCCGGCGGAAGAATATCTCCGACAATCGTGCCGCCACCGAACTTATAGATTGCCAGCGGATCCTCCTCAGAGGAATCCTCCAAAGGAGTCAGTTGGGCAACGGGCTTACCGTTCTTTGTGACCAGCACCGGCTCCCGTTTGGTCTGAACCTCATCCAGCAACGTCAAGAAATGCGTCTTTGCCTTTGCGGCACCCATCGTTCTCATCGCTCCCCCTCCCACGTGACCACCCTATCATAGTCACTTTATTGCCCGGCAGAGTTGAGGCTGAAGATCGGTAGGTAAAGCGCGATAAGGATAACGACGACCACCAACCCCATCACAATCAGAATCACCGGCTCAATCAGGCTCATAATGGCCGCCAGCGAGGTCTGCACATCCTCCTCGAAGAACTCGGCCACGGAGTTCAGCATCTGCGGCAGCGCGCCGGTCGACTCGCCCACCTCGACCATCTCCACCGAAAGCTCCGGGAAGACCTTGGTCATCTCCAGCGACTTCGCCAGACCGTTGCCCTCGCGGACGCTTTCCACCGAGGCCCCGACCGCACGGGCGATCTGCCGCGAGTCGATGGAGCGGGCCGCCGTCTCCAGGCTCGGTACCAGGGGCAGACCGCCGGTCAGCAGCGTGGAGAGCGTGCGCGAAAACAGGCCCACCTGATACTTCAACCAAACCGGTCCAATCAACGGCGTTGCGATCCGTACCCGGTCGACCAGAATGGCTCCAGCCTCCGTTTTGGTCCAGCGGCCGATCCCATACCCGGCAGCGGCAACCAGGATTCCGAACCACCAGCCATCGTGTCGCGCATACTGCCCAAGTGCGAGCAGGGCGAGGGTAAGACCCGGCAACTGCGTTCCAAGCTGGTTGTACAGTTCAGCGAACCGGGGCACGACAAAGGTAATCAGAAAGGTGAACAGCGCCAGAATCATGATCACCAAGAAAACCGGGTAGATCAGCGAGCTGCGCAACTTCTTGCGAAAGCTCAGCGAGACGCGCTGAAAGTCGAGGAACCGCTGCAGCACCTCTTCCAGATTGCCGGAGCGCTCTCCGGCCAGCAGCGTGGTGGTGTAAACCAGCGGCACCCCGCCCTGCGCCTCAAAGGCGACTGAAAGCGATTCGCCGGTGCGCACACGGCCGGCAACATCTTCCAGCTGTCCCCGGAAGGAGATATCTTTTTGTCGCTTTGCCAGCAGATCGATCGACCCGAGAATCGGCAGACCCGCCCGGATCAGCGTTAAAAACTGCTGATTGAATACAAGAAAAACGTCGAGTTTGACCTTCTTCTTGCCGGGCCCGGCAAAGGTGGAACGCGGCTTGACCGAGTAGACCAGGTACCCGGCCTGCGTGAAGCGCGTGCGCAACTCATCTGCCGTCGCGGCGGCGTGGGTCTGTTCCAGGATGCGGCCGCGCTCGTCGGCCAGTCGAATAAGAAACTCGGTCATGGCTGCTGTTTAGACGAAGGTACGCCTGTATCGCTGTTTTGAGCGGAGGGAGGATCTAGCAATTGAGGAAAGATCTTGGAACTTCAATGAGGACCTTATAGCGAAATCAGTGCTCCTAAACAGGATAAGGCCTCGCCGGGGCGAGGCCTTATCCTGTCGTCTGCTGCAAAAGTGTTACACGCTGAAGCTGGAACCGCAGCCGCAGGTCGATTTCACCTGAGGATTCTCGAATTTGAAGCCGGCGGCTTCAAGGGTCTCGACATAATCCACCGTGCAACCGTTGAGGTACATGGCGCTGGTTGCATCGACAAAGACCTTCAAATCCTCAAAACGGACGACCTTGTCCATCATGCCGGCCGCATTTTCAAAGCTCATGGAATACTGAAAACCCGAGCAGCCGCCACCGACCACGCCGATACGCAGACCGGCGGGCAGCGGGTCCTGGGTCGCCATGATCTCCTTCACCTTGGCAATAGCCGCATCCGTCAGATTGACGGGATTCGACTTTACCGGAGCGGAACCTGTGACGATTTCGGGGGTAGGAACGGTGGCAGTGGCCATCTTTGAGTTCTCCTTGCTTGCCGTGTACACCTGCGATATATCGTCACGGAAGCCTGTCAGCTGAGTCTATGCCTGCGCGCGAAGGGCGGCAAGCGTGTTCACGTTGAATATAGGATGCCGCGGGAGGCCGAACGTCGCAACGTAGCCCTCACTACCTCGTCTACGCTAGCTCGCGTGCTGCGCCGTTCCGTACACAAGTCCGTACACTGGGTCCATGCGGTTACTGGAAGCGCTCGCGGACGCCTTTATCAACACCTTCGGCATCACGCAGCCGACGGCAGGCCAGCGTCGGCGTGCCGCCTGGTTCATCTTCGTGATGATGTTGGTAACGATCGCAATCGTCTCTGCCATTGGGTACGCCTTTTACGCGGCCATGCATCGTTAATCAACCTTTCACGGTCTAGGCGGCTCGGTAACGGCCCAGTTCCCTCACCAGACTGCAACGGCCATGCAATAAATTGAGTGCCGCCGCAGCCATCGCTTCCCCCTCAAAGCGCAGGTCGATGAAGAAGATATATTCCCACGGACGCCCGGGAACCGGCCTCGATTCGATCTTGGTAAGATTGACGCCGATCGCCGCCAGGCCTTGCAGCGCCTCCACCAGCGTGCCCGGCCGGTGCTCGACCGAAAAGGCAAGACTCAGCTTATTGGCCACAGATTTCGGGAGAGGAGCGGGGATCTCTGCCCGGCGCAGCAGGTGAAAGCGCGTGAAATTTTCCGCATGGTCCTCCACGTTGGCCAAGAGCACCTCGCCGCCATAGATCTCAGCCGCCAGCCGCGGCGCAATCCCCGCGGTATCGTGCAAACCCGCTCCAATCACGTGGCGAACGCTGCCCGCGGTATCGTAAAACGGCATCGCCTGCGCTTGAGCAAACTCGGCCAGAAAACGGCGGCATTGCGATAAGGCGACTGGATGGGAGAGCAGATGGACGATCTCCCCCAGCCGCACGCCAGGCGCGGCGATGACGTGGTGTTCCACCCGCAGCAGCAGTTCGGCATCGATGCGGAGTGGATTGCCTAGAAACAAATCGTAGTGCTCCGCGACAGAGCCATGCAGGCTATTTTCGATCGGCAACACCGCCGCGTCCGCGCGGCCGGAGAGCACGGCCTGCACCACCTCCGCCGACAGACCGCAGGCCACAATCTCCGTCTCTGCCCGCAGCAGCTGCAGCGCGGCGAGATGGCTGTTTGAGCCCCGCTCCCCCTGAATGGCGACAGATTGTAGGGTCATGAAAGGCATCTCCGATACAGCGAAAAGCGCGAGCAACCCGCATCGCGAATATTGGTCCCGGAAAGGACAACCTCATCGAAACGCTCAGCAACCTACCTTAACAAAGCCGCTGCTACTAGGGTTTCGGCCCGCTGCCTGCACCGGTACGCGCGTCATCAGGAGAAACGATATGCTTTGGACGATCACCATCATTCTTGTCATCCTCTGGGCCGTGGGCTTCATCGGCTTTCACCTTGTTGCCTGGTGGATTCACCTGCTCCTGGTTCTTGCCCTCATTGTCCTCGTCTTCAGCCTGCTGGGCGGGCGGCGCGTCTAAGTGTCAGGTGATCTTTTGCACGTGACCTTTGGCGTATCAGGTGTCCTTGGCGTATTGGGTAACCTTGGCGGTGGGAAGTATCCTGCCGGTATTGGGCTTGATCGCTCGCGGCGTTTGCTCTTCCGAAGCGACGCTCACGGTCAAAACCGTAAATGAACGAATCAGAAACACAGACTCTTGAGGTGGACGATGAGCACAAGCGACAGCACTATCAAAGGCAAGTTTGATGAACTTGCCGGCAAGGCAAAACAGGCGTTTGGGGACGTCACGGGCGACCAATCGACAGCAAACAGCGGAGCGGCCCAGGAGGTGAAGGGCCATGGCGAGCAGGCGTGGGGCTCCGTCAAGGAGGCCGCGCACGATACGCAAACCCACAACGAGACGACTACACAGGGCGAAACGCATTCCCTGCGCGACTCGGTCACCTCCGCAGCCGCAAATGCCAAGCAGCACATCCAGAACGCGGCGGATGACTTCAAAAAGTGACCGCTAGCTGTTCGGGCAACCCTGAAGGGCTCGTTTATAGCGAGCCCTTCCTCGTTTCGAAACGTTGCAGCCGTTCTCCTGAAGGTGTGTCGCGAAAGAGGGCTACTGTGCCACTTGCCTCAAAAGAGGCACCCTCTGAGACCTTGGACGCCACGGCATCGGCAGATGTGGTTAGCGTCGGTGAAAGACATCGGCTGCCACAAACAGGAAAAACACCACAGAAATTACGCCGTTCAGTGTAAAAAAGGCTGCGTTCATGCGCCGCAGGTCACCCGGACTTATGATGGCGTGCTCATAGGCCAGCAGGAGAACGACAAGCGCCAGGCCGACCCAGGCAACCGGCCCCAGACCGAACACATGGGCGAAAACAGCTAGCAAAACCGCCGTGCCCAGGTGCATGGCGCGGGCAATCCAGAAGGCGCCGTCGAGCCCAAAGGCCTGCGGAACGCTGTTCAAACCCGCGGAGCGGTCATGCTCGAAGTCCTGGCAGGCGTAGAGCACATCGAAGCCGCCTACCCAGAGCAAAACGATTGCGGTCAGCAGGATGATGCGGGGGTCCAGGGTGCCGCGCACGGCAATCCACGCCGCCGCTGGGGCGATGCCCAGCGCGAGCCCCAGCACCAGATGCGACCACCGCGTGATCCGCTTCATGTAGCTGTATAGCAAGACCACGGCCAGCACGATGGGAGAAAGCAGCAAGGTGAGCCGGTTGAGCATCGCCGTGCCCAGAAGGAATACGCCGGCCGCAATCACGACAAAGCTGGCCACAAAGCCACGGGTAAGTTGACCGGCAGGCAGCGCGCGGTTGGCCGTGCGCGGATTGGCGGCATCCAGATCCGCATCGGCCAGCCGGTTAAAGGCCATCGCCGCGGCGCGGGCGCTCACCATGCACACCAGAATCCATAGCAGCACGCGCAGCCGCGGCCAGCCGTCCGCGGCCAGCACGGCGGCGGTCAGCGCAAAGGGGAGCGCGAAGATGGAGTGCTCCCACTTGATCATCTCCAGCGTGACCCGCGTACTGCGCAGCACTCGTTCCATGGTTTCCTCGCGGCGCCAAGCCTACGGTCAGCCGCCGTACTTTAGACGTCCCTAGCTGCCCGCGCGATGCGGGCCAGGTTTTTACCGATAGCGCTTCCGCAGCTTATACACGATGGAAAATACGCCCGACTCGTCACGTGTCGCCACAAGCGACGTGTTCTCCGAGATCTGATACTGCACCTGAATGAGCTGCTGAGCGGACTCATTCACGTTCGTGGCGAAGACCAGCGTCAGTTGCTTGGTCAGCGGTTCCTGCACCGTGATCCGGGCGGTGGAATTGCCAAGCGTACCGACAAAGGCAGGATCGATCTTTACCGAACCCGCGCCGAACAGCTTGCTGACGCGGCTGGAGACGGTGGCGTTCAGGGCTCCGCTCAGGATCGCGCTGGTGGTGGGGTCCGTGCCGGCCTCCGTCGCCTGCTGGTTTGAGATCTGCGACTCCTCCTGCGTTTTACCTAGCGCGAGTAGGTTGAAGATATCCGCCTCGGTCAAGGGCGGCGAGGAGCGGTAGGTGGGTCTCAGGTTCGTGGTATCGCCATGGACCCCGACGGTGATGTCGTAGTTTTCGATGTGGGTGGTTACATCGAGATCGATGGTCGGATCGATGCGCACCGGGTTGGAAAAATAGATGACGCCGCGTTCCAGCTCATAATTGGTCCCGGCAAAGGTCGCGCTGCCGTCCGTGATGCGAATGGTTCCCAGAATGCTCGGCACAGCCGCGGTACCGCGCACATTTAGATCCACCGTACCCGCGATCTTGGCGTAGCTGTTCTGGAAGTCAAGCTGCGGTGCGCTGCTGACGTGGACGTCGAGACGAATTTTGTTCAGGATGGAGGTCGGGTCCGGCGGTATGGAGATGCCGCCCGTACCGGCGAACTGCGCAAAATCTACATCCGGTCCAATGCCGAAGCGCGTGATCTGCACGTTGCCGGAGAGAAACAGCGCCTGTTGGCCGCCCTGGAGGCGAATGCTGGCGTTGGTCGTAGTGCTGAGGCCGGCATAGCGAATGCGCACGTTGTCGACCGTGGCCGTCAGATCCGAGAACAGGCCCTTTTGATACCCGATGTACCCGGAGAGCGTGATCTTCCCGCCGCCCGAGGTGCCGGAGATATTCTGCACCTGCAGCCGGTTTTCATTGAAGACCAAGGTGCCGGTCAGATTGCTGAGGCCATTGGGAATGCCGTCGATGGCGAGGTTGGCATTGTCCAGACGCACGCGGCCAACCAGCTCCGGCTGCTTCAGACGCCCCGCGGCCCCCACATCGAATGACACCTTGCCGGAGGTGATCAACTGCGGCGCAAAGGTGTGCACGATGGCGAGATTTACGCCGCCGTTCGCGTGCAGATCCAGTTCGCCGCCAAGCGGGTTGGTGTCACCGAAGACCACGGCGGTGCCGTTGGCCGTCAGCGTCGTATCGGGGCCTTCAATGCGCAGGCTCTCGACCTGGGCGACGCCGTTGCGCAGCCCAATCCGGATCGGCTCGGCCTGCTTCAGGGTCACGCCCTGCGTGGTGACGCTGAAGGCGGAGAACTCGGCCGTGGCGGTCAACAACGTTGGGCTGGCCGCGGGTCCATTCACGGCCACGGTCGCGGCGATGTCGGAGGTGGCGTCCGTGGAACCTGGGGAGAACAGCGCCACGGCTTTGGCCACATCCACGCCCGCCAGCGTCAGCTTGGCGCTGGTCTGGTATTGGCCGGTGAGCGAGGTCTGCCCATCCGCCGCAATCTGCGCCCCCACCAACGCGGACCGCACGTTGTAGAACACGGTGGAACCGGTGGTGTGCGCGGTGGCGCTGAGCTGTCCCAGCACCTTGTCCTGCACCGTCAGATCGGCAAGGCTGAATTGCGCCTGGAGGTTTGGCTGCTCGACCGTGCCGTCGGCACTCAGATTCAAGCTCACAAGCGCATCGTAGCCGGGGTAGTTTTTTACCACGTAGGCGATCTTCGAGAGGCGGATATTCTGCCCGGCCAGGTGGGCCGTAACGCGCTTGGTGTTCAGGTTGTAGCTGCCCGCACCGGTGATCTGCATGCCGTTCGACTGCACGGCAAGGCGCGTGACCTCGGCCTGCTCGGTTTTTAGATTGAAGCCGCCCGCGCCGGTAATCTGCCCGTCCTGCGCGTTGACCTGGAGACGCGTTGCGTTGATCTGCTGGCCCTGCACATCCGCGTCGATAGAGACCAACTGATATGGCTCACCATAGGCCACGCCGTTGGCCAGCGTGACATTACCCGCGCCGTTCAGATTGCCCAGCGTACCGGCGACATGCGCATTCACGTTGGCCGTACCGGTCAACTTGATGTTGTTTTGCTGACCGGCGATCTGGAGCAGATCGGTCATCTGGGCATTGGCTAGCTTGACCGTGGCACTGATCGCCGCGTCATTGTCATAGTTATAGGAGACAACGCCATGCCGCGAGACCACGCGATGAGGCCGTGCGCTGCCGATCAGGTTCAGCACCGCCGTGCCGCGGGTTAGGGTGGAACTGGCAACCTCCACGCCCGCCTCCGGCCGGTACTCCGCATCCGCGATGGCGGAATCGAGCAGCACATCCGTCGTGTTGAGCTTGACCTCGATGTTGTCGGCCGTGAGATGGCCCTTCACGTCGATGTTCCGAACCGCTCCCTTGGCCGTACCGTTGAAGGCGAGCGAGCCGTGCAACACCACGGGCAGGGCGGCCGCGCCCTTCTTCCCGTTGGCCGAAACGCCCAGAAGCCGGAGCGTCTGATCGAACTCACTGAGATCGCGTGCCTGTAAATCCAGGGACAGATTGGTCAGCGGATCGCCATTGTTTACACCCAAAACGCCGTTAGCGGCCAGCGTGGTACCCGGGGTCTGCAAGTGGATCTGCTGCAGGTTGACGACCTGCGTTTTGCCATCGTAATGCGCCTGCACGCGGCCGCTCACGGGCACGTTGGACACGCCGCGGCGGCGCTCGCCCTGTGGCCGCAGCGTCAGGTCCGCGCCCACCTGCACGGAGTCGGCGATGCTGGTCGCCGGGCCGCCCCACTCGGCGGTGAGCGGACCGCTGACCTCGGTATCCAGCCCCAGATCGCCGACCTTGTTGGGCGCGGTAATCTCCAGAACCGTGCGCAGCGTGATGTCCTTCAACGTGACCTTGGCAAAGGCATGCGCCCGTGCCACCGGCGTCACCGTCACACTGTCGACCGGCGGCGCGGCGTTCACGCCCGTGGCGGCGTTATTGGCCGTCTTCGCGGCGGCTACCGTGGTCGGTGAGTTTGCGGGCGCGCTTGCCGGCACCTCGCCCAGCCAGTTTTCAATCTTCAGCTCACCGGCGAGGCTGCCCCCGCCGGGCAGGTAGCCCGTCAACGTGCTGAACAGCAGCTCCGTTGGGGTCACGTGCAGTTGCGCGGCGGCGTTTACATCATGCAGATGCACGTCGGGCGTCACGAAACCCGCGTCCTGCGCCTTCACGTTGCCGACCAGCAGGTAGCCCGACTGGCAGTTGGCGGTGGGCTCCAGCACGGGCTCATTCAAAGGCTTGGTTACCTTCCCGCGCCCCTTCCAGAACTCCGGATTCTGCTGCGCGGTCTCGGGCGTCACCTCGCAGTTGTGCCCCTGTATGTCCAGGGCCACAACCCCCGAGGTAAAGCCGTCGATGCCGGCCAGATAGCCGAGCTGCTTGAGGTCAATGCCCCCATTCACCACCGCCTGCCAGTTCGGCTGGGCGAAGTGTTCGATCAGCGCCTTGGCCCCCAGGTGGGTGTTGTCTCCGGAGAAGAAATCAAAGTCCTCAAGCGCCGCCACATCGCGGCCGAGTTGCAGATCCAGATGCAGCCGCGACTGCACGAGCGGCTCCTTGACCATGTGCGTCTCTAGATCGGCGAGGTCGATCCCGATGCCGTACCGGTCGGTACGGGGCAGGTAGTTGACCTGCGCGTTCAGATCCTTCGCGGCCGCGTCGAACGGAATGGCACGGTCATTGATCAGAACAAGGCCGTCCTTCAACAAAACCTGCCCGGCCTGGAGATCGAGTAACGAGTCTTGCAGCGGCTCCGTACTGGTTGAAGGGTGCTTCGGCACCGGTTGATTGGTCTTGCCATCCTTATCGACGATGAGGTGTACGTGAGGCTGATCGGCCTCGAGGTAGTTCAGCCCGACGCGCGACTGTGCTCCCTTGCCCACCGTACGCGAGATCACGGTATTGATCTTCAGGCGCACGAGGATACGCTGCGCGGAGAGGTAGGGCGCCTCACCCGGTCCCTCCATGCCATGAATCACCAGGCCGTCCACCTCGATGGCGAGGTGCCAAAGATCGAGCGAGATGCGACCGATATCCGCCTTGCCCCCGGTGGAGTCCTCCAGCACGCTCCGTACCTGGCCGCCGACGCGGCGCTGAAAATCCGCCGTCTTGACATACCAGGAAAGCCCGGCCGTCAGCAGGACAAGCAGCAGCACCAGCGAAAGAGCGGCCCAGCCCAGAAACTGCCAGGCGCGACGCCGGTTGCGGGGCACGGGAGCCGCGGCGCGCGGGGGTCCGCCAGGGTCAGGAGTTCGGGAGGCGTCTTGCCTGGAACCTTCGTTCATGGCGCCTCCTCCCCCGGATGCAGGACCGTGATGCTGCCCTGCGCGCGCAGGCTCTGAAGCCAATCGCGCAGCAGGTTGGAGACCTGCTCTTGCTGCAGAACATCGCGGATGCGGCCCTCCACCGCGTTCAGCGGCGCGGGCTTCACGTGCGCCTTGGCGTACTGCGGCAGCATCGTGCTCTGGTAAAACTCGCGCACCTGCGCCCCGGAAACGGTGGTGCCGACGCCGAAGCGGGCATCGATAAATGCCAGCACCTCCATACGTTGCCGCCAGCGGTCTTTGAACTCGGCGACACGGAAGCCGTGCGAGGCGAGAAAGCGGCTCCAGCCGGCGTCGGTCTCGCAGCCGAACTGCTTGCACGCGGCCAGCGTCTTGCGCAAACCACCGATCTGCCCATCCACCTCCGCATCCATTACGTTGATCTCGGTCTGCATCTTGGCCTGTTGCAGGATCAGATCGCGATTGATCAGGCGTTCGATCTCCTGGTCGCGCGTAGGCTCGCCGGCGTTGTTGCGGTACGGCTGAATGGCCTCGAAGCGCTGTTCCTCATTCACATCCGAATCCAGAACGACCTCTCCATTCACAAAAGCAACAACGCGATCCAGCTCATTGCCGGGTTCGCTGGGCATCATGGAAGCGACGGCTTTGGGCACGGTCACGGTGTTGGGCGTGGACTGCTGCTGCTCCGGGGTCTGTGCCCGGGCCCTCACAGCCTCCAGCACACACACCAGAACGGCGGCCGCGAAACGACGAGACCGAAGACGGCGAAGAACGAATTGGAAGGCCTGCACCATGGTTCTAAAATGCCTGTCCGATGCTGAAGAAAAACTGAAAGTGACTCGACTGGCCGACATACGGCGGATTGACCGTGTAGTCGTCAAAGACGGGGTAGACCGGCGGGTTCAGGTTGTACGCCAAATCCAAACGGATCGGGCCCACCGGCGTGTTGTAGCGCGCGCCCAGACCGATGGCATGGGAGTAGTAGTTGAAGTTGCACGTGCCCGTGGCGTTTGCCTGCGTTACCCCCGGGGGCAGCGTCACGTTGCGGCAGGTCGCCTCATTCGGCTGATGGAAGTTCTTGATGCTGGTGAACATGTCGGAGGGGTAGCGGAACACGTTGCCCATATCGTGGAAGATCACAAACGATACGCTGTCCCCGACGATGGGCAGCGTGGTGGGCGGCAGGCGCAGCTCGAAGGAGTTCACCACCACGCCCGAGCCGCCGACCGGGTAGCCCGTGGTCAGATCGCGCGGACCGGCGTCGTTGATGCCGAATCCCCGATGCGAGGTGGCGCCGCCGGCATACAGGCGCTCCGGCAAGGGAATCGGGTTGCAGGTGGCATTTGTGGTGGCCAGCGTACCCAGACAGTTGGTGATGCCCAGGGCGCCGGTCGTGCCGTTGCTGGCTGAACCGAAGGCGTTCTCAAAGCCCACGCGCAGGTTGCGGGCGAAGGTGTATTTATGCCGCCGGCCCCAGGTGTAATAGGTGGACTGCGTCATATCCAGGCGATTGAAGTTGGTCTGCGAACCGAAGGCCGCGTCCGCGATGAACTCCTGCAAGGAAAAGAACTGGCCGCGGCTGGCGTTCAACGGACTGGGATCGCGTGTGTCATGGAAGTACGTAATGCCCGGGCCGCCCACGGTGACGGGCTGCGACAGTTGGGGAATCAGGTTGGGCGAGATCTCCAGGCTATTGGCGTTCACGCTGATGCGGCGGTACTGGAAGTCGTAGATGAAGGTATCCGCGCGCTTCACCCTTTGCGTCACGCGGAAGTCCGCCTGCAGGGTCTGCGCCTGGAAGGTGGTGATGTTCTGCACGTTGGAATAGCCGCCGGAGATGGTTGCCGTCAGCGAACGGTTACCCAGCAGATTCGGGTTGTTGAAGCTCAAGGAAGCAATCTGCTCCAGCAGGCCGTACGCCGTATGCAAGGTGAGCGATTGCTGCGTGCCGCGGAAGTTGATGCGCGACACATCGAGCGACACGCGCGGGCTGGCCCCGGCCTGGCCGTTCTGCGCCGCCGTGGTGCCGCGGGTCTGCCCGGGTATGACACCCGGCTGATTGAGCTGCGCCTCGAAGCCGAAGCCGTAGGTCACGTCCCAGCGCTTGGCCTCGGTAATCTGGACCAGTACGTCTTTTTCGGGCGCATCCCCCGTCGGGTTTTGGACGGCGGTGTTGACCTCGTTGAACAAGGCCAGGTTGTACAGGTTGCGTTGCGTTTGCAGCAGGGCGGCCTGATTCAGCGGATCGCCCGCGTGCACCTCCACCTCACCCTGCACAAGCGACTTGCGCGTACGGTTCAGCCCGGAAAGCAGCACGTGGTCGATGGAGACCTGCTGCCCTTCCAGCACATTCAAGGTCACATCGGTGCGGTTCTTGTCCTCCGCCTCGACCTTTTGATTGACCTCCACCTGCGCATGGTCGAAACCCTTCGTCAAATAGAAGCTCAGGATGGCGTCGCGATCGTTTGCCAGCGTGATCAGCGAGAACGGCTGGCCCTGCTCAGAACTCATCAGGTCCTGAACGGTTTTTTGACGTGATGCGTCCACCCCGGCCAGATCCACACTGCCGAACTTTTGCTGCGGACCCTCGGTGACGAGATACGTCACCAGAATCTCAGCGTAATTCTTTCCCTTTTTGGTAATTTCGGTATCCTTCACCGACGACGCGACCTTGGCGTCCAAAAATCCGCTGGCCCGATAGAGCGATTGGATCGACGACACATCGGCGTTGACCAGCTGCGTGCTGTAGCTGCCGTTTTTCACATACAGGCTGGCCTTCTTGACGCGGAGCCGCTCCTCCAGCGTGTCGGTGGAAAAATAACGATTGCCCGTAATGCTGACGGCCATCACCCGGTGACGCTCACCCGGCACCACGTCGTACTGCACCGTGACGTTATTTGTGCCCGCACCCAGCAGCTTCACTGAATCCTGGACGTTGAAGTAGCCCTGCTGCTGCTCGAAATCGCGGATATTGAAGGCGCCCTCGTTCAGCAGATCGTTGTCCACGGCTCCCTCCTCATACACCGGAACGAGGAGTCTTTTGCGTGCGTTCGAGACCTTGATGCCGTTAATGACCACGTTCACCACGGGCCCCTGCTCGGCTTGGAATTGGTAGTTCAGTTCACGGGTGGGTTGCTGGTAGGTCTGCTCCTGCAGACTGATGGTGCCTTCCAGACGATTTTCCTTCTTGTAGTAGGAACCCACCCCGGCCAGAGCCGAACTTCCCGTCTCGCGCGTAACCTTCAGCTGGCAGTTCTTTTCAAACAGCAACACCAGACGCGAGCAGTTGAGTTTGCCCTGCTCCCGGAACTTCACCACGTCGATTCCCGGATCGTTACCGCCGATGCGCACCTTGCCCACCTTGGCCTGGGGGCCGATTTTGATCAAAAAGGCGAAGTTGACCTGGTTGCTGGCCCCATCCGTCACGGTAGACACGTCGATGGTCGGCTCATAGTAGCCGTTTTCTGAGAGCGACTCCCGCACGCCGTCGAGCGCCGTGGGCACCTCGGTCTCGGTGTAGGGCGTACCCGGGTCGAGCTTTGTGGCGAACTCGAACAGCGAGGATAAACGCTCGGAGCTCACGCCCAAAATATCGACGCGGCCGATATAGAAGCGGGGCACCCCGGCGTAGATCAACTGCAAACCCGCGTCCGTACGCACGCCGCTCACGCTGATGTTGCGATACCGTCCGCTGGCAAAGAGACGATGCAGGTCCGCACGCACCTTTTCGGGATCAAGCGCCTGCTGCACCCCCTGCGTTAACTGCTTCAACAACGGATCGTTCTCACCGAAACTGACCCCGTCAAAGCGGATAGCCGAAACCTTCACCCCCGCCTGGTTCCATATCGATGTCGTCAACGCCGAGAGTGGATTGGTTACCACCGGCGGCGCCTGGCGCACGGTCGGCGTGGCAGGGTTCGCCTCCTTGCTGGCCTGGGGGATGGCCTGCGGAGCGGTCGGGTTGACGGAGGGCGTCTGAGCCGCAGGCTGGCTGGCGGACTGGCCGTTCAGGACGCCGGGACTCTGTGCGGGCAGCCCGAACGGGACCATAAGGCCCAGAATGCCCATGAGGCCCAGCAATTTCAG
>CAXTBJ010000032.1:22193-35643 GCA_964242585.1 uncultured Bryocella sp.
ATTCGGTTCAACAATATTCGGCTCAGCAACAGCCGGGCTACGGCTCGGGATGTCGAGAAATCCGCGCCCTCGGCTCGTGCGTGCTGTCGCTGCCATACCCCCTGAGTTACCCAGCGTCTCACGCGAATCTTTTCCACCACCACCGCCACTGCCTGTCCTTCCACCGCTGTGGACCGAGTCGCGTTTCGCTGAGCCGGTCCGCTGAACCGGGTCGCCGCACTGGTCCTCTGAAATATGGACACGGTCGGCCAATGGCCCAAGTCGGTCCGAGACGCACAGGATAGTACAGAAGAGGACGCCCGGTCTGCCCTCCGGGTTGGCCGTCTTGAGTCGGACTTCACCAAGGTATTCCCGTTTTGGGAAAACTGCTTGGAACGCGACCCGCGACGCTCTCCTATACTTCCGTCTATGGTGCCTGAAAATGCCCGCGGCGTGCTGGAAATCCTCTCTTCTGATACGTCGAAGGGGGGCGCACCGGATGGGTTCGTGCCGGACGGGACATCTAGCCGAGGATCGGACCGCGAACAGACGGAGCGGCCGGCCGGAAACGAGCGGCTCTCGGCCACCAGACATTCCTCGGCAGCCGGTCCGCAGTCGGTCTCTGACCTTGTCAAGGCCTCCAGCCGCGCTCCGATTGACGCCAACGAGCGTTATTCCCGGCAGGTCCTGTTTGCCGGTATCGGCACCGCCGGCCAGGAAGCCCTGCGCGGAGCGCACGCCGCGGTGGTAGGCGTGGGCGCCACCGGAGCCGCGGCGGCGGGGCTGCTGGCGCGCGCCGGGGTGGGCCGCCTGACGTTGATCGACCGGGACTTCGTCGAGCCCTCCAACCTGCAGCGGCAGGTCCTCTTCGACGAGGAGGACGCCCGGCAATCGCTGCCCAAGGCGGAGGCCGCGCGCAGCCATCTCCGCGCCGTGAACGGCGACGTCGCCGTGGACGCGCATGTCGCCGATCTGGTGCCCGGCAATGCGGCCACCCTGCTCGATGGGGCGCAACTGGTCCTGGACTGTACCGATAACTTCGAGACCCGCTATTTGCTGAACGATTTGTGCGTGCAGGCGGGCCTGCCCTGGATTTATACGGCCGCGGTGGGGGCATACGCGGCCACCATGAACATCCTGCCGCGCCCAGTTGCCGCCGCGGCCACACCATGGGCGGAGCACACCGCGCCCACCGCGTGCCTCGCCTGCCTGTTCCCCGCCCCGCCGCAGGGCGAGGTGGAGACTTGCGAGACGGCAGGCATTCTCGGGACGGCGGTGAATTTAGCAGCTTCGCTGGCCGTCACGGAGGCGCTCAAATTTCTAAGCGGCCAGCCCCAGGCCATGCGCCGCACCCTGGTCTCCTACGATCTTTGGAGCGGGGAGCGGTCCGAGATCCAGGCCGGCACACCCCGGCACGGCTGCACCGTCTGCGGCGAACGGCTGTTTCCTGCGCTGTGGGGCGAAGCACGGCCGCATATCACACTGTGCGGCCGCAACTCCGTCCAGATTCACGAACACAGCCGTCCGCTGGACCTGGAGCAGTTGGCCCGGCGACTCCGCCCTTTGGGACAGGTGCGGGCCAACGGCCTGCTGCTGCGCTTCACCTACGGACCCCATACGCTGACCGTATTTCCGGACGGCCGGGCTCTGATCCAGGGCACCACGGATACAGGGCTGGCGCGGTCGCTTTACGCGCGCTTCATAGGGAGCTGACCGCGCCTGCGCTTCGCCGCACACAGGAGACACGCCAGTGCCATCTCGGCCCTCACGCGAACCGCATGTCCTATACCCCTCCGATACCTCTCCGAGTGCGGTAGGCTGGTATGAGGCGGCAGCGTCGGCGGAAACGCGAAAAGGACGGTCCCGGCGCGCGCCATGGAAGGTCAAGGCCAACATCGAATGCAGACTAAAACGACTCCGGGCTTGTTCAAGCGCAACCCGCCCATCGCCGGCGAAGCCGAGGCGATCGAGCGGGCCAAGCTGGGCGACCCAGACGCCTTCTCCAAGCTGTATGCGCTGCACAAGCGGCGCGTCTACACCCTTTGCCTCCGCATGCTGGGCAACGTATCTGAAGCCGAAGACATGACGCAGGAGGCCTTTCTCCATCTGTTCCGCAAGCTCGGCAGTTTTCGGGGCGAGAGCGCCTTTTCAACCTGGCTGCACCGTTTGACCGTGAACCTGGTGCTGATGCACCTGCGCAAGAAGGGGCTACAGCTCGTCTCCCTGGAAGAGACCATCAACCCCTCCGAGGAGGACGCGCCCAAGCGCGACTTCGGCTCGCGCGATCCCCAGCTCTCAGGTTCGGTTGACCGCGTGACCCTGGAGCGTGCCGTGGCCTCGCTGCCGCCGGGTTACCGGATGGTTTTTGTCCTCCACGATGTCGAAGGCTTCGAGCACAATGAGATCGCCACCATGCTCGAGTGCTCCACCGGCAACAGCAAAAGCCAGCTACACAAGGCACGGCTGCGGTTGCGCGAGCTGCTGCGCCACCCGGAGCAACTGCCACCCGCGCTGGCCATCACACGGGAGCTGGTGCAATGAACGATCTGTCCGACATCAACTTTGACGGCATGACCCCGGCAGACTTCGAGCAATTTCTGCCGGATCTCTTTCTTGCCGGCGGCAAAATCAGCGAGGACCCTCGGCTGGCACGCTTTTTAGCCGCGAATCCGGACTGCGCCGCACTCGTACGCGATCTTGAAATCATCGCGGCAACGGCCAAGAGTCTCTTCGAGCCCTCGCATGAGCCCAGTGACGCGGTCTGGTCCAACATCGCAAGCAAGCTGCAGGAAGAAAGCGCAGACGATGGCGGTATCAGCGACCTCGCCGGCTGAGGTTTTGGCTGGCAAGGTCGTCCCTGTCATGGTGCCTGCGCGGGTGATGCCTGAGGACGCCTTAGGCCGGTCGTCTGATGGCGATTGCTTCGGCTCAGGAGGCGAGACTGCGGAAGCCTGAGCGAAGCCGGTCAGGCCCCAGTGCCTTGCAGCGCGTGGTGCTGGCCGGCTTCATGGGCTCGGGCAAGAGCACGGTGGGACGCATCCTCGCGAAGCGGTTGGGATGGGGCTTTACCGATCTCGATACCTGTGTCGAGGACCGGCTCGGCCTCGCCGTGCCGCGCATCTTTGCCCTCCACGGAGAGGCCGTCTTTCGTGCAGCGGAGGTCCAGGACCTCCGCCGATTGCTGGTCGCCCCTCACAAGGTCATTGCGCTGGGGGGCGGCGCGCCGGGCACACCCGCCGTCCGCGAGCTGTTGCGGAGCGCCGAAGCAACCGTCGTGGTGCACCTCCATGCGCCCTTTTCAGCGCTGTATGAGCGCTGCCGCCTGCAGGCCCTGGACGCCGCCTCGACCGCTCGGCCCCTGCTCGCCGACGCCGAGGCAACCGCCCGACGCTACGGCGAACGCCTGGAGTTCTACCGCGCGGTGGCGCACTGGCAGGCCGACGCGTCGGCACCCACGCCGGAAGCAGTCGCGGATCAGATCTTGGGTCGCTTAGCCACGCTTAACGGCTGATTGCTGATCATTAATCTTTTGATTGCTGAGCGTATCGGTGTCATCACGCCTTTTGCATCGTCATCGTTACGTCTTACCTTGTTATCCCGTAACGCAGTGAAGGGATCTGCTTCTTCTCCGGAACGTCTGCCGAAAGAGAAAAAGCAGATCCCTCCGCTACGCTGCGGGATGACAAGTGTTTACGCCTGCGCGATGGCAGCTGTTTACGCCTGCGCGATGGCAAACACTTACGGCTGCGAACGACAGATGTTCAGGGCAATACAGCTGCAGTCATCCATCCAGTGGAAACGGCAGGGTGGCGCCGCTGCGAACACCTCGCCCTCTGGCAGAAATGGACGATTATTTCAGCTCATACCCGGCAAAAAAATAGCCGATTTCGAAGGCAGCCGTGTCCTCGGCATCGGAGCCGTGCACCGCGTTCTCTTCGATCGAACTTGCAAACAGCTTGCGCAGTGTACCCTCTTCGGCGTTGGCCGGGTTGGTGGCGCCCATCAGTTTGCGCAGATCGGCAATGGCGTTTTCCTTCTCCAGAACCAGGGGAAAGATCGGGCCGGAGGACATGAACTCCGTCAGCGAAGAAAAGAACGGCCGCGCCGCGTGCACATGATAGAAGCCCTTGGCCTGCTCCTCCGAGATGGACAGCTTTTTAATCGCGACGATTTTGAAGCCGGCCTTCTCCATCTGCGCGATGATGGCTCCGGTAAGGCCCTTGCGAACGGCGTCAGGCTTGATGATGCTGAAGGTGCGTTGTGACATAAGACTCCAGAGGTGATGTTCGTTAAAGATATTGAAGATGTTGAAGATACAGTCGAGCGTGGTTCAGAACCTTGGGGCGCACGCGATGTGTGCACGGTAGCCCTCTTCTCCAGTGTAACTGGCGTCGGCTCTGCACCGCTCAGCGGGGAATGGAAGGTAAAAGCTCATCGAGCGGACCAGCTCTTGTGTTACCCGCGGTCTACGGCCCGCTGCGGAGACGCCGTTGCATCGCGTAACCGGGGGCTGGTCCGGTGCATGGACGCAAAGCGAGCAGCCGACGTCTAAGCAGTATGCGAAGGTTTGCGTGGATCTGGCTCGCCGGCTGTCTCGCGTGGTCGGTGGATCTCGTGGTCAACATCGCCCATCATCAGATACAACACGCGGAACTCGCACTGATGCTGGCTATGCTGTTCGCCATTGCCTACGCGTTCTACCGCAACCAGCCGCGCTAAAGCCACGCACACGAGCAAGCGCCGAAAGGAGTGCCTGTGTGTCGAAAAGGCCTTCGCGTGCCCTTGCGCACACCTCGGCGCTCTCTCTGCGTATGCTTTTTCTCTCGTTCAGCAATCAGCCCAGGGCCAAAACCTACGGCGGTTCTGACTCAGTCAGGATTCACTTCCGCGCCGCTTCGATGTCGAAGTCCATCTTTACGTCGTCCCCCAGCATCTTGTCGCCTGATTTCAGCGTACCGTTCCAGGAGAGACCAAAATCCTCGCGATGGATGGTCGTGCTGGCCGTGAAACCACGATGCGGCATCTTGTCCATGCCGATCTGCTCCTTGCTGGGAGCCTCCATATGCAGCGTCACAGGCTTGGTCACGCCATGCAACGTCAGATCACCGACCACGTCATAGCTCTCCCCTGCCTTGACAATCCTCGTGCTCGTAAAGTTCGCCGTGGGGTACTTCGCCGTATCGAAGAAGTCCGGGCCGCGGAGATGGGTATCGCGCGCGGCCTCGCCGGTATCGACGGAAAGCACATTGATGGTAGCTTTCACAGACGAATCGGCAACGTTCTTCTCATCCAGATCGATGCTGCCCTCGGAGATGGCGAAGCGGCCATGCACCGTGGAGATGCCCATGTGCTTGATACCGAAGTCCACCTGTGAGTGTTGCGGATCGATGGCATAGGCCGCGCGCGGGGTTTGCGCGTACGCACCGAGCAAGGTGCCGGCCGAGATGGCGGCCAGAGCAAAGGAGAAACGCAAAATCCGGAGAGTATGCTGCATGGGACATCCCTTCACGAGCGCGACGGATATGGATGGGTATATCAGATCCACCCTCGCCGCATAAATTTTCCAGGGCCCGGTTGCCGCGGCCAGAGAGCAAGCCGCAGGTGGAGAGGGTGCAAGAAAGCGATCGGCTGCGGTTCCTCCAAGAGACGTCATCTCAGCATGAATCAGCTCCGTGTCGGATCTAGCGGCCCAAAACCTGCGCCATCATCGCGCCGATCTCTGCCGGTGATTTTACGACGTGGATTCCCGCCGCCGCCATGGCCTGCATCTTGCTTTCGGCGGTGCCTTCGCCGCCGGAGATGATTGCCCCGGCGTGGCCCATGCGACGGCCAGGAGGTGCGGTCTGCCCGGCGATGAAGCCGACAACCGGCTTTTTCACGTTGGCCTTGATGTACTCGGCAGCCTTTTCTTCGTTGGTCCCGCCGATCTCGCCGATCATGATGATCGCCTCGGTTTCGGGGTCCTCGTTCAACATCTTGAGCGCGTCGATATGCGTGGTGCCGACGATGGGATCGCCGCCGATGCCGATGGCCGTCGATTGCCCGATGCCGCGCGTCGTGAGCTGATATACGGCCTCATAGGTCAAGGTTCCCGAGCGCGACACGATGCCCACGTTACCCTCCTTGTGGATGCGGCCCGGCATGATGCCGATCTTCGCCTTGCCCGGCGAGATCACGCCCGGACAGTTGGGCCCGATCAGCGTGGATTTTGTATGCTTCACCAGATCCCACGTCTTCACCATATCCAGAACGGGGATGCCTTCGGTGATGCAGACGATCAATGGCAGGCCGGCATCGGCAGCCTCCAAAATCCCATCGGCCGCGGCCGGCGGCGGCACAAAGATCACCGTGGCGTTCGCGCCGGTAGCCTTCACGGCCTCCTCCACGGTGTTGAAGACAGGCCAGCCCTCGTGCGTCGTGCCGCCCTTGCCCGGGGTCACCCCGCCGACCACCTGCGTCCCGTACTCGGCGCAGCCCTTGGCGTGAAACGTTCCCTCACGGCCGGTAATGCCCTGCACGATGAGCCGCGTATTTTTGTCGACCAGCACTGCCATTTGCGTTCTCCGTTTTTGATTCTAAGTTCTAAGTTCTGCGTTCTACTGTTTAAGTTGTTGGGTGCTAGCGGCTGGTTCTTAGTTCTTGGTGGCAATTTGCTGCGGGGCGGTGTACGCCGTTTGCCTTTCGTTCCATCATTCCCCGTGGGATCTGCTGTTTGCTACACAGCCTCCAACGTCCGGGCAAGATGTTCAAAGTCGTCCAACACATAATCGAAATCACCCTCCGGCTCTCGGTCTTCGGTTGGGCGAGGGACAAAGCAGGTCTGCAGACCCAGTTCCTGAGCGGCTTTCAGATCGTCGCTGTGGGCGGCAACCATCAAGATACTTTGCGGTTCCAGTCCGAGCAGATCGGCCGCCCCCAGGTACATCTTCGAATCGGGCTTGTAGGTACGAAAGATGTCTGCTCCGAACACAACATCCCACGGAAGGGCCGCCCGACGCGCGATTTCAATCATTTGCCGTGTGGTTCCGTTGGAAAGCGGGCCGAGAATGTAGTGTTTCTTTAACAGATGCAGCGCGGGTACAACATCGGGCCATGCCTCGAGATAGTGCCAGCCCAGCGTAAGTGCATCACGATCTTCGCTGGAAAGCGCGTTCGCCCCGTAGTTTCCAACAATTTTGTCCAGCTCTTCACGGTGGATCTGATCGAAATCCACCCAGGGACGTTTGCCTTCCCGAATGGGTTTCATGGCAGGCTTGTAGTGCGCATGCCACTCCTCCACCAATCCCTTCCAGTCGGCGGTGATGTCGCGTTTAAGCCCCAGCTTGCGGGCGTGCTCTATCATGCCGCCGCGCCAATCGACGGTGGTTCCAAAGACGTCGAACAGCAAGGCTTGTATTTTGGGCGAAGAAACGCCATCTTGTGGCTTGGTGCGGAGGAGCGCCATGATGCTAACTCTTCGCCGCAGCCACGGCCAGATCCGCCGCTTCCTTCATCGTCGCGCCCACCTCGAATTTCAACCCCGACTCCGCCAGAATCTTGCGGCCTTCCTCGACGTTGGTGCCTTCCAGCCGAAGGATGATCGGGATCTGCACGTTAAGCTTCTTCGCCGCGGCTACCACCGCCGTGGCGAGAACATCCACGCGCAGAATGCCGCCGAAGATGTTGATGAAGATCGCCTTCACATTCTTGTCTGAAAGCAGAATGCCAAAGGCGTTTTCGATCTGCTCCTGGTTGGCCCCGCCGCCGACATCGAGGAAGTTCGCGGCCGAACCGCCGGCGTACTGGATGATGTCCATGGTCGCCATCGCCAAACCCGCGCCGTTCACCATGCAGGCGATGCTGCCGTCGAGCTTGATGTAGTTCAGCGCAAATTTTGACGCTTCGACCTCAAGCGGATCTTCTTCCGCGAGATCGCGCAGATCCTTTAGATCCTTGTGGCGGAACATGGCGTTATCGTCGAAGTTGATCTTGCAGTCGAGCGCGGCGAGCTTGCCGTCCTTCGTGGTGATGAACGGATTGATCTCCATCAGCAGGCTGTCGGTTTCGATGAAGGCCTTGTACATGCCCATCATGAAACGCACGGCCTCGGCGATCTGCGGGCCTTCGAGACCGAGCTTAAACGCCAGGCGGCGCGCCTGGTAGCCGGCGAGACCGATCGTGGGCTCAATCACTTCCTTGAAGATCGCATCGGGGTTCTCATGCGCGACCTCTTCGATCTCCATGCCGCCGGCCTGCGAGGCCATGAAGACCACCTTGCTGGTGGCGCGGTCGAGCACGATGCCGAGGTAGAGCTCCCGCGCAATCGCCGAGCCCGACTCAATCAGCAGCCGCTG
Organism: uncultured Bryocella sp.; assembly: GCA_964242585.1. Classification (GTDB taxonomy): domain Bacteria; phylum Acidobacteriota; class Terriglobia; order Terriglobales; family Acidobacteriaceae; genus Granulicella. The sequence continues at coordinate 30,506 of CAXTBJ010000032.1, forward strand.
CACCTTTTGGCCCTGAGGCCCGGTTTGATGCGTGATCAGCTGCATCCCCAGAATCTTCTTCGCGTGCTCCTGCGCCTCATCGCGGCCCTTGGCGAGCTTGACGCCGCCACCCTTGCCGCGGCCGCCCGCGTGGATCTGCGCCTTGACGACGACCACGCCGTGCCCCGCCCCGAAGAGCGCCTGCGCCGCGGCGTCGGCCTCCTCAAAGGTGACCGCCACCTGTCCGTCGGGCACACTCACCCCGTAACGGCGAAGGATTTCCTTGGCCTGGTATTCGTGAATCTTCATGATCACTCCGCGAGCCGGTTGCTCGAACAGAGTCATAGTAGCCGATGGCTGCGATCCGGGGCCAAGCGGCGCTGGCGATAATCGGTCACGGTGTGCGATGAACCGACCTCACGTGCTCCCCGCTGCACCGCCGGGCGGTGCTCCCGGCTGCACCACGGCCCGGTGTTCCCGGCTTTGATAGCCTCAGTTCTGATGGGCATACGCGAAGAGCTTCGTTTGGTGGTGGAGGAGCAGCAAACGCTATCCGCGGCGCAGGCGCAGGCGCTGCTGGGGCGCATTCTCGCCGGTGAAGCCTCCGATCTGGAACTGGCTTCCCTGCTGGGCGGTCTGAGCGCCCGCGGCGAGACGGCCGACGAGCTCGCCGGCTTTGCCACCGCGATGCGCGAAGTTGCCACACGCCTGCCCCTGAGCCCGGCCGAGCAGGAGGCGTTGGTGGATACCTGCGGCACCGGCGGCGACGGTACGGGCACCTTCAATATCTCTACCGCGGCGGCGCTGGTCGCGGCGGCGGCGGGTGCGAAGATTGCCAAGCACGGCAACCGCGCGGTGACGAGCAGATGCGGCTCGGCGGATGTGCTTGAAGCGCTCGGCGTTCCCATTTCGCTCACGCCGGCCGCGGCTGCGGACGCATTACGGCGAGGTAACTTTTGTTTTCTGCTCGCGCCCGCACACCATCCCGCGATGAAGGCCGTGTTGCCGGTGCGGCGCGCGCTGGGGGTGCGCACGATCTTCAACGTGCTGGGGCCGCTGCTGAACCCGGCCGGGGCGCGTCGCCAGGTGATGGGGGTGTATGCCGCGCGGCTGGTGCCCGTGGTGGCGGAGGCCATGGCCCAACTCGGTGTGCGGCATGCCCTTGTCGTCCACGGCGCGGGCGGTCTGGATGAGTTGAGCCTCAGCGGACCGAGCGAGGTGGCCGAGGTGATCGGTTCCGGGACGAGAACCGAGGTTAAGCGATACATCGTTCTGCCCGAAGATCTGGGCCTGGAGCGCGCCCCGTTGGCTGCGCTGCGCGGCGGCGAGAACGTGCAAGAAAATGCCGCGATTTTAGGCGGCATCCTCGGGCTGGACGGCGCCGCGCCGGAGAGGGGAGCCCGACGCGACAGCGTGCTGCTGAACACGGCGGCGGTGCTGGTCGCCGCGGGACGGGTGCCGGATCTCGGCGCGGGTGTGGGGATGGCAGCGCTTACGATTGATACCGGTCAGGTCCGGAGATTGCTGGATGCCCTGCGAGCGTCGTGAATACTCCAAGAACCGGACAAATCATTTCTGTAGTGCGGGTATGCCGTCCGGCTACTTGCTCAACTCCATCGAGACGATCTGCCCGGCGACCGGCTGATCAGTCACGGCCGCATATACGACGCTGGCCTTCATGCCTTCAAACTCCTGACACGGATTCAGCTCCCTTTTGGGCGTAAAGTTCACGGCGGTGAAGGGGATGCTGTACATGTCGTTGCTGTAGAGCGTCAAGGATTTCCCGGAGACGTTCACGTTCAGCAGAAGACCCTTTGGATAGAAGCAGCCGATATTGCCCAGCACGCCCGCGACCTTGCGATGAGGTCCACTTGGCGGCCCGGTGGGTAGGTTGGGTGAATCGATCATGCGCGTCAGCTTGGTCAGCGGCCGGCCCGCTTTATCGGTAACCATGGGGTCCGGGGCGGGGCCGCTGTGCGGATCGGCCCCGGCGCCATGAACCGGGCCCGTAGCTGTACCGGACTCGTGAACTTCGACCATTTTCGCCGCCGGCCCGGCACGGTTCGCATTCTCTTTTACGCTTGCAACGTACTGCCGCAGGCTTTCCAGACGGCTGTGCACCCGTTCGCGGTCTTCCGGCGTTTGCGCGATAGGCAGCGTGGCCTGCAGGATCGAGATCGCCGCGTCGTAGTCCTTGCGTTGCACCCGGATCTGCGCGGCATTCAGGCGGTAGAAGACGTTCTTGGGGTCTTCACCTACCGCTCGCAGTTCCATCTGCACCGCCTCGTCGGTCTGCTCGTGCACGGCGTCGAAGTGCGCCAGGGCGTCGAGCGCGGGAGCGAACCGCGGGTTCAGCTTCACGGCCTCCTGTAGGCTTGCGCCGACGCTGTCGTCCGCCAGCGCGTCCGCGCCCCCTTTGCCGAGCTGCAGGGAAAGCGAGCCGAAATAGTAGTACGCCAGGTAGCTGGTGGAGTGCAGCGCCACCGCCTCGCCATACCACTTGCGCGCCTCGCGCATATCGCCCTCCCGGAGCTTCAGCAGGCCCATGCTCTCGTGGGCCTGCGCATTGGCAGGCGCTTGCTGCAGGACAGCTTCGATCAGCTGAAGACCGTCCGCCTTACGGCCGTTTTCGATCAGCACATCGGCCCTTACGGCATCGGCATCGGCGGTTGCGATCGGCTCCACCGTGAAGGAGGCCTCGGTCACCGCATTCTGCAGGGGCATTTGAAGCAGATCGAAATTGCCCCCATGCACGTAGGTGTCGAGATCCTTCTGCAACTGCTTCAGATCACCGAAGCTTTTCTGAGCCGCGGCGACCGCATCTTCTCTCTTTTCAAGGGCGGCGACATATTCGCTCAGGTGCGAGGCATGGTTGCGGAAGTCGCGCAGAAACAGCATGTGCGTCAACGCCCAGGACTCGGCATAAAAGACGTTGCCCTTGTCCTGCTCGTGGTAAAAAGGCGAGTTGTGATCGACGGCGAACAGGGTGGGTAGGGGAATCAGTTTCTGCTCGCGCAGGTAGCGAATCTCATTCGCGGCGGGCTGCCCGAAGCGGGCCGTCTTCTCATCAAGGTCGGTATTCTGGTAGAACTGCGCGAGCCCTTCGTTCAGCCATAGGGGCAGCGCCTCGATGTGGCGCACCATGTAGTGGGTGTACTCGTGGTACACGATGGCGTAAGGGTGCTCGCCCTCCGTGTCCAAACGCAACAGAATATAGCTGCGGTCCTGGCGCTGAAGAAAGAGACCGGCCAAATCCAGCGAGCCCTTGGCAAGGGAGTCCGCCGGCTGCACCATCTGGAAGTCCTTGCGATTCTTTAAGGCAAGCACCAGGATGCGCGATCCGGTGTCCGTGGTGGCATGCGGCAGCAGCTTCGCGAAGAGGCCCTGCATGCGCTCGAGCTGGGCGCTGATCTGCCGCGCCTGGTGGTCGCTGCCGTCGGTATACACGGTGAAATGCTCGGTTTTCACCTGCAGCCAATGCGGTCCCGACTCCGCGTGGAGTCGCGAGGCGGTCGTGAGCAGCAGGAGAACAAAGCACAGCAACAGGCGAGGCATGTGGCAACAGCGTAAACCGAGTCACCACGGTTATGCGAGTCCAAATATGCTGCCTATCGACTTGTGTCACATTACCTTCGAGACTGCCTCCCGTTTACGACACCGCCGGCAGTTGCATCTGCTGCGGGCCGTGCGGGTCGGCATGCGGATGGAAGTGCGCTCGGCATCGGGCCTCATACAGCCCTGCCGCGCCGACCACGACGAGCTCCTGCGACGGGCTGAGCCGCTGAGTGTGGATCGCGCTTTGGCCGCAGACCATACACACGGCGGAAAGCTTGGTCACCTTGTCCGCCATGGCCATCAGCGCGGGCACGGGGCCGAACGGCTCAGCCTCAAAGGTCATATCGAGCCCGGCGAAGATGACCCGCTTGCCCGCCGCGATGAGTTCGGAGGCCAGGACGATCGTCTCGGGCGACAGGAACTGCACCTCATCGACACCGACCACGTCCACCTGGTCCAGTTGCGGGAACAGGAGGCTGCGCAGGTGCTCCACCGAGGTGACCGGGCAGGCCTCATGCGTCTGGGCGGAGTGCGACGCGATCTGGGTGCGGTGGTAACGCAGATCGATGTCCGGCTTGTAGCAGACCACGCGCTGGCGGGCGATGCGGGCGCGCTTCAGGCGCCGGATCAACTCCTCCGACTTGCCCGAAAACATGGGGCCGGTGATCACTTCCAAAATACCGGGCAAGGTGCCGGGGCTGGGTGGGACGGTCACGGAGTTCAGCATGAGGTTCACGGTCGATGGTAGCCCGTCGGGCCGGTGGAAATGCGCTTGCCTTCACAAGGATCTGACGACACAGGCGTATGCTGTGCCTGGACCCACCGAGTCACAGAAGAATGAATCAAAGGAGCAGTCTGCATGCAGAAGGGTACGTTTAGGCAATGGACGATGGGCACCGTGGCGGTATGGGGGATTTTGGCGGGAGCTACCGCGCCGGCACAGGACGCCAAGCCGGTCAAGCAGATCAAGGTGTCTCTGACCAACAGCCAAGGGCAGCCTGCCGGGACCGCCGTGCTGAAGCAGAAAAAGGACGGCGTGCAGGTGAAACTTTCCGTTAAAAATGTTCCCTTCGGCGAGCATGGCGTGCACATTCACCAGAATCCGCTGTGCGAGGCCCCGGACTTCAAGACCGCCGGCGGCCACTTCAACCCCGATGCCAAGCAGCACGGCTTTCAGAACCCCATGGGTCACCACGCCGGCGATCTACCCACCAATCTCACCGTGGGGGAGGACCATCGCGGTACGGCGACCTGGATGCTGACTTCGGTGACGCTGCAGCCCGGGGCGCCCAACTCCCTGCTGTCCAACGGCGGCACCAGCATCATGGTGCACGAGAAGGCCGACGACATGAAGACCGACCCCAGCGGCAACTCCGGCAACCGGATTGCCTGCGGCGTGATCAAGCAGTAGCGACTTGCGCGGTTCCCATGCGCGGGCCGGGAACCACGGCGACCGCAGCTGCGTATGGGAGTCTATGGCCTCCATGGCGATGAATCCGACAGGAAGGCTAAAGCTGAGACGGCTGGCCGGGAGCTCCGCTTCAGTCGGGAAGTCCACGCCGGCCGGTCCGGAATCCGTGTCCATGACCTGCACGCCCGAGATG
>CAXTBJ010000032.1:35743-40067 GCA_964242585.1 uncultured Bryocella sp.
TGCCCCCCAGCGCAGGGGAGCTTGACCCGCCATACGTCAGGGATGGCGGTTTCGCCGAACACCGCGGACGCGGCCCGGGTCGTCCATGCGGCCGAGCAAGCTTATCTCGCCGCTCTGGCAGGCCGCTGTGTGCGGGGCGACAGCGCCGCCTGGGAGAGCCTGGTGCGGCGTGAACAGCGCCGGGTGTACGGCCTTTGTTATCGCTTTACCGGCTCCGCGAGTGACGCCGAGGACCTGACCCAGGACGTTTTTCTGAAGGTGTACCGCAATCTGCGGAGCTTCGACTCTGCCAAGGCAGGCTTCGGTGTATGGCTGACCGCGCTGACCCGCAATCTGCTGGTGGATCACTACCGGCGGTCGCGCCTGCAGCGTGCCAGCGAATCGCTCGATGAACCGTTGGGCGAGGACGGCGAGGGCCAGACCCGCGCCGAACGGCTGCCGGATCGGGGCGCTGGGCAGGAGCAGCACGTTGCGGGGCTCGAGCTGCGCGCCAAGGTGCAGGCCGCCCTTGCCCAGGTAACGCCGGAGCTGCGCGAGGCGGTCATCCTGCGCGATCTTCAGGATATGGACTATCGCGAGATCGCCGATGTGCTCGGCATCCCGCAAGGAACCGTCAAAAGCCGTATCAGCCGAGGCCGCGCCGAGCTGGCGCGACTGCTGCAGGGTACAGAAGGGCAGGTGGTGTAATGCCGGAGCGTATGGAACGTGAACCTATGTACGGGAATGGCAAATCTATCGATTCGGAAAGCACCATCTGCGCCGACTGGGGCGCGCTGCTGCCCGATGCGGCGGAGGATCTGCTGGGCGAGATTGAGGCTCAGGCCCTGGGACGGCACGTAGCAGGGTGCGCGGCCTGCGCCACGGAGCTGGCGGAGGCTCGGCGCGGAGCCGCATGGCTGAGTTTGCTGAAGGGGCAGGCCCCGGAGCCACCCCGGGATATGGTCGCGGGCATTCTTGCCCGGACCTCCGGTGCGGAGCCGTGGGTAAGCGCGCGGGAGGTCTCCCCGCTTCTGCCCGCCGGCGATATATCCCAGCTGCCCATCGCCCCGCAGCCGGCATATGCCTGGTTTGCCGGGAGCGAAGGCGCGCTGTCGGCAGCCGAACCCAGACCGCTACGGCGATGGCTGGCTCGCTGGCTCGGGATGGAAAGCCCCTACCTGCCCGCCCTGCACCCGCGGCTGACGATGACGGCGGCCATGGCCTTTTTCTCCATCTGCCTGACGCTCAATATGCTCGGCGCTACCCTCAGACATTTGCCCACCGAGGATCTGCACGCTGCGGAGCTGCAGCGCACGGTGGCCGGCAAGGGCGCAACCATCCTCCGCTCGGTAGAAGGCAGTCGGATGGTGTATCGCGTGGAGTCGCGCGTGAACGAGTGGCTGACCGCCGGCACCCCAACGGACGGACGCGGTGCCCGTCAGCAGTAAGCGAATCCTTTTCACGAATGAGTACGAACCGAACCAGCCCTCCTCGGAGTGTGCGTGGAAGGCAGAAGGGAGACATCATGACCGACGAGAATACCCACACACCACGAAGCGCCTCACCGGCAGAGGGCGGCGACCCAACCGTAGCCTTCTGTCAACAGTGTGGCCGTGGCCTTACGGTCGGAACGCAACGCACGGTGGGAGCCGGCATCTTCTGTGAGCCCTGCGCGACCGTGCGCCGAGGCTACGCGCCCGTGGGCACCTCTCCCGGCGGGCTCGGTCCCCTGCCCCCGCCCGTCGCGGGACCGAACCCTGCCCTGGCCGGCTTTCTGGGGCTCATCCCCGGGGTGGGCGCAATGTACAACGGACAATATCCCAAGGGTGTGATTCATCTGGTCATCTTTGTGGTGCTGACCAGCCTGGCCGACAACCTGAACTGGGAGTTCTGGTGGTTTGTCTGGGGATGGGTCTTTTATCAGGCTTTTGAGGCCTACCACACCGCCCAGGCGCGACGGGACGGGCTCACCTTGCCCGATCCCTTCGGCTGGAACGACCTTGGCGAACGACTCGGCTTCAGTCGCTCAGGGGGGCCGGCCTCAGGCTCCCGTGCGGCTGGCTCACCTGCTGCCGCCCCGTTCTCAACCACCCCATTCTCACCCGCCCCGACCCCAACTGCCCCGTTCTCAACCGCCACGTCCCAGGCCGGCGCCACGGCCGGTGCGACCCGGCCGACCGCGGCCTATGCAGGTGCCACCGCAGTCCAGTCGCTGGAAATGGAAGGCCCTTTGGCCGCTTCGTTCCCAACCGACACACCACCCATCCCGGCCCCGGAGGCATTTTCTCCGATCGCTCCCCAGCCCGGCACCACGGCCTCCTCCTGGACAGGTGTTCCTCCCCAACCTGCTTACCATCCCATCTATACCGGAGCCCCTGAGACCTCATTTGCCAGTCCGGCTGCCACATCGGCTCTGGTAAACGGGCCGCAACGTTTTCCGGCAGGGGCCGCGTGGCTTATCGGTCTGGGTCTGCTGTTTTTGATAGCTAACTTCGCCCCGGGCTGGCGACTTGAGGCCCGGTGGCTGGTTCCCGCACTGCTGGCATTGCTTGCCCTGTGGACGGGCGGTCGACGCATCGCCGCAGCCGAGAACCTGCACGGCAGGGGGTTCACGGCAGCGCACCCGGCAGCTGTTGCGGAAGGCCTGCTCGGCCCAGCCCTGCTGCTCACGGTGGCCGTGCTGCTCGCATTACAAACGGCTCGGGCCGTTCCGCTGCGGCACACCTGGCCGGCTCTGCTCATCATCTGGGGTGCGCTGCTGTTCGTAGGCCGCTCTCGCCCATCCCCGGACGCAACCGACCCGCTTTACCGGTCCGCCGAATCAGACTCCTCACCAGCCGCGAAAAGCGATCCGCTGACCCATTCGTCCTGAACGGCTTCCCGAATCATCTCTTACATCTCTTTAAGGAGAGCGGCATGAGCACCTCGCCACCGCCACCCTTCGGCTACCCGCCACAGGGTTCACCCACCCCGTTCGATCGCCGCACGGCCCGCGCGCAGCGCCGTGCCGCCGAAGCGCAAATGAAGGCTCAGCTTCGCTGGCAGCGTGATCAGGCACGCCTGCGGATGCGCGCCCAGCAGCGCCGCTCCCTTGCCGGGCCGGTGCTGCTGGTAACCCTCGGCATCGTTCTGCTGCTGTTGCAGACCGGGCGTCTGCACTGGGCCGGGGTCCTCACCTGGCTCAGCGTGTGGTGGCCGGCCATCCTGATCGGTGCCGGGATTGTGATGCTGATCGAGTGGGCGCTCGACACCCGCCTGAATGCGACGGGCGGTTCGACCCCGCCGCGGCGCATTCTGGGTGGGCCGGCGGCCACACTGCTGGTACTCCTCGCTTTGACCGGAGCCGGCCTAATGGCGGCGCGGCGAAGCGGCTCCTGGGTACAGGAAAATATGGACAACGACCTTATTCACAACGGGATAGGAGACTGGCGCCAGCTCTTTGGAGGCCACAGCGACTTCACCCAGGACCTCCAGGCGCCGCTTGCCCCCGCAGGTGAGCTCACCGTCGACAATCCCCATGGGGATCTCACCATCACTGGCTCCAGCGAGGACGGGCAGGTGCACGTTACAGTCCACCAGCACCTGTTCACCTGGCAGCAGGACGATCTCGATAGCCGTCGCCGGCGCGAGGAGCCGAAGTTCAGCGGTGGTCGCGACCACCTTATCCTCACCACGCAACCGCAGGAGCAGGACGACGCCGATCTCACCATCTCGCTGCCGCACAACGCTTCTCTCATCCTGCGTAGCGGACACGGCGACGTCAGCGTGGAGGAGGTGCATGGAGCTGCGACGATCACCGCACATGACGGAGACGTGAAACTCACCGCCCTACGAGGGGCCGTGCGCCTGAATACCGGGGACGATAACGCCACGGTCACCGCCCACAGCCTGGGTAGCGGTCTTGTGCTGGAGGGGCACAGCGGCGACATCGATCTTAGTGACGTCGACGGTGGTGTAACCCTGCACGGCGACTTCTTCGGAACGACACAGCTGCAACGCATACGCGGCCAGGTAAACTTTCAAAGCAGCTTCACGCGCTTCGACTGTGCCGGGGTTCCAGGCAGTCTTGTCGTGGAGGGACGTAACGATCTGACCGCCCACCACCTGCTAGGACCGCTCACGATCAATACCAGTGACCGTAATGTGTCCTTGGATGGCATCCGCGGGGCGGCCAACATCACGGATCGGAACGGTTCCGTGGCTGTCGTGCTCGCCGGCCCCGTACAGCCCATGCACATTGCTGATGTAAATGGCTTGATCGAGGTCTCCGTGCCAGCGTCCCGAATCGAATAATTTTCTTGTGGACTCTTCCGTCTTGAACGCATCCAGCGCTCCTTCAATCCCC
>CAXTBJ010000033.1:0-31598 GCA_964242585.1 uncultured Bryocella sp.
CGGCGACCGGAAGGCTGAGCTCGACCAACCCCAACCTGCAGAACATGCCCATACGCACGGCGGTGGGCCGGGAGATTCGGGCGGCATTTATCGCGGCGCCGGGCAACTACCTGATGTCGGCGGATTATTCGCAGATCGAACTGCGCCTGATGGCCCATTTTTCGGGAGACCCGCTGCTGATGGATGCGTATCGTACCGGCAAAGATATCCATACGTTGACCGCGGCCGAGGTCTTCGAGGTGGATGCGGCGACGATGGATAAGGAGACCCGTGCGCGGGCCAAGGCCGTGAACTTCGGCATCGTCTACGGGATCTCGCCGTTCGGTTTGGCGGCCAATCTGGGCATCGATCAGAAGACCGCGCGGGAGTACATCGAACGCTATTTTGCCCGGTACAAGGGGGTGGCTGAGTTTATCGAGCGTACGCTGGCGGAGGTGCGCAGAACGCAGGCTGTGCGCACGGCATTCGGGCGGGTGCGGCCGATTCCGGATATCCAGTCCCGCAATCCGAACCAGCGCGGCTTTGCCGAGCGCACGGCGGTGAACACGCCCCTGCAGGGAACGGCCGCGGATCTGATCAAGCTGGCGATGATCCGCATCGATGCGGCGATCGAGCGTCGTCGGCTGCGCTCGCAGCTCACGCTGCAGGTGCATGACGAGCTGCTGTTCGATGTGGTGCCCGGGGAGGCGGAGGAGATGCAGACGCTGGTCAAGCAGGAGATGGAGGGGGTGGCGGCGTTTCGTGTGCCGATTGTGGCCGAGGTGGGTCTTGGCCAGAACTGGCGCGATATCAAATAAATGGCTGAGGGCTATCGCAATTTGGTGTGATTTGGTCCTGTTTCGGTCCGTGAATGGCGTATTCGCCGGTAGAACGCGGATTCCTTTCCCACCCCGGCTCGGGGGAATGACAACAAAAAACGTAACAGTAGGTCCGGTTCGGATTTACAGAGAAAGACAACGGTAACGGCTGATGACCCTAGCAGGCGGTTGCCAGCGTCTCCGGTTTGGCTGCTGCTTTGGCCCGTTTTGCAGGCTTTTTGAAGGGCTTCGTCGAAGAGGAGCGGGTCGGCATGCTTCTGCCGCCCCAGCGCCCCACCAGGCGCTGCAGGGCCTCGAAACAGGAAGCGTCCAGTCTGTGGGGCACGTCCGCGGCGAGGATGCTGAGTATCTGCTCAACGTGCAGTCCCTGCCGGTAGGGGCGATCCTCGGCCATTGCGGCGTAGCAGTCGGAGAGGGCGATGATGCGGGATTCGAGCGACAGCTGGTGCGCTTTGAGGCCGTAGGGGTAGCCGGAGCCGTCCAGCCGCTCATGGTGTTCGCCTGCCAATACGGCGAGTTCACGGAAAGCGCTGACCCGCCGCAGGATGGAGCCCGAAAGCGCGGGGTGGCGCGTAACCACGGACCACTCCTTCGGCGTGAGTTTGCCGCGCTTGTCCAGGATGCGGTTGGGCACGGCGAGCTTGCCGATGTCATGAAGAAACGCCGCGCGACGAACCAGCGAGAGCCGCTCGGGCGGCAGGCCTACCTCCTGCGCCACCTGCACGGCGATCTCGGTAACTCCGAGGGAATGGCTGTAGGTAAAGGGCGATTTGGCATCGACGACGTTGCCGAAGGCCTCGCAGATGTTGTCGACACGCTCCGGGGTGAGCGGGGTGCACACGCCGGGGTCCCCTCGCAGCACCTCCGCCCGGGTCTCTTCCACGTCGGACGGCTGGCACTGCTTCCACAGCCGGCCGGAGGTGTGCAGGCCCTGCGCGGCCCGGACAATTTCGGGATCGAACCATGTGCCGCGGCGGCTGCGAATCATCTTGAGCGCGGCCTCCGGTCCGGACTCGCAGGCGAAGGCGTCCAGGGTCTGCGCGACCGCGCAGATGCGGCTGAGGAGGGGAATGGCGCCATCCCGTTGACCGTAGGGCAGGCCGCTGCCGTCCCAGCGCTCGTCGATGTGATAAACCGCGTCGATGGTCGCGCTGCTCATGCCCAGCTCACGCATGATCTGCGTGCTGCGCGAGCACTGGACCTCCCACTGACGCTTGGGATCACTTTCAATCGACGTGATGTTGCCGAGATGCCGGCCGATATGGCTCGGCAGGGGCACCTCGGGCAGAACCTCGCGCCAGATGCGCTCCAGCAACTCCGGATTGCTGCTCAGAACCGCGGCCATGGAGCCGGAGATGCGGCTCGGACCGCCCATGATCTGCGAGAGCCGCGCCGCATTGTCGGAACAGCCGATGTCTTTGAGTAGAAGTGCGTAGAAAAGGTCGGTCAGCTCCGCCTGGGGAATCTCCAGGGCTGTTGCCAGGCGCATGCCGATGACGCAGGTGCGCAGGCTATGACCGGGCACGGTGCCTTCCGTGAGATCCAATGCGAAGGTGAGAGCTGAGATCACCTCGGAGAGCGAAACGGCACCCTCCCGGTAGGAGATCGCTTGACCGTAACTGGCGGAAGTTTCCAAGCTGTTCTCCTGCGCGGCCTCAGGGGCGTGGAACAGCCGTAGCGCGGACCCACGGCCGAAGTTGCCTCAAAGCCTCACCAGATTCAGCTGTATCGTGCCGCCGCGCCATGCCCCATTGCCGCAGGGCGGAGCCCCGAAGGAGGCATTACCTTTGGCGTTACGTGTCCCGATCCGGCACAACCGGCAGGGGGTTGAGGATGAACTCCATCCTCCCGCGCGGGATGGCAATGCCGGTTGCGGGGCGGTTCGGGTACAATCGAGGCGTATCCGGAGCCGTTGCGCGGCTCTGCATGGGAGCGGATTTGCACTACGGCCGTTTGGGAAATCGAGCAGGGAAGCGCCCGCTCAAGATCGTTCTGGGGATGGGTCTTTCTCTCGTTTTGCTGGGTTGCGGTCAACAGTACCGGCCTGTCGTCAGCGCCATCAACCCTGTTGGGCCCGCGGCGCAGCCTACGAAATACGCGATTGCCGTGGCGAGCCCAACGTCAACCAGTCCTACTACCGCGACGGTGAGCGGTTTATTGTCCATCATTGACTTTTCCGGCGACACGGTCCTGGCCACCCCTCAGGTTTTGCCCTCGCCCACGTATTTCACGACACTGGCCAATGGCGCGGAGGGTTTTGCCGTGAATGCGCAGAACTCGCTCAGCACTGTGCCCCTGTCTTCCCCCCCGTCGCTTTTGACCAGCTCGGTGATTCAAACCGCGCTGCCAACCAACGCGAACGCGCCCAGTTTGAGTGCCTTTACGCTGGCCAGCACACCGCGCCTGTTCGTGCCGGAGATCGGCCGTTCATCGGTGGCCGTGTTGAGCACCGCCAGCCCCTCGCTGCAGCAGGAGATCGGCGTGGGAGCCAATCCGATCTATGTTGTTGGGGTAGATGGGACGCCGCGCGCCTATGTGCTCAGCACGTTGACCGGGAACGCGCCCGGGCAGGCGGCCGCCATTGAGGGCACAAGCCTCGGCATCTCCGCCACGATTCCGGTGGGTATCAATCCGGTATACGGCGTGGAGACCGCCGATGTGCGGCGGGCGTTCATCTTGAACAAGGGTTCGGGCACGGTTTCCGTGATTAATGTCACCAACAATGCGGTGGATAATGCCAATCCGGTGCTGCCCGCCATGGGAATTCTTGGGGTAAATCCCGTATGGGCCGATCTTTCTACCGTGACGAACCAACTCGTCGTGCTGAACGCCGGTGACGGCATCAATCCGGGTACGCTCAGCATCATCAGCATCCCGTTGTGCAATGCGCTGGCTACGGCCAGCAATCCCACCTGCGACTTTAATAATCCCGTGGATGCCGCCGCATTTGGGACCGTGCAGGCGAACGTCACGGTGGGTGTAAATCCTTCGATGGTATCCGTGCTGGCAGACGGTACCCGGGCCTATGTGGTGAATCAGGGCAGCAGCACCGCCGCCGGCTCCGTGAGTGTGGTAAACCTCGCGAGCGGTACGGTGACGGCCACCATCCCTGCCGCGACAGCCTTCAACGCGAACGGCACGGTGAGCCTGACGGGAACGCCCGTGTGTCCGGACGGCAGCACCCTGACCTGTGTCTACGGTCATCCGAGCACCGTCGCGGCCACGACCGGCACACCGACCGGCAAAGTCTATATGACCGCACCCGACAGCAATTACATGACCGTGCTTGAAACCGACACGGATAGCGTGGACACCCACATCAACCTGCAAGGAGCCGGCGTGCGGGTGAGGGTTTCCGCTCAGTAGGTTGAAGGCACCGTACGAGAAGGCCCTGCTTAGGCAGGGCCTTTCCTGTCTTCAGTGGTGAATAGGACGATGCGATCTCCCGAGGGATGTAGGGCAGCCGCGAGCGGAATACAAAGATCCTTCGCTACGCTCAGGATGACGGCAGAGTGCCGGATGGTGGCTAGGCTGTTGCTCAGGATAACGGCGGACTCCCCACCTGCACGACAACGGTTTTATAAGCGAAAGCAAATGCAGATTGCCTTCGTGAATGACAAAAGGGGTACGAGCAAATGCAGAGTTTCCTCGGGCATGGCACCTTGGGAGTGCAGACGGCTCTAGGTGCCTGCTAGCAGGATCGGTGGCGTGGGGCTGGTGGACCCGCCCTCGTCCTCCTCGGTGACGCCGAAGCCTTTGGCCGCGACGTTACGCGGTAGAACCGGCAGCACCACCGAGGCGTTGCCTTTGACGTCCGGTCGGAACAGGCCGGCGGCCACCGGATTGCCCGTGGCGGGCAGCAGCCAGAGCTCATAGGTTCTACCCGGTGCCACCGGCTGAAGGTTGGAGGCGACAAAGACCAGGGAACCGCGCGTCTGGTCGTAGGCGGCGTGGCCCTGCGGCTTGGCCGGCGTTCCCGGCGTGGCAGGGATCTGCAGCGTGACCTGCATGGCGTGGGGGTCTGTCAGGGTGTGCAGCACCTCGCGGGCGCGCGCCACCTCGGCCTCCGAGCGGTGCAGCTGATCGAGAGCCAACGATTGTGTGGCAATCTGCCGCTGCAGATCGCTCTCTTGGTGCAGCCGCCAGCCCACCGTGGCGGCCAGCCCGGCAGCCACGGCCCAGCCGGCCCAAGTCCAGGCCCAGGCCGGTGCCGCCGACCGGCGTCGCGGCGCGTCGCCGCGCGGGCCCGCGGCCGAGGGGTCGCGAGTATCGCGCTCGCGCGAGGCGGATGAATCCGCCACAAACTTCGGCTCGCGGGCGATCGCGGTCAAGAAACGCTCGCGGGTGGCGGCGGGCGGCGTCTGGACCGGCGAGGTGAGCGCGATGGCGGCCATGTCGCCCTGCAGCCGGCCTACCGCCTCACTGCAGATCTTGCAGGAGCGCAGATGCGCGGCAACGGCGGCCGTGTCTCCCACGGGCAGCATCGCCAAGGCGAACAGCGCGAGATCGTCTTCCGGAATGTGATTGGTCACGGTCATGCGCCGAACGCCTTTCTCAGCGTCAACAGCGCGCTGCGGATGCGGGTCTTTACCGTGCCCAGGGGGTCGCCCGTCATGGCGGCGATCTCCGTGTGTGTCAATCCGTCAAAAAAGGCCATCTCCAGCGTTTTGCGTTGTTCCACCGGCAGTTGCACGATGACGGACCGTGCCCGTTCCATCATGTTGTTGCGCTCGGCCTCTTCGGCAAGATTGAACGAGGAGGCCAGGGAGATCTCTTCCACCGGATCGGTGGGACGACGGCGCCGCAGCGTGTCGATGGAGCGGTTGCGGGCAACGACGGCGAGCCAACCGCCGAGACTGCCCTTGGTTTCCAGAAAACTACCAGGGCTGCGCCAGACCTGCATGAAGATCTCCTGCAGCACATCTTCCGCAGACGCCGTATCCCTCAACACACGCAGGGCGACCGAGTAGACGACCTTTGAGTAGCGATCAAAGAGGAAAGCCATGGCGGCCTCATCTCCTCGGCGTACGCGATCCAGCAACACTGCGTCGCTGTTCGCGCTGGCTGCGCCTTCCGCCCTCTCGATCGCTCTACCCATTCAACGCACCTGCTACGTGGGCGGATGTTGCCCAGCTCAAAGGATTTCGCAGGTAACCATAGACTGATTACCTACGAACCGCAACGAGCGCACCATAAGTACCGTGACGGATGCAGTGTAGCCCATAATCAGTGCAAACCGGCAATGAAGATTAAGCTGAATGCGTGCGCGCAAAACCCATGAGCAGAGCGCCTGACCCACGGCCGCGCTCCCCGGAAGCGCAACCCGATAAGCAGCCTAGGGCCAAGCTGCGTCTTGACCGGTTGCTGGTGGAACACGGCCTGGCGGCCTCGAGGGAACGTGCGCAGGCGCTCATCCTTGCCGGCCGCGTGCTGGTAAACGAGCAACGGCAGGACAAGCCCGGTGTTGCCGTTGCGCGGGATGCGGCGCTGCGGCTGCTCGGGGAGGACATGCGTTATGTTTCGCGTGGCGGCCTGAAGCTCGAAGGCGCGCTGGCGGCGTGGAGCCTGGACGTACGCGGCCGGGCGTGTGCCGATATCGGCGCTTCGACGGGGGGCTTCACGGATTGCCTGCTGCAGGCGGGAGCGGCGTCCGTGCTTGCCGTGGATACGGGGTATGGGCAGATCGCGCACAAGCTGCGGGTCGACACCCGCGTGCATCTGCTGGAGCGCACCAACGCCCGTACGCTTGCACCCGGCGCGCTGGTGGGGAATGGGGTGAACGTCACCCACCTCAGCGACGGTAAGACTGTCGCGAAGATAGGGCACCCGGACCTGGGTCACGCTCCGGTTCACATTCCGGTTCCGCTTATCACCTTCTTTGCCATGGATGTGTCCTTCATTGGGGCGAGTCTGGTGCTGCCCGCGGTAGTCGCCGCGCTTGCGCCCGCGGGGGTACGTTGGCAGGGCGAGGCTGTCATCCTGGTGAAGCCGCAGTTTGAGGCCGGCCGCGAGCACGTGGGCAAAGGCGGCATTGTGCGCGATCCGGAGGCGCATGCCCTGGCCGTGGAGCGCGTGAGAGCGGCGGTGATCGCGCTGGGCGGACAGGTGCTCGGCACGATGGAGTCGCCCATTTTGGGCATGGAGGGCAATCGCGAGTTTCTGCTCCACACACGGTGGGCGCAAAACGATAGGTGAGGGTTCCCTCCGAGGTGCATGGGCGCAGATCGGGGGCCGCGGCATGCGAGACAGCCATTCCCCGCGCGTACACTGAAGTTCGCATGCCTCTTGCCGCCATTGTCTCCAAGCCCCACAAGCCGGAGCTGGAGCAGATTCTGGCCGACCTGCTCGCATGGCTTTCCGGCCATGGGTTCTCGTTTCTGCTGGACCTGCACAGCGCAGCGTATCTGGACCGCGACAACGAGGCCGTCGATCGGACCGAGATGCCGGAGCGCACGCCCGACATTGTGATCACGCTGGGTGGCGATGGGACGCTGCTCTCCGCCGCGCGCGCCTTTGCCTATGCGGACGTTCCGCTGCTCGGGGTCAACCTGGGTTCGCTCGGTTTTCTGACGGAGGTGCCGCTCTCGGAGATCTATGCCACGCTGGAGGCCTGGCTGGCGGGCAACGGCGTGCTGGATACGCGCAGCCTGATGCACACCGAACTGCAGCGCGAGGGCCGTGTCTTTCGCCGCTGGGATGCGCTGAACGATGTTGTGCTCGCCAAGGGCGCGATCGCCCGCATCGGGGAGTACGCCATTGAGCTGGACGGGCAGTTTGTCGCTCGTTTCCGCGCCGACGGCATCATCGTCTCCACGCCTACGGGGTCAACCGCGTATACGCTGGCCGCGAACGGGCCCATTCTGATGCCGCAGGTGGATGCGCTGGTGCTGACGGCCATCTGCCCGCACCTGCTGACGATCCGGCCGATCGTGGTGCCGGGGACGTCGGAGATCGCGGTGACGGTGGATGTGGTGCCGCACGAGACCTACGTCACCGTGGACGGGCAGGAGGTCGTCGAATTGCTGCTGAACGACCGTATCGTGTGCCGGCGCTCGGACTACTCGGTGAAGCTGCTGCGGATGCGGTCGAATGGGTTGTTCAACGTGCTGCGCTCGAAGCTGAGCTGGGGCGAGCAGTAGGGCACGGAGGTCGTTGCGCGCGTTCCTGAAAGGCACCATGGGCGCGGTTCTTAGGGCTTGGATTGGCTGCGATGGCCACATAACCGATCCCAGCTTTACCACCGACACAGCCGATACCGGATCACAATAAGCGCGTCAGGGTCTGGTTTACCACCAGCGCCGCGACGTAGGCCACACCGGTCATGTAACAAAACTGCAGGGCGGGGAAGCGCCAGCTGTTGGTCTCGCGGCGCACGATGGCGAGCGTGGAGGTGCACTGCATGGCAAAGGCGAAGAAGACGACGAGGGCCACGGCGCCGCCCAGGCCCATGTCGTGCCGCAGCGCCTGTTGCAGACCCAGCGCGTGTGTGGCGGGATCGACGCCGTAGAGCGTGCCCAGGGTGCCGACGATGACCTCGCGCGCGACAATGGAGCTCAGCAGGCCGATGCCGATCTTCCAGTTGAAGCCCAAGGGGCGGAGCACGGGCTCAATGAACTGGCCGAGGTGGCCGATGGCGCTTTGGGAGAGCTCCGCGAAGTGGCCGCGGTGCACCGGCAGCACGCTCAACACCCAGACCAGAAAGGTGACGCCGAGAATGATGGTGCCGGCCTTTTTAAGAAACAGCTTGCCGCGATCATAGACGCGCAGGCCGAGCCCGCGCGGCGTGGGCCAGCGATACTGCGGCAGCTCCAGGATGAACGGCGTCGGCGCGGCTTTGAGCACGGAGGACTTCAGCAGGCGCGCGGTGATCAGCGCGGCCAGGAAGCCCAGCGCGTAGAGCCCGAGCATCACCAGCGCACGCAGGCCGAGGAGATGGCCGAGGAAGCTGCGGTCGGGGATAAAGGCGGCGATGATCAGCGTATAGACCGGCAGGCGCGCCGAGCAGGTCATGAACGGGGCGACCAGAATGGTGGCGAGCCGTTCACGCTTATTTTCGATGGTGCGCGTGGCCATGATCGCCGGCACCGCGCAGGCATAAGCCGAAAGCAGCGGGATGAAGGCCTTGCCGTTGAGGCCGATGGAGCGCATGGCGCGGTCGGCGATGAGCGCCGCGCGCGCCAGGTAGCCGGAGTCTTCCAGGATGCCGATGAAGAGGAATAACAGCAGAATCTGCGGTAGAAAGACAAGGACGGACTGCACCCCGTTCCAGAGGCCATCGCGCAGCAGGGGACGCAGCCAATTGTCGGGCAGGGCAAAGGCGGCGTGCGCGCCCCAGTCGGTCAGCAGCTTGCCCAGACCGTCGGAGAGCGGCTGGCCGAGGGTGAAGACGACCTGAAACACGGCGATAACGACGGCTAAAAAGACCAGCGGACCCCAGATGCGGTGCAGCAGCACGCTGTCCAGCCGGCGCGTCCACAGATGCGCCTCCGGGGCGCGGTAGGCGGTGCGCTGCGAGACCTGGGCTGCCCATTTGCGGCTGGCGGCCGGGCTTTGCAGCACGGGCAGGCGCAGCGATTGCGGGCGCTGCTCCGTCGTTTCGCTCAGGCTGTGCAAATAGCTGGCGATGAGGTCCATGCCGGTGCCGCGGCCGCTCGAGATCAGGGCGACGGGATGACCCAGCTCCTGTGAGAGCGCTAGGGGGTCCAACTTGCCGCCGCGTTCTTCGAGCAGATCGCTCATGTTCAGCAGGACCATGGTCGGCAGACCGAGCGAAAAAACGGTCTGCGCGAGCATGAGCTGGCGGTTCATGTGCACGGAGTCCAGCACGAGCAGCACGGCGTCGGGCGGCGGCACGCCCGGCATACGGCCGGTGAGCACATCGACGGCCACGCGGGCGTCTTCGGAGTAGGTGGCCAGCGAATAGATGCCGGGCAGGTCGATGCAGGTCAGATCGTTGCGGCCGATGCCCTTCATGCGGCCGGAGTGGTGCTCCACGGTGACGCCGGGGTAGTTGCCGACCTTCTGCCGCAGCCCGGTGAGGCGGTTGAAGAGGGTCGATTTACCGCAGTTCGGCGGGCCGATGAGGGCGATCGTACGCAGGCGACCCCCGTGGACGGGTGCGGCTTCGGGCGGCTCGGCGACGGCGACATGGCAGCTCATGGGCGTGCCTTGCCTTCGCCCGCTCCCGTCGCTTGCCGGTGCTGCGGCGATGGCGCGGGGGCGAGCTCGATTTCGATATGACTGGCGGTCTCGCCACGCAGACCCACCTCGATGCCGTCGATACGGTAGACGGTGGGATCGCCGGCGGGTGCGCGCCGCAGCACCTCAAAGCTCGCGCCGGGCAAAAAGCCCAGATGCGCGAGATGATCGCTGATGTCCTCCGGGAGGTCCAGCCGTTCGAGCACCCCTGAGCCGCCGACCCGTACCTCGCTCAAAACCGTCACGTCGCTTTGCCCCGCTTCCGATGCGTCTCTGATCTCAGACTGGATCAGTCCGTAATCATCATACGCCTTGGAGGGGCCAGAACATGACCCAAAGAAAGCGTCTTTGCACGGTGAGCCAAGGCAGATCCCTGCGAGACGACAACAAAATGATTTGGGGGGATGAAGTGGTGCGCCCGGAAGGAGTCGAACCTCCGACCTACTGGTTCGTAGCCAGTTGCTCTATCCAGCTGAGCTACGGGCGCACATTGCAAGCAACGGCAACTTCGTAAGAATACCGGAGATGCGTTTGGGGATCAAGGGCTGGGACCGCTGACGGGGTGGGGGCCGGCCTTACTTGGCGATCGCGGGCGTGGTCGATGGCTCCGGCAGCGGTTGATCCGGCATGAGCGAGAGGCGCTCGATGAGGTCTAGGCCCGTGCGCCGCAGCAGGGCATGGATCACGGACTCCGTCAGGCGGGAGGCGTCGAATTCGAGGCGAACGGTGTGCGCAGATTCATCGACGGCCAGGCTGCGAATCCCGTAGACCTCGCGCACCTTGCCCAGGGCCATGCCGGTGGCCTCGCCGGGCTGCCGGCCGTAGCGGTACATCACATCCAGCTGTGTCATGGCCCCGATGCTAGCAGAGCGGCCAGCCCAGCGGCCAGCAGAACGGCCAGCCCAGCGGCCAGCAGAGCGGCTAGCCCGGCAGCCGGCCCGGCGAAGCGGCCATTGCGGGGCAGATCACCCTAGCCGGCCAGCTTGCGCAGGGAGTCCTCAATCTCAGGACTGGTCCAGTCCTGCGGACCGATAAATTTGCGGCGGATCACGCCGTTTTTGTCGATGATGTAGCTTTCCGGAGGCCGGAAGGTGCCGTAGGCGCTGCTGGCGCTTCCCCGGGCATCCAGCACGGTGAGCAGGGGCAACGGGTGGCGCTGCAGGTAGTCGTTGTAGGTAGCGGCGTCCTCATCGAAGGCGATGGCTACGATTTTCACCTGCGGTACGTCCCCCTGCAGCGTCTCGAGCGAGGGCATCTCGACGATGCAGGGGGCGCACCAGGTGGCCCAGAAGTTCAACAGCACCACCTTTCCCCGCAAAGCCCGCAGATCCACAAGTTGCCGGCCGTCGTTAAGGGTGAAGTCCGGGGCTGCTTGGCCGAGCTGGCCGGGATGGCCGCCGCGATCGCAGCCGGTGGCTAAAAGGGTAAGCAGAACGGCGGCCGGAACCGCTTTTCCGCCGCGGCGTGCGAAGGGGAGTCTCATCAGTTTCTATAATACGAAGCTGTGCCCAGCGGTTTCGACAAACAGGATGAGAGCAAGCGATCAGCGGCCCGGAGCTACACGCCCGTTCTCGGCCTATTTGCCGAAGGCGAGCCGAGGCCTGCCCCCGCGGTGCAGCCCGTCCCCATTGAAGAACGGCCGGAGGCGGCGATGGAGCTTTCGGTTATCGTGCCCGCGCGAAATGAGGAGGCGAACCTCGGGGCGTGTCTCGAAAGCCTGCTCGCGCAGGAGGAGCGTACCTTTGCGCTGGGCGCGGAGTGGGAGCTGATCGTCGTGGAGGACGACTCGGCGGATGGCACCCGTGGGATTGCTGAGGCGCTTGCCCTGAAGCACCCCGGGATGCGCGTGCTCTCCGCGCCGCCGCTGAGCGACCCCGCAGCCGCCGATGCGCTCACGGGCAAGAACAACGCCTGCTGGGCCGGCGCGCAGGCCGCCCATGGCCGCTCCTTGCTGTTCACCGATGCCGACACGCTGCATGAGCCGGGCGATCTGCGCCGGGCGTTGCATGAGGCCGAACGCCACGGGGTGGCGCTGCTGTCGTACTCGCCGCGGCAAATCCTGCACGGCTTCGCGCAACACACCGTGATGCCTTTGATCTTTTCCGAGCTCGCCAGCGTGTACCCGCCCGCCAAGGTGAACGACGCCGACGACCGTACCGCCGCGGCCAACGGCCAATTTCTGCTGATCGAGCGCGGGGTCTACTTCGCGGCCGGGGGGCATCGGGCGCTTGGACGCGCGGTGCTGGAGGATGTGGAACTGGCCGCCCGCGTCAAGCGCGCCAAAAACAGCATTCGTCTGCGCTATGCGCCCGAGGCCGTGTCGACGCGCATGTATCGCGGCTTCGGCGACCTGGTGGAGGGCTGGACGAAGAACTTGGCCGCCCTGTTTCCGCACGCGCTGCAGTTAGCGCTTTGGCGCCTGCTCGATCTGCTGCTGTTGTCCCTGCCCGTCCTGCTGTGGATACTGCCGTACCTGGAGAACTGGAAGCGGCTGGCGATCCTGGCGCTGTGGCTGCGCTCAGCGGTGCGTTTTTACCAGCGGGTAGCGCGGGCTCACTTTCCCATTCTGGACACGGCGCTCGCCCCGCTCGGCCTGCCGCTGTTTATCTATCTGCTGACCGCGAGCTGGGTGCAGCATCGCCTGCTGCACCGCGTGCGCTGGAAGGGGCGCGAGTACCGCACGTAGTCCCCAACGACCCGCCTTTCGCACCGCAAGGCAATCGCCAGGCATCTAGCTTCTGTTCGTGTGTTCTTCGCGTTGTTCCCCCCATGATCCTGCTCACTCGCAAAGCCGACTTCGCCGCCGCCCACTTCTACTGGAACTCCGCCTGGAGCGAGGAAGAGAACCGCCGCGTCTTCGGCAAGTGCAGCAACCGGCACGGCCACGGCCACAACTACACGCTGGAGGTGACGGTGAGGGGTGAGGTGGACCCGCTCTCCGGCTTCGTGGTCGATTTGAAGGATTTGAAGGATGTGATGGAGCGTGAGGTGGTCTCGGTCTACGATCACCGCCATTTGAACCATGAAATCCCCGAGTTTCAGACGATGCAGCCGACGACGGAGAACATCGCCCTGGCCATCTGGCGGCGGCTCGACGGCAAGGTGCCCGGCGCGACGCTGCACCGCGTGCGGGTGTATGAGGCTCCGGATCTCTTTGCCGACGTCTATGGGGAACACGGAGAGGATGGGGAAACGGCATGAGCGCCGCCGTGCTCGAAACCACGCCGCGAATCAAGCGCCCGGTCGCCCACCTGAGCCGCCGTTACCGCTTTTCGGCCTCGCACCGTCTGCACGTGACCGCGCTGGGTGCGGAGCGGAACCGGGCGCTCTTCGGCAAGTGCAACAACCCGTTCGGCCATGGTCACAACTACTTCGCGCAGATTACCTTTGCGGGCCCGATTGACGAAGCGACCGGCATGGTCGTGAACCTCGCCGATCTGGACGGCTTTGCAGGCCGGCAGCTTATCGACGGCTTCGACTTGAGCAATCTCAATGAACATCCGAGCTTTGGGCATACCGTGCCCAGTACTGAAAATCTTTGCATTGTCCTATGGGAGATGTTCTCCCGTTTTGCGGCGGAGCACGGGCCCGCGCGTCTGGTGCGGGTGCGTGTGGAGGAGACCCGCAACAACGCATTCGACTACTTCGGCGAGGGCGAAGCCGTTCGTTCACCCGCCCGTGCCTAGAAAGGCCGTACCCGCCCCATGAAGACCAGGGAACCTGTTGAATCATCTCTGACGAGCAAGTCCGACGGTGAGGCCTGCACCGCCGCGGAGCAGGCCGCCGCAGCGAGGGGTCGGACGCTGCGGCAGGCCAGCCTGCGCGAGATCTACGCCGAGGTGCTGACCCGGGTAGGCGAGGACACGGCCCGCGACGGCCTGGCGCACACCCCCGAGCGCATGGAAAAGGCCATGCACTTTCTTACGCGGGGCTACGCGCAGACCGTCGAAGAGGTCATCCACGGCGCGCTGTTCGATGTGGATTACGACGAGATGGTGATCGTCAAGGAGATCGAGTTTTATTCGCAGTGCGAGCACCACCTGCTGCCGTTCTTCGGCCGCGCGCATGTGGCCTACATCCCGCAGGGCAAGGTCATCGGGCTCAGTAAGATTCCGCGTATTGTCGATGTGTTCGCGCGCCGATTGCAGGTGCAGGAGCGGTTGACGCGCGAGATCGCCGAGGCCATTGAGAAGGCCATTCAGCCGCAGGGCGTGGCCGTGATCCTGGAGGCGCAGCACCTTTGCATGATGATGCGCGGCGTGGAAAAACAGGGCTCAAACACGGTCACCAGCGCAATGCTTGGGGTGTTCAAGACGCAGATGCAGACCAGGAATGAATTTCTGTCCCTCTTGCAGCGGCCGCAGCGGGCGTAGCGCACGAGATGTCCCTATCTTCGTTTTCGAGGGCGTCGGTGCGCCCCTGCAGGTTGCCGGTAACCTGGTAGAAGTGATGCATGTCATTGTCTATGCGGTCAAGCCGGGTCTCCATGCGATCAGAGCGCCGATCTATCCCGCTGAACCGCTCTGTAAATCTGAGCGAAGATTTCGGGTTGCCGACCAATGAATCAGCAAACTGAGTAAGACAGTGAGTGTGGAATGCCGATCGAAAGGTAAAGCTGTATGTTTGTCATCGATGGTGTCTCCCGTGAGCCGAGTATACGGCCTGCTTGAACGCCTTTGCTTAAGATCACATGGGGTCGGTTCGCTCCCGCGAAGGACCTCCAATTTATAGATCTGTCTCTACATGAATGGATTATTAGTTGTCGATAAACCGGGCGGCATGACCTCGCATGACGTGGTCGCGATCGTACGCCGCGCCACAGGGGAGCGCTCCGTGGGCCACCTGGGCACGCTGGACCCCATGGCGACGGGCGTACTGCCCTTACTGCTGGGCAAATATACCCGCCTGGCGCAGTTCTTCGGCGCGGCGGAAAAGCACTACGCCGGCACGATCCGTTTTGGCTGGAGCACCGACAGCTTCGACGCCGACGGCGAGCCTGTCTCCGCGCCGCGCCCGCTCACGTGCTCGCTGGACGAGTTGCGCGCGCTGGCGACACAGTTTCAGGGCGAGCTCGATCAGGTGCCGCCGGTCTTTTCCGCGAAGAAGATTCACGGCGTGCCGGCGTACAAGCTGGCGCGCGCCGGCAAAGAGGTTGCCGTAAAGCCCGCCCGCATCACCGTGCACGCGTTCTCACTGACGGGGCTTGCCGACGAGACTGCCGGGTTCACGATGCGTGTTTCAGCGGGCGGGTATGTGCGCTCCGTGGCGCAGGAGCTGGGGCAGTTGGCGGGCTGCGGCGCGCATCTGGCGAGCCTGCGCCGGACCGCGGCGGGGCCGTTCACGCTGGGGGAGGCGATCTCCCTCGGCGAACTGAAGAGCCTGCTCCCCGAGGCCATCGAAGCGTGCACCGTGCACCCGCGGCTGCTGCTGCCGGAGATGCCGTCGGTCCACGTGGACGAGCAGGTGGCCGGGCGTATCCGCAACGGCATGCAGGCCAATGTGCCGGAGTTCTCCCGCGCGCCGCTGGTGAAGCTGTTCACCGGCTCGCGCGATCTGCTGGCAATCGCCAAACGCGTGGCGGGAACGTTGGTTCAACCGGCGGTGGTGCTGGGGTGATCTGATCGTGTGATCGCCCGCAGAACGCAGATTCCGTGAAGGACAACAAAAAATAATTTAGCAACCCAGATTCCGGGGATGACAACAAAAAGACGGTCGCCTGCCTTACTTTTTCAACAGCGGTGCCACCAGCTTTTCCACGTTGATCGCCACCTGTTGCGCGCCTTTGGCCGTGGGGTGGATGCCGTCCTCCTGGATGTAGCCCGGAATGCCGTACACATCCTGCAGGATGAACGGCAGCAGCGGCACATGGTACCGGGCCGCGACGGCCGGAAACATCGCATTGAAGCTCTGCACATAGGGGCCGCCGTACTGCGCGGGCAGGGTGACGCCGGCCATGGCGACGCGGGCGCCGCTCGCCTTCAGCTGCTGCACGATGCTTTCGAGGTTGTGTTGCGCCTGCGCGGTGGACAGCCCGCGCAGGCCGTCGTTGCCGCCGAACTCGACGACCACGATCTGCGGATGCCGGCGCAACACCCCGTCCACGCGATCCAAGCCGTCCTTGGTGGTATCGCCGCTGACGCCGGCGTTGACCACCTGATAGCGGTAGCCTTCACGCTCCAGCAGCTTCTGGAGGTTCGCGGGGTAGGCCTCCTCCGAGTCGATCCCCGCGCCCGCCGTGAGGCTGTCGCCGAAGCAGACCAGCAGGGGCCGACCGCCGGCGGATGCCGATGCACCGACCTCCGGCCGTACTCCGCGCATCCCGATGGCGGGCTGTGCCATCGCGGTTACAGGCGCGGCCTGGTGATTCGCCGCGTTGCCGGCGCCCGGCATTTTGCCCGGGGCAAACGGCCCGGACGCGATTGTCGCTAAGATGAAGAGGAGCTTGCTGTACCGCACACCACAGATTTTATCGGGAGGTTCGCTATTTTGCTCACCAAGGAATCGACGAAATTGGGTCCGGTCGCCGCTTTTCCCCGTTCCGGGACGCCCCATATGCCGGGGCAGGGCCTGGAGGGGCAGAGGTCGCCCATGATCGTCGTGGAGGGCCTGCGCAAATCGCTGCGTACCGGCAGCACGACCCTCGAGATTCTGAAAGGCATCGACTTCACGATCACCAAGGGCGAGTTCGTGGCCATCATGGGCGCCTCCGGCTCGGGCAAATCGACGCTGCTCGGTCTGCTGGCCGGGCTGGACAACCCGACCGCGGGGACGGTCTCGCTGAACGGCGTTGCCATCAGCAACCTTCCCGAGGACAAGCTGGCTCAGCTGCGCGGCCGCACCCTGGGGTTCGTTTTTCAGAGTTATCAGCTGATTCCGACGCTGACCGCGCTTGAGAATGTGCTGCTGCCGTTTGAGCTGAACGAGGCGGCCCGCGAACACAGAGCCGGGCTGGAGCGGGCGCGCGATCTGCTGGCCTCCGTGGGCCTGGCCGCGCGCGCGGATCACTATCCGGTGCAGCTTTCGGGCGGCGAACAGCAGCGCGTCGCGCTCGCGCGGGCCTTTGTGCTGCGGCCGCCCATCGTGCTCGCCGACGAGCCCACGGGCAATCTCGACTCCGCCAACGGGCAGCATATCCTCGATCTGCTGCTGCGTCTGAATCAGGCCGAGGGCACGACCCTGGTGCTGGTCACGCATGACCCCGCCCTGGCCGCTCACGCCGGTCGCCGCATCGTGCTGCGCGACGGCGCAGTGATCGCGGACGAGCGCGCGGCGGGGCAAACCGCGGGCCAAACCGATGGGCAAATTGCAGGGTCGGGCGACGGCCAAGCCGATGCGGCGTATCCTGTCGCGGCCGGGGCCTGACGGGTGCCGGCTCTCAGCTTCCGCACCACGGCCCGCATCGCCACGCGGGAGCTGCGCTCCTCGCGCGGGAAGTTTGCCTTCGTGGTGCTGTCGGTCGCCATCGGTGTGGCGGCGCTTACGGGCGTGCGCGGCTTTTCGGCGGCGTTCCGCTCCATGCTGCTGCTGCGCGCGCGTACCATCCTGGCTGCGGATCTGGCCGTGCGCACCAACCAGGCGCTCACCCCCGGCGAGATAGCCAAGCTGAACGGCCTGACAGCGGCGAGCGGAGCCCAACAGACCCCGGTCACCGAGATGCTCTCCATGGCTTCGGCCTCCACATCGCTCGATCCGTTGCTGGTCTCCCTCAAGGCGGTCGACCCGGCGCACTATCCGTTTTACGGCAAGGTCGCGCTGACGCCGGCGATGCCGCTCAGCCAAGCGCTCACGGATGCGAGCGTCGCGGTAGGCGACGATCTGCTGCTCCGGCTGCACCTGCGCGTCGGGGACTCGATCCGGCTCAACAACAGCGTATTTCGCATTGCCGCGGTGGTTGAGGACGAGCCCGACCGGCTTTCGAGCGCCTTTGCCGCCGGTCCGCGCGTGCTGATGACCGAGCACGCGCTGGATGCGAGCGGGCTGCTGGGCTTCGGCTCGCGCGCCACGCGGCGGGTGCTGCTGCTGCTGCCGCAAACCGCGCCCGGCACGGCCGCATCGGACGCCTCGGTGGGCAAGCTGCGCGACCAGCTGCAGGAGGCCATGCCGGAGGCCGGCGTCTCCGACTACCGCGACGCGAATGAGGGTCTGACCCGCGCGCTGGACGGGGCCACGGGGCTGCTTTCGTTGATGTCGCTGGTAGCTCTGGTGCTGGGCGCGATCGGCGTGGCGATGGCCATCCGCGCGCACCTGGCGCAGCGGTTGGATTCGATCGCGATCATGAAGGCGCTGGGCGCGGGTTCGGGCCACATCATCCGCATCTATGTGCTGCAGACGCTGCTGTTAGGCCTGTGCGGCGGGGGGCTCGGGATACTGCTGGGGTTCGGGGTGCAGCTGGCGCTGCCGCTGTTCTTGGCCCGGCTGCTGCATCTGACGCCCGCCTTCCATCTGGACCCGAGCGCCCTGGGGCTGGGTCTGGGCGCGGGCCTGTTGACCACGCTGCTCTTCAGCCTGCCGCCGCTGCTCGACATTCGCGATGTGCGGCCGATCCTGATTCTGCGCCGCGCCGTGGACAGCGCCAATCCCGGGGAGGGGTCTTTTGCGCAGAGAATCCTGGACAAACTGCGCGGCTCGTGGGTGCAGATCCTTGCCTTCGTCGTGATTCTGACGGGTCTGATGCTGCTGGCGACCCGTGTTTCGGACTCGCGGCAGATCGGCTCCATCTTCGGCCTGGGTCTGGCCGCTGTTTTGCTGGTGCTGCTGGCCCTGGCGGCGGCCCTGCTGGCGCTGTTGCGGCTGCTGCTGCGCAGGGCCGGTATGCGGTTGCCGTCGGCCCTGCGGCATGGGCTGTCGAATCTTTATCGTCCCGGCAACCCCTCGGCCGCGCTGCTGGCGGCCCTGGGTTTGGGTGTCATGCAGATTGCGACGGTGTACACGGTGCAGCACGCCGTGGTGAGCGATCTGGCGACCTCCACGCTGAGCGAGCTGCCCAACCTGTTCCTGATCGACGTGAGCCCCAACGAGGTCGCCGGCGTGCGCTCGCTGCTGGTGGCGCAGCCCGCGGTGCGGGGCGCGCCGGAGATGCTGCCCGTCATTGCCGCGCGGCTGTCCGCGGTGGACAACGCGTCGATCGAGCAGCTGAAGGTGGAACATATCCCCAAGCGCTTTCTGCGTGCGCTGAACCTTTCCTGGCCGCCCACGCCCGACCGGCCGCCGCCGGGGGATCGTGTGGTCGAGGGCCGCTGGTGGACCGCCGCGGAAAGCGCGGCCGCGGACCGGACACCGGTGATCGCCATCGACCGCTCCTTTGCGAAGAATCTCCACCTTCGACCCGGCCAGAGCATGACGTTCGTGGCGCAGGATCAGCCCTTCACGGCGCGAATCGCCGCGATCTTCGAGCCCGACTCGCAGCACGCCTACTCGCGCGCGCAGTTGCTGCTGCCGGAGGCCGCGCTCCAAGGCCTGCCCGCCATCTGGTATGCCGGGGTCCATTCCGACCCGGCCCACACCGGCGAGGTCCGCCGCGCGCTCTACCAGCATTACCCCTCCATCACGGTTGTAGACGTGGCGGCGACGGTTGAGACCGTGCGCGAGGCGGTGCTGCAAATTGTCTATGTGATCCAGTTTCTGGCGGCGTTTTCCACCTTTGCCGGGATTGTGATCCTGGCCAGCGCCATTGCCGGCACACGCTATCGCCGCATCCGCGAGGTCGTCGTTCTGAAGACGCTGGGCGGTACAAGGGCACGGATTGCCACCATCTTTTCGATCGAGTTTGCCACGCTCGGGCTTATCGCCGGTGCGGTCGGCCTGCTGTTTGCCAACGTGGTTTCACGTATCCTGCTGCATCGTGCGTTGCATTTCGACTACCACTTCCAGCCCGGGCTGACACTCGCGGCCTGGGCCGCCGCGGGACTGCTCACGGTGGCCTGCGGCTGGCTGGCGAGCCACCGCGTTCTGGGCCAGAAGCCGCTCGAGGTTTTGCGCGAGGAGTAGTTCACCGTTTGTCTGCCGCTTTCGAGTGCATCGGACGGAGACCGCTCGATCCGGCGCTTTTATCTCTGCAGAATGATGAAGATGCTGGGAGCGGACCGGCGAAGGCCCGGTTGACCCTGCGGCGCAATCTTCGTACACTCGCGGTAGTGACCTGCACGGTCTCGCTCCCCGCGAGGCTCGGTGACTGAGCGACACCCCTGTGTTGCCCCCTCGTTCAATGGTAGGACAGTCGGCTCTGAACCGATCAATCGGGGTTCGAATCCCTGGGGGGCAACCAAAGTTTATGCGGTTTTGACGGATTTGTTTCCCTTCTTAATTCTAAAGTGGTTCTGGACCGACACTCTGCCGCAGGGCAAACGCAGATTTTCTTGCGGGAATGACAGACAGAAGGGCAATGAAATCGCGCTACCGCATGGCGCCGAGATGGGACGCCCAGAAGACCAAGGCCAGCGTGACTAGGGCAATGAAGATCTCACCCAGGACCCCAACCAGGATTGGTCGCCAGCCCTGATTGACCAGGTCCGCGAGTCTTGTTCGCAGCCCGACGCCCGCGAACGCCGGCAGGAAGGCCCATTTTGAAAGGTTCGATAGAGAGTTGAGCTGTCCTCTGGTGAAAAAGCCCGCGGTGGCCAGCACGGAGATGGCCACGAAGCCGAGGATGAATTTGGGGAACTTCTGCCACAAAAACAGCCCCTTGTGCTCCACGCGGATGGCCTGGCCCCGCGAAGCCCAGTACACCGCGTAGCCCAGCACCACGAAGCCGATAAAGGCCGAACGCGCGGTTTTGGCGAGTATGGCGAAGCGACCGGCCTCCTCGCCGTAGAGCGCGCCGGTGACGGTGGCCTCGGCGGTGTTGTCGACGGCCAGTCCGGTCCAGATGCCGTAGGTCTGCTGACCCATGCCCAGCGCGTGACCGATGGCGGGAAAGGTGAACAGGGCCAGCGCGCCCAGGGTCAGGATGGCGGCAATGGCGGTGGAGGTGTCCTCCTCGTCGGGCTCAATGGCCCCCTGCGCGGCCATGATGGCCGTGACCCCGCAGATGGAGCTGCCGATGGCCAGCAGGGAGGTCAGCTTGGGCGGCAGGCGAAAGATGCGGCCCAGCAGCGTCATGACCGTGAGCGAGAGCGCGAGCTCGACGAAGACCAGCAGCAGTGAGAGACCGCCGAGGTGCAGGACGTCGGCGAAGAGAAACTTTGCGCCCACCAGCACGATGCCGAGCTTCAGCCAGAGCTCATAGGTGGCGATGCCGGGGCGGAAGACGCGGGGAACCGAACCGACATTGGAGATCAGAAGACCAAGCACGATGGCCCAAAGCACATATTCCACGTGCGGCGCGGGCAGGTGACGCACCGTGCGCAGGTAGTCGCAGACCGATTCCAAAGCCTTACCGGCCAGCCCGATACCGAAAAGCAGCGCGGTGCCCGGCAGCAGTGCGAGCAGTCCGCGCCACCGGGGCGGCGGCGCGGCCCTAGGCTGGAACACGAGTTGGGAGCCAGGCTGCGATGCAGGCTGGGGAAGGGTGGGTGTGGACACGGCGCCCTACCAGCCGATGCGGGGGATCAGATTCAGGCGCACGAGCGCGGCCAGGAGAAGGGCGATGGCGATGGCGGCGGCGTCCACGTTGAAGGCCAGCTTGCCGTGAACGGGGGGAGGGGTCACAAGGGAGGATTCGGTGTTCGGGCTCATGAAATCTCCTGCAGCTGCGGGTAGCGGAGAGGTTGAGCGTTGGCTTTCCAATGCAGAAAACCCACGCTTTGCCGGGAGGCGGTTGCGTGGGTGTCTGGAGCTCGGTTGCGAGGAGGAGGAGAACTCGCTAGAGCAGAGGGTCACCGGCGCAACAGAGCGGCATGCGACAACACATGCAACAAAGGGCGGCCGTGCGGGAAATCTGCTTCATCGGGGGAGTGCTCATCTGCGTGTGGTAGATGCGGGAGCCGGGGACGGAGTTTCAGGAATCTTCTAAACGCCTTGCGAGGATGAATGATCATGCTGTGATGCGCTAGCCTGCCAGCGTGGACGTTACCAGCGCCCGGGCCTCTTCCTGGATGCGCTTCAGGTGATCTTCCCCCCGAAAACTTTCAGCGTAGATCTTGTAGACGTCCTCGGTGCCCGAGGGCCTGGCCGCGAACCAGCCGTTATCGGTGGTCACCTTCAAGCCGCCAATGGGGGCGTGGTTGCCGGCTGCCTCGGTGAGCACGGCGGTAATGCGGTCGCCGGCCAGTTCCGTGGCGCTCACCTCGGAGGGCGAGAGCTTGCCCAGTTTGATCTTGTCCTCCTTGGAGCAGACGGCGTCCAGGCGCTGGTAGATCGGGGAGCCGTACTTCGCCGTCAGCTCGCCGTAGTGCTCCCCCGGATCTTTACCGGTGGCGGCGGTCATCTCCGCGGCGAGCAGGCCGCAGATGAGCCCGTCCTTGTCGGTGGTCCAGACCCGGCCGTTCCGCCGCAGAAAGGTCGCGCCGGCCGACTCCTCGCCGACGAAGCCCAGCGTGCCGCCGAGCAGGCCGTCGACGAACCACTTGAACCCGACCGGCACCTCCAGCATCGGGCGGTTCAGGCCCCTGGCGACGCGGTCGATCATGCTGGAGGAGACCAGCGTTTTGCCGATACCGACCCCCGCGGCCCACTCCGGCCGGTGCGTGAAAAGGTACTGGATGCAGACGGCAAGGTAGTGATTCGGGTTGAGCAGACCGGCCGAACGGGTCACGATGCCGTGGCGATCGTGGTCCGTATCGCAGGCCCAGGCCACATCGTAACGGTCCTTGTTGGCGATCATTCCGGCCATGGCGTCGGGCGAGGAGCAGTCCATGCGGATGCGACCGTCCCAATCGAGCGTCATGAAGCGGAAGGTAGGGTCCACATAGGGGTTCAGGATCTCGATCGGCAAACCGTACTGCTCGGCGATGCGCGGCCAGTAGGCCACGCCCGCGCCGCCCAGCGGATCGACCGCCAGCTTCAGGGCCGTGCCCTTCAGCACGTCCAAGTCAATGACATTCGCCAGGTCGGAGACGTAGGCGCTGATAAAATCATGCCGCGTGGTGGTCTCCGCAGCGAGGGCTTGACGGTACGGCATCCGCTTGACGCCGGCCAGCTTCGCCGCGATCAGTGCGTTGGCACGGTCCTGAATCCACTTGGTGGCGGACGTGTCGGCCGGGCCGCCGGTGGAGGGGTTGTACTTGAAGCCGCCGTCCTCCGGCGGGTTGTGCGAGGGCGTGATGACGATGCCGTCCGCCCGATGCAGCTTGCCGTCGGCGTTGTGGGTGAGGATGGCGTGCGAGAGCGCGGGCGTAGGCGTAAAACCGAGGTCGCAATCGATGAGCACCTCGATCCCATTGGCCGCGAGCACCTCAAGCGCGGTAATGAAGGCGGGCTCGGAGAGGGCGTGCGTGTCCTGGGCCAGAAACAGTGGCCCGGTGGTGTTTTCCGTCGCGCGAAACTCGCAGATGGCCTGCGTGATGGCGAGGATATGGTCCTCGTTGAAGCTCGTATCGAAGGCCGAGCCACGATGGCCGCTGGTGCCGAAGCTGACGCGCTCGGCGGGGTTCGCCGGGTCCGGATGGAAGGCATAGAAGTCGGCGAGCAAGCGCGGCAGCCGCACGAGGCGATCGGGCGAGGCGCGGTGGCCGGGGGTGTTCAAGGAGTCGTCAGGGGAGGTGGCAACCATGCGGGGAAGCATACCGTACCTGAGATGCGGGATGACGTGAGCGGCAGGGCAGCGACGCCGATTCGTAGGAGCTGGCGCTTGTTTTTGGGATTGGGCGCGGGGTGTGATTGCTGGGGGAGACGTGGATTCCCTGCGGGACGGACGACAGACAAAGGCAAGGGCAAATGCGGATTCCCTTCGGGAATGACAGAAAGAAAAGCAACGGCAAGGGCAAGGGCAGATTCCCTTCGGGAATGACAACCAGAACGGCAATCGCAGATTTCCCTTCGGGGATGACAACCAGAACGGTTGAAGGCAACGACGACAGTAGATGGGCCTTTGGCATATCACCGGGTACGCGCTGGGGCGGGCGGGGCTGGTATGCTCTCGGCACGATGAAAGAAAGTTCCGATGGAAGGGGTCTGGTTCTGGTGGTGCCGGGCATTGTTTGCCTGTGCGCGGGCGCCGCGGTTCAGTTCCACGCGACCGCAGGCAGGCCGCCTGTGGCTGCCGTGCTGCTGCGGTGGGTAGGGGTCGCATTCCTTGCCGCTTTTGCCGCTCGCCGCCGAAGCCTGACGCCCTGGATCTTCGTGGCGATGGTGGCCGGGGCAGAACTGGGCTCCGACGCCCCGGGCGTGGCGGCGCAGACCCGCGTCTTCTCGGACATCTTTCTGCGCCTGATCAAGACCATCGTCGCGCCGCTGATCCTGGCGACGCTGATCGTCGGCATCGCGGGGCATGGCGACCTGAAGGGTGTCGGGCGCATGGGGATTAAATCGCTGGTCTACTTTGAGGTGGTGACGACGCTGGCGCTGATCATCGGCCTGGTGGCGATCAATCTGTCCAAGGCCGGTGTCGGGCTGGCGATGACAGCGCCGCATCCCGCCGCCGACGCCCAGGCTCCGAAAGCGGCACCCTTCGATGCGCCCAGGGCGGGCTCCGGGGCGTCCATGCCTTCGCATACGGACATCATCCTAGCCGCCCAGGCTCCCGCGCCGACCCGATGGGACGACTTTCTGCTGCATATCTTCCCGGAAAACCTGGCAAAATCCATCGCCGAAGGTCAGATCCTGCAGGTCGCCGTGTTTGCGGTGTTTTTCGGTATCGCGCTCGCCACACTGGACGAGGCCAAGCGTGGGCCCGTGCTGCGCCTATGCGAAAGCTTTGCCGAGGTGATGTTCCGTTTCACGAATGTGGTGATGTATTTCGCGCCGATCGGCGTCGGTGCGGCGATGGCGTACACGGTCGGGCATATGGGGCTGGGCGTGCTGGTCAACCTGGGCAAGCTGCTGCTGACGCTCTATGGCGCGCTCGCCGTGTTTGGCGTGCTGGTCCTGCTGCCGGCGGCGTTGCTGTTTCGCGTGCCGGTTGCGCGGTTTCTCGCCGCGGTCGCTGAGCCCGCCACCATCGCCTTTGCGACCTCCACCTCCGAGGCCGCGCTGCCCCGTGCGATGGAGGCCATGGAGGCGCTCGGGGTGCCGCGGCGGGTGGTGGCCTTTGTAATTCCGGCGGGCTACAGCTTCAACCTGGACGGATCTACCCTGTACCTGGCGGTGGCCAGCATCTTTGTGGCGCAGGCGGCGGGCATCCACATGCCGGTGGGGCAGCAGTTGCTGATGATGGGCACGCTGATTCTGACCTCGAAGGGCGTGGCCGGCGTGCCCCGCGCGACGCTGGTGGTGCTGCTGGCGACCGCGGCCACGTTTCATCTGCCGGCCGAGCCCATCTTCATTATCCTGGGCATCGACGCGCTTGCGGACATGGCGCGTACGGCCGTGAACGTGGTGGGCAACTGCCTGGCCTCGGTCGTGGTCGCGCGCTGGGAGGGTGTGTTCGGCACCGAGGCGCCCAGCGAAGTGGTGCTGGCCGGCGCGAACGATTGACGATGAGGGGCTGGGCCGCGACCGAGCCCCGCCGCAGACCGGGACGCTGTCAGGAACACCGCACCCAGGCATAGCCAAGTGCACCTGGCAGGGTGATCGCACGTCTTACAGGGTATGTCGCTCCGCTTCGCCCGTCATACCCGCCTTGGCCCGTTCCTCACGCTTACCCTGATCTCCTGGCTGCCCTTTGCCGCCTTCAGCGCCGCGCAGGAAAACAAGTCGGCTCCGGTAAGCACGATCTCCGTGCAGGCCAAACTTGTGGTCGTACCCGCCGTCGTCTCGGACAAGCATGGGCTGGTGAAGGACCTGACGAAAGAGAGTTTTGCGCTTGCCGTGGACGGCAAACCGCAGACCATTCGTTACTTCGACCGCGATACCGATGTGCCCCTCACGGTCGGCCTGCTGGTGGACATCAGCGGCAGTATGGCGGACAACCTGGACGAGGAACAACGGGCCAGCCGCAGCTTTCTTGAGTCCATGCTGGCGCCGGCGAGCGGCAGCCGGCCGGCCGATAAGGCGTTTGTGATGCAGTTTGCCCGTACGGCCGAGCTGCTGCAGGACGTCACGGACTCCCGCCCGCTGCTGGCCGCGGGTCTGAAGGAGATCGGCACCGAGTCCCCCACGGCGCAGGCCGACGACGACACGCAGCAGCAGGGAACCACCGGCAGCAACGGCTCGAACGGCGGCAACACAGGCAACAACGGCGGCTCGGGCAATAACGGCGGCTATGGCCGAGGCGGCTACGGGGGTGGGCGCAACGGCGGCAACACTGGCGGCAACAACGGCGGGATCAGCGGCAACGACCGGCCCAGGGGCGGAACGGTGCTTTACGACGCGCTGTTTTTGGCCTCAAGCGACGTGACCGCGAAGCAGACCGGCCGCCGCGCGCTGATCGTGCTCACGGACGGGGAGGACCGGCACAGCAAGGAGTCGCTGACCGAGGCGATCGAGGCCGCGCAGCGTGCGGATACCGTGGTGTACGGCATTTATTACAAGGGCCAGGAGCACCAGAACTTCAATCCCGGCGGCGGCCGTCGCGGCGGTTACGGGGGCTACGGCGGCTATCCCGGTGGCGGCAACTACCCCGGCAGCGGCGGCCGCCCGGGCAGCGACGGCACCTACGCGCGGGTCGATGGCAAAAAGATCCTAGAACGCATCTGCGGCGAAACCGGCGGGCACGTCTTTGAGGTGAAAGGGAAGGGGTCCGTCGACGAGATCTACAAGCAGATCGGCGAAGAGTTGCGGGCTCAATACCGTCTGGGCTTTACGCCGGATGCGGAGGCCGCGAGCGCCGGGTACCATCACATCCAGTTGAGCCTCACCACGTCCAATGGCAAGAAAGAAGACCTTCAGACGCGCGACGGCTACTACACCGGACAGGTCCACGCCAAATAGAACCGGGCAGGTGCCCTTTACTGACAAATCAGCCCTCGACGGAGATCAAGGGGGTTGGAGCCGAAAGCATCGAGAGCGGGTGCTTGGTATAGGGGGCTTTGGTTGCATTCTTGCCGCGCCATCTGACGATCGCCGTCGCCGCGACGATGATCAGCACAATCGTGATGGCGAATAGCACAACCACAGGGGTAAAGCTCGAGTCGGATTTCAGGTCATCCATTTTCATGGCAGGTAAGATGCTTGTCCCGGCGAGGTGGCGAGTTTTCCTGCACCGGCATGAAGAGTTTTGGAGGTTAAGGACTCAAATGCTTGCCACCGCCTTCGATGCTCAAGCATCTTGATCAGTACATGGCCCTCACGAATCAAGTCGGAAGTGTGCGCGGGAAGGTGCTGGCAGGCTTGCTGGCCGTAACGTCGATGGGGTTTGCGGGGTGTCATGCCAGAACGGCGTCCGATGCCGCAGCGAACGCCGGGCCGAATCCATCCGCCGCGGCCCTGAACACACCCGAGGCGCGCAAGGCGGCCAAGCAGCCCTTCACGACGCCGCCCGCGGTAAAGAAAAACCTGTATCCGCCGGTGGATCAGGCCGCTGCCGATATCGCCGCCGCGGAAAAGCAGGCGGCGAAGGAACACAAACGGGTGCTGCTGGACTTTGGCGGTGACTGGTGCGGCGACTGCCAGGTGCTGGACATCTATTTTCACCAACAGCCGAACGCCGATCTGCTGGCAAAGAACTTCGTGAAGGTGAACGTGAACATCGGGCATGAGGATGCCAATATCGATCTGGCCCACAGCTTCGGCGTCCCGGTGAAAGGGGTTCCGGCGCTGGCCGTGGCCGCCCCGGATGGAAAGGTTCTGTACGCGCAGGACAAGGAGTTCAGCGACATGCGCTACATGGAGCCCAGTTCGGTAACGGATTTTCTGACGAAATGGAAGCCTTCCTAGCCCATGAACGGCTATAACGGGCTATGAACGATTTATGCGCTCGGCTGTAGCGTTCCCGGGTACGTGGCGGCAGGCCTGCCTGGCTCCGCTGGAGCGCGCCGGCATTTTTGCGCAAGTGCTGCGTTCTGCCGCGCTTGCTGCCCTGCAACACGATGTATTGACGGTGGCGCAGGCGGCGGCGTACTCCGCCGTGCTGGCGCTGTTTCCCGCCTTGATCGTGGCGGCCGCGGCGATCGGCATGTTGCCGGTTTCGCTGCCGTTTCGGGCGCAGCTGGGCATTTTTTTCACGCGCATTCTGCCCGCGAACGTGCTTCCGCTGCTGGGCGAATACTTCAACGTCCCACATCAAGCGCATACGGCCGGCGCGCTGCTCGGCTCGCTGGCCGTGGGGCTGGTGGGCGCGGCGAATGTGATGGCGACGCTGATGGAAGGCTTTCGCCGAGCACACGATCTGCCCCTGGTTCCGGGCAGCTTCCTGCGCCGCCGGCTCCGCGCGCTGGCACTGGTGCCGCTCTCGGCGATACCCATGGCCGCTGCCAGCGGTCTGGTGGTCTTCGGCCATGTGCTCACCCGCTGGATGGCAGCCGCCTTGCCCGGCGCGCTGCAGGCCCCGTTCACGGTGTTCGCGGCGCTGCTGCGTTGGGCCATCGCGCTGGGCGGCGTCGCGGCCATTCTGGTGCTGATCTACCATCTCGGCACGGACCTGACCACGGATATGCGCGACCGCGTGGAACCCTGGCTGCGCGAGCCCTGGCACACCTTTCACCGGCAGTGGACCTGGCGATTGAGTTTTCCCGGCGCGGCGCTGGCCACGCTGCTTTGGTTTCTGGCGACCCTGCTGTTCGGCTTTTATGTCACGCGATTTGCCGATTACAACCGCGTCTACGGTTCACTCGGCGCGGGCATTGCGCTGATGATCTGGCTCTACATCATCGCGCTGTGCGTGCTGGCAGGCTCGGAGTTCAATGCGCAGGCCTACAGGCTGCAGCT
This sequence comes from uncultured Bryocella sp., assembly GCA_964242585.1. Lineage (GTDB taxonomy): Bacteria > Acidobacteriota > Terriglobia > Terriglobales > Acidobacteriaceae > Granulicella. The sequence goes on from CAXTBJ010000033.1 coordinate 28,857, forward strand.
TGAGCGCGATGGTGGCCAGAGCCGCAAAGCGCGGCCCGGACTCGGCACGTAAGCCTTTCCAAGGCCTGTGCCCAAGGGTCTTTTCCGGTGCCTACAGCGCGTCGGCAGCGTTGCCGGGTAAAATGCACACTGACAGCCGTCGTCCGATTCAGCCCTGCGCTGATAGGTCCGATTCGGATCACGCGGCGCAGTCTGCGGTTTAAAGGACGGTTGGATGGACTGGAGTACGGGGCGTATGGCACGGCGGGCAAAGATCGTGGGCACTCTGGGACCGGCTTCGAGCACGGAGGAGGTCTTTCGACGGCTCGTGCGCGCCGGTCTGGACGTGGCGCGCCTGAACTTTTCGCACGGCTCGCATGAGCAGAAGGCCGATCTGATCGCCATGGTGCGCAAGGTGTCTCGCGAGGAGAAGAAGCCGATCTGCATCCTGGCCGACCTGCAGGGGCCCAAGATCCGTACCGGCACGCTCGTCGGCGGCAGGCCTGTGATGCTGGAGGCAGGCAAGCGGCTCATCATCACCCCGGAGCGGCTGGACGGCACCGCCGAGCGCGTTTCCACCGTGTTCACCACGCTGGCGGAAAACCTGAAGTTGGGCGATCAGATTCTGCTCTCCGATGGATTGATCGAGCTGCGCGTCGTGGAGCTGCGGGGCGCCGATGTCGTGACGGAGATCATCAATGGCGGCTACCTCGGCGAGAAAAAGGGAATTAATCTGCCCGGCGTCGCCATCAAGGTGCCGTCGCTGACGGAAAAGGACGAGATCGATCTGCAGTTCGCCATACAGCAGCGATGCGATACGGTCGCGGTCTCCTTTGTGCAGACCGCCGATGATGTGCGCTATGTGAAGGGCCGCATCGCCGCGCTCGGCTCCGATGCCTGGGTGATCGCGAAGCTCGAAAAGCCGCAGGCGGTCGATCACCTGGACTCGATTCTGGAGGCCACGGACGCCATCATGGTGGCGCGCGGCGACCTGGGCGTCGAGGTGCCGCCTGAAAAGGTTCCAGCCATCCAGAAGCACATCATCCGTCGTGCGGCCGAGTACCGTAAACCCGTGATCACGGCGACACAGATGCTTGAATCGATGATCGAAAACCCGCGGCCCACGCGCGCCGAGGCCTCCGACGTCGCCAATGCCATTTATGACGGCACCGATGCCGTCATGCTCTCGGCCGAGTCCGCCGCGGGCAAGTACCCGGTCGAGGCCGTCGCGATGATGGCCAAGATCGTGACCGAAACCGAGGAGCAGATTCTGCTCGAGCCGCACAAGCCCGCCCCTTGGCAGCGCCGCACGCTGTCGATCCCGGAGACCATCTGCGAGTGCGTCGCGCACTCGGCGCAGGACATGGATCTGGCGGCCATCGCGATCTTCACGGAGAGCGGCAACACCGCACGACTGCTCTCCAAATACCGTCCGGAATCGCCCATCTATGCGATGAGCCCGTATGAATCCGTGGTGAACCGCACGATGCTGCTGTGGGGCACGCACCCCATCTGCGTCAGCCGCTTTGAGGGCACGGACACGCTGGTGCAGGTGGCTGAAGGCGTGCTGGAAGGGGCGGGCTTTGTGAAGCCCGGTCAGGTGGTCGGGATCGTTGCGGGCACCGCCACCAGAACCGGCGCTACCAACTTCATGCGCCTGCACTCCATCGCCGATCGCTAGAAGGCACTTAAGCGAAGGGGCGTGGCCCAGACCGCGCCCCTCTTACCTTTGGTCCAAGCGGGTTAGCAAGGGTGAGCGGTGAACTGGATGGCTTGGGTCTGCTGGGCGCCATGTTGTACGTTTCCCCGGCAAGCTCGATGCCATACCTTCAACCGGCACGCAGGAATGCGTAAGTCGCCCTCTCGGCAGGACTGTTATCAAAATCGCATGCAGCGATGATCCCCAGTTTCAACGATTTGTGTTGGGATTCACTTAGATCGGAGTAGGCTGTGGCAGCACGCCGAATTAAACCTGCATGACGGCAACGATCACAGGCGCTCTCCGTTTTTTGATTGGGTAGCCCGCTGTCCTTGCTATCTTGCTTGAGTTGTCATTCATTCATTTCTTGTCATTCATTTGATGGATGAGTGACGCCGCGTCTCGCGCATGAATCACCCTATAAGTGTTTACCGGAGCTTTCCTTGCGCACTCTACAGCTTGACATCGCCACACCCAATCGCACTGCAGCTCCCAAGAGATTGTCCCCGATCCGCGGATCGGGTTACGTTCTAGCAGCCCTTATTACGATGAGCACCGCCGCGTACGCGGACACCTATCAGACCTTCAACTTAATCAGCAACGGTGCGGACGGAGCTTACACTACAGGAACACTGACCCTTGATTCCAGCTTGAACCTGTTCACCGCAGCGAATCTGACCGTGACGGGAAGCGATGACTACTCCGCTCCCCTTACGAAGATTACAGAAAGTTACTCTGATGGAGCAGTTATCGAAGGTCCTGGACTGGACTTTGACTTATACCTGCCTATTTCTGGGCTGGGCAACTACCAGGGCGGTCCCATCTGCAGTCAGTCCCTTTCATGCGAGGGTGCGTATTCCTCACTGGGTGGCACACTTCAACACGATGGGACCCTAAGCCTTGCGGCAACGACTCCCTCCTCGATGACGCCGGAGCCCACCAGCCTGATCCTGTTCGGTACGGGGCTGCTCGGATTGGCTGGAGCACTGAAGCACCGCTTCGCCTGACTAGGGGCAGCACCGGAGCTTCCTCAAGGCCTGGGGCTGACCGCCTCAGGCCAGCCG
>CAXTBJ010000033.1:31698-39544 GCA_964242585.1 uncultured Bryocella sp.
GAGGAAGATGCGTTTGCATTTGTCTGCCGCACAAAGTGAATTTGGGACCACTCAGCAGGAAGGTGACGAAGTCAGGTTTTCATTTGCCTCTGAGGAACGATAATCGTCGACCGACAGAATCACTGCACGTTCCTTGCCATGGCGTGTGATGAGCTGAGGACCGCGACTCTCCGCCTGATCGAGAACATCGCTGAACTGGTTACGCGCCGTACTAATTTGCCAAGTTGACCCTCGTACAATTGGAAGATGGGCCGTATCCACATCTTGTCCGACCAGGTTGCCAACCAGATCGCCGCGGGCGAGGTGGTGGAGCGGCCCGCGTCCGTGGTGAAGGAGCTGCTCGAAAATGCCCTGGATGCCGGTGCCACGCGCATCCGCGTCGAGGTAGAGGCCGGCGGCCGCAAGCTGATTCGCATCGTCGATAACGGCCACGGCATGGGCCGCGATGATGCGCTGCTCGCCTTTGAGCGCCATGCGACATCGAAGCTGCGCAGCTCCGACGATCTGCTTTCGATCGCCACGCTCGGCTTTCGAGGGGAGGCGCTGCCGTCGATCGCCTCGGTCGCGCGTGTGCGTCTTGAGACCCGCGCGGCGGACGACGAGGTCGGCACGGCGCTTGAGATTGCCGGCGGCAGCCTGTTGCGGGTCGAAGACGCCGGGCTGCCGCCGGGAACCACGCTCGCGGTCAAGGATCTGTTCTTCAATACGCCGGCCCGCCGCAAGTTTTTGCGCTCGGAGCAGACGGAGCTCGGCCACGTGGCGGCGCTGGTCACGCACTACGCGCTGGCGCATCCGGGAAAGCATTTTGAACTGCATTCGGCCACGCAGGCCCTGCTCACCGCCCCCGCTGTCGCCAACGCCGGGGAGCGGTTGTACCAGATCTTCGGCCGCGAAACCTTCGATTCGCTGGTACCTGTTGCCGCCGAGATCGACTTCACCCGCGCCGGTCTGCCCGAGCCGCCGCCCTGGAAGCGGGACGAGGAGTACGAAGCTCCCGAGCCGGGCTTCGTGCGTATTTCGGGCTTTATTTCCAAGCCGGAGTTGCAGAAGCTCAACCGCAACTCGGTGTATATCTTCGCGAACGGGCGGCTAATCCGCGATCGCCTGATTCTGCACGCGCTCACGGAGGCCTATCGCAACATCATTCCGCCCACCAGCTTTCCGGTGGTGCTGCTGTTTTTGGAGCTGCCGCCGCAGGAGCTCGACGTCAACGTACATCCCGCCAAGACCGAGGTGCGTTTTCGCCAGTCCGCGTTTGTGCATGACTTTGTGCGCGATTCGGTGCGGACGGCGCTGATGAAGGCACGCCCGGCCGCCAGTTTTTTTGCCGCACTGAGCCAGGCGCCCAACGCGAGCGAGTCGCTCACCGTTGACATCAGTCCGCTACCCGGCATCGATCAGCCCCTGTACGAGCCCCATCCGACGCTGCCGCAGAGCGAGGGAGCCATTGCCGCCGGCGATGTTGCGGCTTTCGCCTTGAAAGCGCGTACTGTCCCGCCCTCGCCGGGCCGGCTGGGTTTTTCGGGGACGGGGATGGCGATCGGCTACGACGGAGCCGGTAAGCCGGAGGATTCGGGTCCCGTGTTCGGGACCCGGGTAGATGCCGCGGAGTCTGCCGGTACCCTCAACTCCCTGGCCACGCTGAAGCCCCTGGGCCAACTTCGCGACTCCTTTATCCTCGCCACCAACGAGGAGGGTCTTTGGATCGTCGATCAGCATGTGGCCCATGAGCGCGTGCTGTTTGAAAAAATCCTTCGCGAGCGCGAGGTGGAGCGGGTACAGCGCCAGCGTCTGCTGATGCCCGTGCTGGTGGAGCTGCTGCCCGAGCAGATGGTCACCTTCGCCGCGCTTGCCGACGAGCTGGAGCGGAACGGCTTTGAGGCCGAGCCCTTCGGTCCGCGTACGCTCGCGATCAAGGCCGCGCCGGTCGGTTTGGAGGGCCGGGAGCTCGAGCGCATGCTCGAAGAGGTGCTGGCGGCGGATCGCGAGCAGCAGGCGGAGAATGCCGACGCGCGGTCGACCCGCATCGCCGCCTCCATTGCCTGTCATGCGGCCATCAAGATCAATACGCCGCTGGAGCCAGCAAAGATAGATTGGCTGCTGGCTGAATTGGGAAAGACAGAGCACCCGACCAGTTGCCCGCATGGCCGTCCCATCGCTTTGCGGTATTCTTTAAAAGACATTCAACGCGCCTTCGGGCGGCTCTGATGTCCCCAACCAACCGGGTCCTCTCCGTTACGCACCAAGCGCATCGAACCCCACAGAAGATGATCTGAAAGGCTGCCAGTTCGGGGAGCGGCCTTTCCCCATGCGCACGCGCATCGAATCGAGGCAGTTTTGGCAACAACACCGGAGTTACACGAGCCACAGATCGCGGCAGCCCGCGCCGAGGCCTGGCACCAGGTCTCGCATGCGGCCGCACCGCAGGCAGGCGCCAGCTTGAACACGCAGACGCACGAGGCGCAGACACTCGATCACATGGTCGATTCGCAAGGTGAATCCCAGGCCGGCGAATCCCAGGCCGGCGAATCCCAGGCCGGCGAATCCCAGGCCGGCGAGTCCCAGGCTGTCGAGTCCCAGGCTGTCGAGTTTCAAGACGTCGATTCCGAAGTCGGCGACCTCGCGACGGCCGAGTCCCAGGCTGCTGAATCTCTGACAACTGGATCTGCGTCAACTGATTCTCAGACGGTCGACACACAGGCCGGCGAGGGGGGTGCTCTCTCCCCGGCGGCACGGAACCCGATTCTGACGTTGGAGGCGGCCCGCGCCTTCCTGAACGAGTATGGCCTTGTGCTGTTTGGGCCGCGTTCGTTGGGGGCGCCCGCCCCGTCGCTCGTGGAGGCGACCCTGGGTGCGGCCAAGAGTTCTTTCACGCCGGCGGAGGCAGCGACGGCGCGTTCGCTTGTGACGCGGCTCGTGGCCGAAGGCTCCGCCGTTCCGCTGAATCTACTGGGCGGCCCCGGCGACCTGCCGGACTTTGTCGTCAGCACCTCGGCCTTTCCCTTTGTGTTCACCCTGCGCGGCGATAAGGGCTGGAAGCGCCCGCCGGAGACCACCGGCGCCGTCAAGGTCACCACCTTGGCGCTGCATGTGTATGAACTGCTGAGCGAGCGCGGTGCGCTCACGGTGGCGCAGATCGTCTCGGAGGTGGGCCGCGAGGTGACCGAATCGGCGGTGACCCGGTCGCTCTCCGAGCTTTGGGCGCTGCTCCGTGTGATTCCGATGCTGCAGGCGGGTGAGGGCGAGACCCTTTGGGAGCTCACCACCGCCCGCTTCCTGAAGGCCGTGAAGGCCGGAGCCAACGCCGGTCAGCCGACCGCCCTCAGCGCCCTGATCTCGCTGTACCTCGGCCAGGTGCTGCTTGCCACGGAGGATGAGATCACCACCTTTCTGTCTCCGCTTACGGCACGTTCGCGCGTCCGCGATGTGCTGCATGGACTGAGCGCGGGGCGTCAGCTGGATGAGGCTGTGATGGGGGGGAAAACGGTTCTTTTCCTCCCCGATTCGCTCCCCGATTTTGCCCCGTTCGGTGCGCTGTCTGACGCATCCGCTCCCAGGAAGGAGCAGAGGTTCGATGGCGACGTGAGTTCGCGGGCGATCTCGGCTGAACCTGGGGACGTATCCGTTGCGCCCTCCGCCGGGGAACCGGGCCGCATTCGACGCTTTGAGGGGGGCCAGGCCGAGGGTGGCCGCGACCGCCTTCGCGGCAAACCGGCGCCTCGGCCGGGTGGCTTTCGTGCCGGACCGCCTCGGGGCAAACCGCGCCTCGGTTCTTCGCCGTCCTCGTCCGAGACACGTCCCCGACCCGCAGGCGGAGCGTACCGCGACGGAGACCGCCCGGCGCGGCCGTTCCGTGAGCGCGGCGAGCGCCCGGCCGCCGCAGGGGAAAACCGTACGGAAGGGACGGGCGAGCGTCCTAGCTTTGCGCGTCCCTGGGAGGAAGAACGGCGTGCCCGTCCGGCGCAGTCGGGCGGCTACGAACGCCCCGCGCGTCCGGCCTTCCGGGCCGAGGGTGACCGGCCTCGCCGTGAGGACAGCCGGCCGCCACGCCGTGAGGGCGGTGCCGGCCGGCCAGGCTTTGCCAACCGCGAGCGCAGCGCAGGGGAGCGGCCGCCATTCCGCCGCGAGGGCGGTACGGGGGCTCCGCCATTTCGGCGTAGCGCCGAAACGGGAGGTGGCGCTCGTCCCTTCCGCAGCAGCTTCTCACAGGACGGAGGCGCGAGGCCAAAACCGGAAGGCGATACCCGAGATGTCGGCGGCGACCGTGAACGCAGACCCTTCCGCCGCGAGACTGGGGAGGGGAGCGGATTTCCACGCCGTGACGATCGTGCCGCGGGCTCGCGCCCGTTCCGTCCCACGGGTTCGCGCCCTTCGGGTCCAAGACCTTCGGGTCCAAGACCTTCGGGTCCAAGACCTTCGGGTTCGTTTGAGCCCCGCCGCAGCTTCGATCGTCCTGATCGTTCCGATCGACCCGCGCGTTCCGATCGCCCCGCGCGGGAGGGCAGCTCCGGTGGTACCCGGCCCTTTGGCGGCGGCGGGAGTTTCCGGGCCCGCGAGGATCGCCCTGAGGGTGGGTTCCGGCCGGCGAATCGCGGTTCCGGGGATCGCCCTCCGTTCCGGGCCAATACGGGCAGACCTCCGTTTGGGGATCGTCCCGCCCGCAGCTTCGGTGATGGCCCGGCCCGTGGGGGCGATGCACCGCGTAGCCGACCGGCAGGTCAGTTTGGGGATCGGGGAGGCTTTCGCACCGAAGACCGTCCGTCGCGTGGGCCTTCAGCCGGTGGGTCAGGCGAGTTCAAGCGAGGTTCCGGGGGGGCCAGTCGGGGTCCGGGGGGCTTCAACCGTGCTTCAGGCACCGTCAGCCGGGGTTCCGTTGGGACGGGGCGTGCCCCGGGTAGCTTCAATCGAGGACCGGGCAGCTTCAATCGTGGACCGGGACGTGGACCCCAGGGTGATCGGGGCGGCAACGGTCCGGATCGCACCTTTAAGCGCGCTCCCAACCGCGCCCCTGCCCGCGACCAAGACGGCAATCGTCCCACACCGCGCCGTCGGCCTGAGGAGGAGGCATGAGAGGGGAGTCCCGGGCCCGGTCGCGCCCCGTTGTCGCTATTGATGGCCCGGCGGGTGCGGGCAAGAGCACCGTCGCGGCGCATCTGGCCCGGCGGTTCGGCCTGTTGAATCTGGAAACCGGCGCGATGTACCGGGCGCTGGCCTTAAAAACCACCCAACACGGCGTCGATCCGGACGATGAGGCTGCCGTTTTGTCCCTTGTGGATGACACGCGCATTGCGCTCGAACCGCAGCCCGAGGGCAACCGCGTCATGCTGGATGGAGAGGTTGTGACATCCAGGCTGCGGGAGCCGGAGGTCACCGCGGTAGCCTCGCGCGTCTCCGTTCACCCACGGGTCCGCCATTGGATGGTGGAGCAGCAACGGCAAATGGGCGTCGCCGGAGGCGTGGTCATGGAAGGCCGCGACATCGGCACGGTTGTCTTTCCCGATGCGGAGATCAAGATATTTTTGGACGCCGCGGCCGAGGTTCGCGGAAGACGCCGTTTCCGGCAAACCGGCAGCTCGGCTACCGCACCTGGACAAACTCCGAGCAAATCGTTGCACGATCAGAGGAGTCGGGATCAGCAAGGTCAGGATCAGGAAAGCCAAGGGCAGAAAATTGGGGGCGAGCCGGCTCCGGAGAGGGAGGCACGGGTACTGCGCGAGTTGCAGGAACGCGACGAGCGTGACCGCAACCGTGCGGAGTCGCCGCTGCGGCCGGCACCCGATGCCGTGATCCTTGACTCAAGCGAGCTTTCCCTGTACCAGGTTCTGCAGGCAGCGGAGCGGATCGTGAGTGAACGCTTCCGGATGGTGCCGCCCCGCTGATAAGGGTATGAGGGCGGAATGAGGACTGAAGTGAGGCAAAAGCAGGGGGTTGCAAAATAGTTTCGGAAAAGTTGCCGACCGTGCTAACATTTGCTCACCGTTTGAAACAAGTCAGTTTCTGCCCGGACACAAACGGCGTCGAAGCCCCGATTTGAATTCAGCGTCACACCGAAACACAAGGGAATTGCGAGACATGGAACAGGGAACAGTGAAGTGGTTTAACGACGCCAAGGGTTTCGGCTTCATCAGCCGTCAGAACGGTGAGGATGTGTTCGTGCACTACTCGGCGATCAACACCAATGGGTTCAAGAGCCTCCAGGAAGGTCAGGCGGTTCAGTTCAACGTGGTCAAGGGTCCCAAGGGCTGGCAGGCTTCGGACGTACAACCTCTCTAATTCTTCCTAAACTCTTCCACCTTTCCACCCTTCCATAGACAAAGGAAAAGAGGCCCATCGGCCTCTTTTCCTGCTCCTCACCCGGACGCTACCGATCGTTCAGCAATGTTCGCGGCTGTGCGGTTGAGTCCTCGATGGCGCCGGAGGGCGTCTTTACCCCGGCGGCTGGCGTTTTTTCTATAGGTGCCGGCTCAGGCGCGGGCTTTGGGACAGGCTCGGGTTTTGGGACAGGCTCGGGTTTTGGGACAATGGTGGCGCTGGTGCGAAACCGCCGGTAGTCGCTGGCGGAGAGCTGCAGCCGGCCGTCGAAGCCGGCAACCAGAAGGATGCGAATGCTGCCGCGGCCCTCGATGGTTGCGGGTAGCCAGACCGCATCGTTGACCCGCCTGGCTTCAAAGTCGAAGTTCGATCCCTTGCGCACATCGGCCAGCAGTCCGCCGCCGACCTTGAAATCATCTAGAAAATGCCCTTGCCCACGGACCACCACACGGTCCGCCTCGTCGACCCAGACCGTGCCGACCAGATCTTTGACTGCGGCTTCGGCCGGAGAATGTGTTTTGGCTTTTAAATCGCCGGCATAGTCCATTACCACCGTCGGCCGGCCCTGGTAGACGATACGCCGTTCATTTGAAAAAGCGCCCAGTTCCAGCATCCGCGCCGCGGTGATGACCGCGTCTCCGCGCTCATCGGTCTTTTGGCCGGCTGCTTCGGCCTTGGCCCGGCGCTCATGTGCTTTGGCGACCTGTTTATCCAGGCGGTCATTCTCCTTCGCCTGTTCCTCGGCGTTCAGCGGCTTGCCGTTTCGGGCTACGACCCGGTCCACTCGCACACCCTGCAGCGTCAGGCTTTCTGCATCGGTGGTCTCGTTCTGTTTCACGCTGCCATCTTTAGCGAGGCGCTGCTGTTGTATGTGGACGTGGTAGGTGTAGTCATTGCGCAGGGCATCCATCCGCTCCTCATTGCGCTGCACCTCTTTGAGCAGCAGACCAGGGTCCGGCAGGGGGGATGCTGAAGCCCCGTCCGAGGTGCTGGAAGGGATGGGCGGACTCAGTGGGGTAGAGCTTTGTCCTGATGCGGGCCACCCGAGGCTTGCTCCAAAAAACAGTACAGCGACGAGGAGGAAAAGCCGGTGCATGCCTTATCGTACCTTGCTTGCAGCGTTGCTCGATGTCGGCTCGGATTGGGCTCGAACCGGATTATTCCGGCGCATGGGGATCGCAGGACGGTTACATCAACAGGCGAACGACAGGGGATGGATTAGGTGGTGAGTTGTTCGGTTTGGTGAGACATCTTGGCGGTGCGCTCGAGTTTGTCCCAGTTGAAGGGTTTGCCGTCGATGGCACGCTTCATGGTCTTGAGCAGCACCCAGCTGAAGAGCTGGCGGTAGGTGAAGCGCTGTACCCAGATATGGACCAGGAGCCAGGCATCGCCGCGGCTGGCGGGGTGTTTGCGTTCGAGCAGGAAGGCCAGGGCGGAGGCGGCGAAGTCGATGAGCAGGAAGGTCAGGAAGAAGGTAAGGAGCTTGATGAGGTCGGCGTTGTTAGCGGCCTCTGGGTGGAAGTGCTTGTCGATG
>CAXTBJ010000034.1:0-11909 GCA_964242585.1 uncultured Bryocella sp.
TGATCTGCTGCCAGCCCATGCCGAAATCGCCCCAGTCCTCCAGGTGCGCGTTGCTGAGGCCCATGGCGGTGAGCGTGTCGCGCGTCCAGGCATTGGCCTTGGCCATGTTGGGCGAACCGGTCAGGCGCGGGCCGATGCCGTCATTCAGGGCCTCGGCGAGCTGCATGACTTTGCCGTGCTGAAAGGCCTCGTTGCGGATGCGGGCATACATGGTGAGGTCGAGTGCTTCCACGGCGGGCTGCGGACCGTAGTAGCTGGGCACCGTCTGTGTCGCCGCTTCAGCCTTCTTTTTCTCAGCTGCCAAAGAGGCTGCGGGCAGAAGGGTTGTCCCGAGCAGCGAAGCCGCCAGCGCCAGGGCTGAGGTACGGCGAAACGCGAAGAACACAAAACGGGCAGGCAACATACGGAAGAACTCCTGGAAGAGGATGGTGGAGCCAGTGTGACAGGTGTTCCGGGAGACGCCCAAGGTGTGCGAAAAGACGCGAGGTGCGTGAAGCGTTGGGGCAGGTCGGCCTATTCCTTGGGCCGGCCGCCGCGCAGGGTGCGGCGCACGTACTGAAAGGCCAGGAACACGGCCGCGGCCGCAAAGACGGCCAGGCCGATCGGCAGCCCGATGCGCTTGTAGCTCACGGCGAAGTCGATATTGTGATGGCCGCCGGCCGAATAGAACAGCAGCGCCACGATGGAGACAAAGGTGACCAGAAAGAAAGCGATGAAGCCGGTGGCGATCGCAATGATCAGCGACTGTATCCAGCCCAGGTCGCCGAACGGGATGCCCAGCAGGGTTCCTTCGCGGCGGGCGCGATCGGTGTGATTCAGAGAGGCCATCTCCAGTAGAATAGCCTGATGGCCGAAGGCACGAATACAGGATGGGGCGGGAGCACAAGCGATACGCTGGTGCGCGCCTCGCAGGTGGCGCGCGAGGCCGAGGTGCGCCGCTCCGCCAACGGGGTGCGTTTTGCCACCTTCGGCGAGACCGGGGTGCCCGGACCGGACCTCGACCGCATGCTGGAGGCGGTGCCGGCGTCGATCGCCGGGGCATTGAACACGAATACCTACTTCTTTGTGCCCCTGGCGCTGCGCGAGCCCGACCATGCCGAGCTTTCGACGAGGCGCACGCGCGGGGAACCCGCCGACCAGGCCATGGTCGCGCCGGCCTGGACCGAGGACCTGGGCGAGGCAGCCATCTGCCATCGCAATGTGGAGCTCGATAAGGAGCTCGGCAACGGGCACCGCGGTGTGTTCATCTCCACGCGGCTGATGGGCGACCGTTTTGCGCTCAGCTTTGAGTTTTTCATCAACGTGGCGCATGCGTTTATCGATACCGCCGGCGTGCCGGAGCGCTTCGCCGAGCTTGCCTGGGGGCAGGCGCAGAGCGGGGTGCGTGGCGAAACCAGCCTGGACGCCTGGGAGGCCCGACATCTGGCGTTGGGCAAGCCGATGAGCACCGAACCGGAGCCCGCCGCGGCCACAAGCGCCGGCGGCAGGCGCGGTCGACTGTTCGGGCAGGGCACCGCCCTGAGCAATCGCTCCTTTGGGGCGATTGCGGCAACGGGCTCGAACGTGGTGACACTGCAGGCAGCCGAGCAGCCGGCGGCGGTGGATGAAAAAGAGCGCCAGGTCTTTCTGGAGAGCACCTTCTCCGATGCGATGGCAATTTATTTGTTATCGCTGGTGCTGGATCTGGATTACAGCGAGCTGCGCGAACGCGATTACCCCCTGCTGGCACCGGGTGCGCTGGCGGAGCGGCTCAGGCTGGTCTCGGAGCTCTATCCGGCCAACCCGGGGTATGAGTTCGCCGTGCGGTATCGGCGGCGGGCGTAGGTCAGCGTATGGCGGCAAGAGCGGCGCGGAACAGGAGCTCAAAGTCGGCTGCCTCTTCCTTTTGCCTAGCCGCGGCTTCCACGGCTTTTTGCGCGGCAGGGCGTCCGTAGCCGAGGTTCACGAGCGCGCTCAAGACGTCTTCTGCGATTGCGCCGAGGGACGGCCGTGCCGGTTGGCTTGCGGGTGCATAGCCGGCCAGGTCGTCCAGCTTGTCCTTCAACTCCAATACGACACGCTCGGCGGTCTTTTTGCCGATGCCGGGCACTTTGGTGAGCGTGGCGTGGTCGCCGCCGCGGATGGCGCCGACCAGCCGTTCCGCGCTGATGCCGCTGAGCACTGTGAGGGCCAGCTTGGGGCCGATGCCCGAGATGGTCAACAACTTCTCAAAAAGGCGCTTCTCGGTGGGCTCCTTGAAGCCGAAGAGCTGAATCGCGTCCTCGCGCACATGGGTGTGGACGTGCAGGGCGGCCATAACGCCGGGTTCGCCGAGCTCGGTGTAGGTAGAGACGGAGATCAGCAACTCATACCCCACGCCGCCGCAGTCGAGGATAACGGAGGCGGGCGTTTTTGTGAGAATCTGGCCGCGAAGATGAGCGATCACCCCGCGATTGTAGAGGAGCGGGGCTGAGCGGGTATCGGACGGTGGGCGATTTGTCTCTTCGAAGAAACGGAATTGGTATTCTCTCGATGAAGATAGTTAGCCGTTATCTCTAAGCCGGCTCAAGGGTAAAACTCAGGTCCCAAACCACAACCAGTCTCCGGCTTACCTCTATTCCGACGTATACCGCAGCGATGCGAGCCAAAGATCGTGTGCGCGATGCATGTAGAAGCTACCCTCCGCACCCATCTTCTTATCAGCAGGCCCGATACCCACCTCCTCCGTTATCGCCTTGCAGCCTCCCGGCGTCGTCACGAAATGCCAGGCGTGGTAGTGGCTTGATCCTGAGGGAGCAACGGTCTCGGGTATCCAGCTGATGTGCTCGCCGGGCACCCACTCCGTGATCTTCGCGGTAATCGGCGTGTTGAAGATCGACAGCGACAGTGTCCGCCCAGCGGCTACCTTTTGCGAGGCGCCTTCTACCCTGACGTTTTTGACAAAAATGAGCCAGTTGGGCCAGTCAGCCACCTCCGCCATGCGCTCAAACACGTGATCGCATGACGCATGGATCAAAAGTTCGTTATGACTGAACTGAGCGGCCATGGACGGGTCGAAACCTTGCGGCCAGTGAATTTCGGCATCGCGATGCGCCAGGTCCATCGTCTGCTGCTGTTGCATGGCGGCGCCCGTCTCCTGTGCCACGGAGACGGGCGCAACGCTCAGCAGCAGCAGCGAGACACAGCCGATCGCGTGGATGAGCTTTATGTACATTTCAGTACGATCCCCCAGGTCCAAGTGGCCGATCTGCCCCGGATCGAACGCCAGAATCATCCAGGTAAGCAAGAGGGCGATACGGTAGCTTACCCGATCGTAGCGGCCTGCCCTTCTAGCTGAACCCAACCGGGTGCCAGCGACCGGCACTGAAGTCCGTTGTGGTGTTGGATCACGCTTTCACTTACGGCACGAGTACGATCTTGCCGATGCCGCCCTTTTCCGCCCTGACCTGGGCCGTGGCGGCTTCAGAGAGCGGCAGGACCTCTTCGACCGGCAGCTTCAGCTTGCCGTTGCGGACCGCCTCGCCGTAGTGCACCACCGTCGCCGCCCGCGGCTGCGCCGACATGGGCTTGATACGCACCAAGGGGTGCAGCACCGCACCCACCGGCGGTCCCAGCAACGTTCCGTAGGCGCCGCCGGGTTTTACCTTGGACAGCAGGGCGGGCCCGAGCTTGCCGCCGACGGTGTCCGCCACGGCATCGACGAAACCGACGCTTGCGAACTCTGTGTGGTCCTCGAGATCGATGGCAGCCACCGCGCCGAGAGCCAGCGCCTCGTCCTTCTGCTTCTTGCGCACGCCGGCGATGACCTTTGCGCCTATCTCGAGCGCGGCCAGGAGTGCGCAGCGGCCCACGCTGCCGGTCGCGCCGGTGAGCAGGATGGTTTGCCCGGCCTGCACCTCCGTGGCATCGCGGATGAGCTGGTCGCCGGTGAGCGCGGCCAAGGGAATTGCGCCCGCCTGGGTGATGTCGAGCCCCGCCGGCAGGTGTGCCAGATCGGCGGCCTTTACGAGGCAGAGCTCGGCGTAGGTCCTGTTGGCGAGGGCGAAGACGCGGTCGCCTTCCGCGAATCCCGTGACGCCTTCGCCGAGCGATTCCACGACGCCCGCGACATCACGGCCCAGGATAGCGGGAAACTGCAGGGGAAAGCGCTCTTTGGCCTCGCCGGAGCGCATCTTCCAGTCCACCGGATTGATGCTGACGGCGAGCACGCGGAGGCGTACCTCGCCGGGGCCCGGCGTGGGGTCCGGGAAGTCTTCATAGTGCAGCTTGGAGGGCCCGCCGTACTCGTGCAAAATCATCGCTTTCATCGCGTGCTCGCTTTCCTGCCTTGCTCTATGGGTTAGGATGCGCTTGAGGGGATTGCCTTGACAAGGCGACGCGCGGGGCGTGAGCTTGGGGCATGATCGATGCCCATGCCGTACTGGCGCAGTTGGATGAACTGCGCTCCCTAACCGCCGACGAACGCGGCGCGCAACGCGTGGCGTGGTCGCCCACCTGGCGGACAGCGCGGGCCTGGTTCGAAGGCAAGCTCGCCGGATTGCCGGTGGAGCATCACCACGATGCGGCAGGGAACCATTGGGTGACGCTGCCGGGCAAGACGGAGCGCGCGCTGGTGCTGGGCTCGCATCTGGACTCCGTGCCCAACGGCGGCTGGCTGGACGGTTGCCTCGGCGTGCTGGCGGGGCTGGAGGTGCTGAAGGCCATCGCCAAGCGGACCGACGGGCAGCCCCCGTGCACGATCCGGCTGGTGGACTGGGCCGATGAGGAGGGTGCGCGTTTTGGGCGAAGCCTGTTCGGCTCGGCGGCGTTTGCGGGCCGACATACCATGGAGGCCGACCGCGGACGCACGGACCGCGAGGGCCAGACGCTGGAGTCCGCGCTGCGCGAGTGCGGTGTGGACGCGGACCGGGTGGGCGAGGCCGCGAACGAGCAGCGGAATATCGCGGCCTATCTGGAATTGCACATCGAGCAGGGCCCGGTGCTGGAGCGCGCGGGGGCGGCGCTGGGCGTGGTGACGGGCACCAAGGGCGTGGAGCGCTGGGCTGTCACCTTCACAGGCAAAGAGGCACACGCGGGCTCGACGCCGATGAAGGTGCGCCGCGATGCGTTGGCGGCCTGCGCGAAGCTGGCGTTGGAGATCCGGCCCCTGGCAAATGGCTATCCCGAGGCTGTGGCGACGATGGGCAGCGTAAAGACATTTCCGGGCATCGCGACGGCGGTGGTGGGCCGCTGCGAGGCAACGCTGGATCTGCGCGATCTGGATGCAGAGGTGCTGGCGCGGATGCTGGCGGAGGCCCGGACCGCGAGCGAGCGCTTCGCCGCCGAGGAGGGCTGTATGGTGGCGTGGGAGAAGATCTGGTCCATTGAGCCGGTGCCGTTTCACCCGCAGCTGATGACGTTCATCGACGAGGCCGTGCTGGAGATGACGGGAACGAGCCTGCGGCTGCCCTCCGGTCCGCTGCACGATGCGGCGGAGGTGGCGCGGCTGGGCATTCCGACGGCTATGCTGTTTGTGCAGTCACTCGGCGGGCTAAGCCATCACCGCGAGGAAGACTCGGACCGCCTGCACCTGTTGCAGGCGGCCGAGGCGTTCGGCCGTGCGGCTGAGTCGGCCATGCACTGGGTGGCGGGCGACGGCGGCATCGATTTGTGGGCGGAGGAGCATCGCACGCCGCACGTCGGTGGTGCATAATCAGCTTTCACGCTGCGGCCGGCACCCAGGCCGCAATGCAGTCCTCCCCAATGGCATGGAGAGTTTGCTCGATGAGTGATGCCCCGACCTTTCCGCTGCAGGCGCCCCATACGCCGGAGATCGCCGTGCGCTTCGCGGACTACCATCCGCCGTTCGGCGATGCGGGCGCGCTCGCCGAGGCTAACCGCTGCCTGTACTGCTTCGACGCGCCGTGTACCCAGGCCTGTCCCACGCACATCGATGTGCCGCGGTTTATTAAAAAGATCGGCACGGGGAATCTGGAGGGCTCGGCGCGCACGATTCTGGATGCCAATATTCTAGGGGCGAGCTGCGCACGGGCGTGCCCGGTGCAGGTGCTGTGTGAGGGTGCCTGCGTCTTTCATCACCGCGGCGAGCAGCCGATTCAGATCGGCCGTTTGCAGCGCTATGCCATGGATGCGCTGCACGCGAGCGGCGCGCCACTGCCGTTTTCGCCCGGGCAAGACACGGGAAAGCGTGTGGCTTTGATCGGCGCGGGACCGGCATCGCTGGCGTGTGCGGCGGAGCTGCGGCGGCAGGGCGTGGCCGCGACGATCTTCGACGCGCGGCCGCTGCCCGGAGGTTTGAATACCTACGGCATCGCGGAGTACAAGCTGCCTCTGCGTGAGAGTCTGCGCGAGATCGATCTCGTGGCCCAGCTCGGTGTGGCGTTTTGCCGCGATACGACGGTGGATGCGGCCATGTTGCAGCGGCTTGAGACGGAGTACGACGCCGTGTTTCTTGGCCTCGGCCTGGGGGGGATTCATCAGCTGGGATTGGCGCATGAGGATAGCCATGGGGTGACGAACGCGCTCGATTGGATTGCCGATTATAAGACCGGCAAGCGGGTTGCGGCGCCGGCGCGGGTTGCGGTGATCGGTGCGGGCAATACGGCCATCGATGCGGCCATTGCCGCGGTGCGCCTGGGCGCCCGAGAGGTGACGATGGTTTACAGGCGCGGCCCGGAGCAGATGTCCGCCTTCGGGTTTGAGTACGAGCACGCCAAGGCGGAAGGTGTGCGGTTTTTGTGGCACATGCAGCCCGTCGCGCTCGATCGCTCGCTTCTCCACCAAGCGGTGGAAGCCCTTGCGTTGCAGGAGCTGGCGATCATGGAGGACGGGTCCATTCTGCCTGTTGCGGGTAAAACAATGAGGCTGCCCGTGGACTGTATCGTGCTTTCCATCGGCCAGGCGACCCACACGGGATTTCTTGCCGGCGACGCATCGCAGGGGCCGCGATTGCAGATGGAGCGTGGCCGCATTCTGATCGATCGTGCGACGGGGCAGACTTCGAATCCGCGTTATTTCGCGGGCGGCGATTGCACCAATGGCGGCCGCGAGGTGGTGGATGCCGTGGCCGACGGCAAGCGCGCGGGTGTAGCCATGGCCGCTTGGCTCCTGAGCGCGGAAGCTGCCCAGAAAGGCGTGTGCTCCCATGCATAACGGTACGGGCGAGCCGACGCTTGAAACGAACTTTGCCGGCATCGCGTGCCTGAACCCCTTTTGGCTGGCCTCCGCACCGCCGACCAACTGCGGTGAGCAGATCATGCGCGCCTTCGATGCCGGGTGGGGCGGTGCGGTGTGGAAGACCCTGGGCGCGCCCATCACGAATGTCAGCTCGCGCTACAGCTCGATCGATTGGAGCGGCGGGCGCATGATGGGGCTGAACAATATCGAGTTGATCAGCGATCGGTCGACCGAGCTGAATCTGCGCGAGATCGCCGAGGTGAAGCGGCGGTACCCGAAGCACGTCGTGATCGCGTCGCTGATGGTGGAATCCAAGCGCGAGGCCTGGCATGAGATGGTGGCGCGCGTGGAAGATGCCGGTGCCGATGGCCTGGAGTTGAACTTCGGCTGCCCGCACGGCATGAGCGAGCGCGGCATGGGCTCCGCCGTGGGCCAGGTGCCGGAGTATTGTGCGCGGATTACGGGATGGGTGAAGGAACGCGCGCGTACACCGGTGATCGTGAAGCTGACCCCGAACATCGCCGATATCCGCCTGCCCGCGCGCGCAGCCAAACACGGTGGGGCGGATGCGCTTTCAGCGATCAATACCATCAATTCGATCACAGGCATCGACCTCGACACCCTGGAGCCGCGGCCGAAGGTGGATGGGTACAGCTCGCATGGCGGCTACTGTGGGCCGGCGGTCAAGCCGATCGCCTTGAGCATGGTCCAGCAGGTGATGAGCGATCCGGAGGCCGCCTTGCCGATGTCGGGTATCGGCGGCATCGGCACATGGCAGGACGCGGCGGAGTTTCTGCTGCTGGGCGCGACCACGGTGCAGGTGTGCACGGCGGCGATGCACTACGGCTATCGCATTGTGGAGGATATGGCCGATGGACTGCTCACCTGGATGCGCGGCAAGGGCTATCGCACGCTTGAAGACTTTCGCGGTTTGAGCCTGCCGCATATGCGAGCCTGGAAGGATCTGAACCTGAACTATCAGGTGGTCGCGCGCATTCATGAGGATCTGTGCATCGGCTGCCAGCTCTGCTACACCGCCTGCTGGGATGGCGCGCACCAGTGCATTCATCTCGACCGCACCCTGCCCATGCAGGACAGCACGCGCACGCCGGCGACGGTTGCCGCCGAGAGCGCACGCCGCATCACCATGACGCCGATTCCGAAGCTGGACATGAACGCCGGGGCCGGTTTGGGAGAACATGGCCCCTACCGCACGCCGCTGGCGCGCATTCCGCGCGTGGATGAGCACCATTGTGTGGGTTGTAACCTGTGCTCCTTGGTGTGCCCGGTGCCGGAGTGCATCACGATGGAGCGTGTGGATGAGGGCTTGCCGGTGGAGACATGGGCAGAGCGCGTCGCGTCGGGCATTGTGCCCGCAGGGGTGACCGCGCCCACGGATCTGAATCCAAACACGCCGTAGTCTGCGGTAGAAATGCAACACGCAGATCCCCAACGGTGATGACCAAACAAGAGGGATTGATTTTGCATGGGAACGCTGATTAAAAACGGCACCGTTGTGAATGCGACCGGCTCCTCGCGTGCCGATGTGCTCCTTGTAGGGGAGCGCATCGCGGCGGTTGGGCCCGCGCTGGAGGCCATTGGACATGAGGTAGTCGACGCCATGGGTTTGCTCGTGATGCCCGGCGGCATCGATGTGCACACGCATTTGGATATGCCGTTTGGAGGCACGGTGAGCGCGGATGATTACCGGACCGGCACCCTCGCCGCGGCAGTGGGCGGTACGACCACGGTGATCGATTTTGCCCTACAAAAGCAGGGTGCGACGATGCGCGAGGCTTACGACATCTGGCGCGCCAAGGCCGAGGGCAAGGCCTGCATCGACTACGCGCTGCACATGGCCATAACGGATCTTGGGCCGGGCGATGGCGCGAGGGGTCTGCGCGAGATGGAGGAAATGGTTGCCGAGGGCATACCCAGCTTCAAGCTGTTTATGGCCTATCCCGGCGTATTGATGATCGATGACGGGCTGATGTTCAAGGTGATGCAGAAGGCCGCGGCGCTGAACGCGCTGTGCTGCATCCATGCGGAGAACGGCAGTGCCATCGACATCGTGGTCGCGCAGATGCTCGCGGAGGGCAAGACCGCCCCCCATTGGCATGCCCACTCCCGGAGCCCTAAAGCTGAGGCCGAGGCCACGCACCGGGCGATCGCTTTAGCGGACATGACCGGGGCAGCGGTGTACATCGTGCACCTTTCCAACGAGTATGCCCTTGCGGAGTTGAAGCACATGCAACAGCGCGGGGCGCGTGCCCTGGCCGAGACCTGCACGCAGTACCTTGTGCTTTCCATTGAAGACCAGATGCCCGGCCAGGGTTGGGACGAGGCGAAGTTTGTGTTTACACCGCCGCTGCGCGAAAAGCGGCATCAGGAGCCCCTTTGGAATGCCTTACGTGACGGTTCGCTGCAGGTAGTTTCAACCGATCACTGCCCGTTCACGATGGAGCAGAAGGCGCTGGGCCGTGAAAATTTCGCAAAGATCCCAAACGGCGGCCCGGGCGTTGAAAACCGTCTGCAGATTTTGTGGCATTTCGGGGTAAATACAGGGCGCTTGACGCCGGAGCGCTTCGTCGCGCTTACGGCTGCAAATCCGGCGAAGATCTTCGGCATGGAGAAGCAAAAGGGGGCCATTGCGGTGGGGCTCGATGCGGATCTTGTGCTGTGGGACCCGCGGGCCGCATACACCATCACCGCGGCGACGCAGTGCATGGCCAACGATTACAACCTGTTTGAGGGTTGGACCGTGAGGGGCAACGCGGCCAAGGTGTTTTCGCGGGGAACATGCGTGGTGGATCGCGTGACGCAGCCCGGTAAATTTCTCGGCGAGGTGGGCCGGGGCCGCTTCATAAAGCGCGAGGCAAACGCCGGTGGGCTGGCATGAGTGCGCCCTCGCTCCCACACGCCGCGCGCGGCTTTTATGACGCGGAGCTTGCGCCGGATACGCATTTGTGGAACGCGGATCTTGCGCCCACACAGCCCGCGCAACGCACCTGGACGACCTACAACTACATCGCGCTGTGGTTTTCGATGTCGATGGAGGTGACCACCTACATGCTCGCGTCGTCGCTGATCGCGGGCGGCATGAATTGGAAGCAGGCGCTCCTCACGATTATGCTGGGCAACCTGATTGTGTTGATTCCCATGCTGCTGAACGCGCATGCGGGCGCAAAGTACGGCATTCCGTTTCCGGTGTTTGTGCGGGCCCCGTTCGGGCCGCTGGGCGCCAATGTGCCGGCCATGCTGCGCGCGGTTGTGGCATGCGGTTGGTTCGGGATTCAATCGTGGATCGGCGGGCAGGCAATCTTTGCCATGGTGAATGTGCTTTGGCCGCGCACGATGGGCATGCCTGTTGGCTTATGGATGTGTTTTCTCGGGTTCTGGGCATTGAACATGGCCGTGGTGTGGCGCGGCGTGAGCAGCATCCGGTTTCTGCAGAGCCTTTCCGCGCCCTTTATGCTTCTGATGAGTCTGCTGCTGCTTGGCTACATGCTGCGCAGGGCGGGTGGCTTCGGGCCGATGCTGGCCGCACCCAGCCGGTTCACCACCCGGCAGGAGTTTCTGCACTTTTTCTGGCCCTCGCTGACCGCCATGGTGGGGTATTGGGCGACGCTCTCGCTCAATATTCCGGACTTTACGCGCTACGCCAAAAACCAGGAATCGCAGCTTGTGGGACAGGGCTTTGGGCTTCCCCTTGCCATGGTGCTGTATTCGTTTGTGGGCATTGCGGTGACCTCGGCCTCCACGGTCGTCTTCGGGGAGCCGATCTGGAATCCGGTGACGCTGCTGGGGCGCTTTCACCAGCCGCCGGTTGCCTTCCTGGGGCTGATTGCACTGCTGGTGGCCACGCTGAACGTCAATATCGGGGCGAATGTCGTGGGGCCCTCCAACGATTTCGCCAATCTTGCGCCACGGTACATCAGCTTTCGCACCGGTGGGCTGATCACGGGCTTCCTGGGCCTTGCCATGATGCCCTGGAGGCTGATGGCGACCTTCGGCAGCTATGTCTTCGGTTGGCTGGTGGGCTACTCCGGGCTGCTGGGGCCGGTGGCGGGGATCATGGTCGCGGACTACTTTTTAGTTCGCCGCACCCGGCTGGACACGGCCTCGCTCTATCGACGGCATGGGATCTACGAATACAGTAACGGCATTAACCCGAGAGCAATTCTTGCGCTGGTTGCAGGTGTTATAGCGGCATTGATCGGACGCTTCGTGCCCTCGCTGGCATTTTTATACAGTTACGCGTGGTTTTTAGGATTTTTCCTCTCCGGCGCGCTATACCTCGCCCTGATGCGCCTGAAAACGTCACACGTCCAGGCGTAGACGTGGTCACACGGGCCTGGTTCAGGCCCGCTTCAACGGTCCCCGCGGGAAGGAATCCCGGTATCGACCACGTATTCCAGGGCTTCAATCCAATTCAGGCCCCTGTGATTTGCTTCGATCATCAGCGGCTTGAACAACGGTTTGCTGGTGGCTTGCTGTAGGAGAGCGACGACGCGTCCAAACTCTTCGGCGATCTCCTCATCCGGAACCTTCAATTGTGCTCTGTCCATCACACAAAAAGATTACGGGAAAATCTTTTTCGGGAAAACTACACCTTAGATGCATGGCGTTTAAGGGTTTGTCCCAATTTAGGACGGTTGCGCCGAACGGAGGAACAGATCGAAGCCGTGTACCACGATATTTGCCCTCGGCTTCCCCGCTCGACAGCGGGCTGGCGCTCCTCGGTGAAGCGGATT
>CAXTBJ010000034.1:12009-39208 GCA_964242585.1 uncultured Bryocella sp.
CCTAAATATCAGCTGTTTCCTTAAAACTTGAAAGCCGCCGGCGTGACGACCCCGGTCGGTTACGCGGCGGCCGCGGCTGGAACGGAGCTTGCCGGTTTCGCCGCCATCAGAGACATGGACGGCCCAGGTTGAAACAGCGTGGCACGGTTTTTCCCGGCGTGTTTGCTGGTGTACAGAGCGCGGTCCGCCTGGCTGAGCAGGAGATTGAAGTCCACTTCACTCGGCGCGGTATGGACGGCGACACCGATACTCACGGAAACGAAGCCCAGGGGACTGCTGGTGTGTTCCATGGCGAGCGCCTCGAGGGTAAGGCAGATACCTTCGGCGATGCGGAGACCGGCCTGCGCATCGCCTCCAGGAAGCACCACCGTAAATTCTTCGCCACCCAGCCTGGCCACCAGATCACCCTTTCTGCCTACCTGCTTACGAATCACGGCTCCAAGGCGGGTGAGGCAACGGTCGCCCTCGCCATGACCGTAGAAATCGTTGAACTGCTTAAAGAAATCAATGTCGATCATCAGCACAGCCAGGTCTTTGCCGAACACTGTCTCCCGCACGCCCTGCTCCAAACCCCGGCGATTGAGCAGGCCCGTCAAGGCATCCGTGCCGGCGAGATCGGCCATTTGCTGCTTTTCCTGCGCGAGCGCGTGCCGTTCCGCCTGCCAATCGGTTTCCGCCTGCTTCTGGGCTGAGATGTCGCGAATGGTAATCACGTAGCCGGTGACTCCCACGCTGCCATAGCCGCGGACGGTGGCTTCAACCCAGCGCCAGCCACCATGTTTCAGCCTGATCCGGTACCGCACGATCTGCTCCCGCTTGCCTTGCTGAAAGCTGGCGTCCATGAGGAGGATCATGTCCCGGTCATCGGGGTGCATGGTTTCGAGCCGCTCGATGGCGAGATACTCCTCCGGCGTCCAGCCGGTGAGCTGCTCGATGGCTGCCGAAACGAAGCGTTTTGGGCCGTCGCTGGACGAGAGCACGATGGCATCGTCGGTATGCTGCAGCAGGAGTTGGTAGACCGCCTGCGCCTCCAGCACACCGCGCTCGGCGCGTCGGCGCTCATCGAGCAACGCGCCCACGGGCAGGGCCGTTGCGAGACATACCCAGATGAAGCCCTGGAGAACCATGCTGTGCGTGGCGGGCGAGCCCTCGCGCATAAGCCAGATGGGGCCGTGGCCGTGCGCGGTCGCATACCAGCCGATGGCGCTGAGGGCGACCGTGCTGAAGACGGCGCCTTCCAAACCCATCAGCAAAAGCATCAGCATCATCGGCGGAAAGATAATAAACAGCAACGGCCCCTGGTTCTGCCAGAAGGTGAAGACGGTGACGGCCAGGTACAGAACGAGGGCGGCCACCGAGTAGCGGAGGTGCGGCGCGAGTTTGCGCAGAGCCCGATACTCCCCGGTGGTCGCGAAGAGCACAGCGGGAAGGACGATCGCGATCCCGAGCAGGTCAGCGAAGACGGACATACCGACGGTCTGCAGCCAGGGCGCCCCATGGGACGGCAAGACATGGAGCAGGGCCGCCGGTAGCGTGATGGCGAGGCCTGAAAGCAGGGGTGTCCCGGTGGTAACGGCCACAAACCGAACGACGTTGGCGCGCTTTTTTAGATCCTCCAGGGTAGCAATGTGAGGAGACAAGAGACTGCCGGCAAGCAGCGTGTCGCAAAGTGTAAGAAGCGCCCAGCCTGAGGCCATCCACCGTGGCTGACCGGCGGCCACGGCACCAAGGAAGACGCCGCAGACGGTTGCCACCGGCGACGCAACATGCTGTTGCCAGCCCCCTCGCCGCGCCGTGAGAATCGCCCCGAGGGCGAAACCGCTTACAGGCCACAGCAGCAGAAAGCTGCCGGGCTGGCCGGCGAGCCGCAGTACGGCATAGGTCACGATCAACGAACCCAGGGCGAGCGCGAGCAGCCTGCGTGCCGCTTCCTTCACACCGGTCTTCGCGAGCCGGCTTAAGAGGCTCGACAGCGTGCCGCCGTCGAGTGAAAGTGAATGAGTCAAGCTGTCTTCAGGCGCGTACGTGTGCATGAGCCTAATCCTTTTTCCTTGGAGGTGCGGGCCCGTCATGGACAAACTTTGTCATGGGGGCCGCCGCGGCAAAATCCCTCCAAAGACACCGGATCTAACGGATTTTGTGCATCATGGAGCGATTGTGTCCGGGTACGGGACAGTGTGGGGCCAAGCCGCAACTTTCGGGGAAGCCGCAAACGGCGCTACCGAGCTTTTCCCGATGCGCGTGGGGCCTTGCCGGTGGGGCGGGGCGCCAGATCGAGGGCGCGTGCCAGCAGAAAGCTGCGAAACGCGCCGACGTTGCCCGAAGGCTCCGGACCGGCAGGATAGGCCATGGAGAACTGCCGGCAGAGCTCCAGGCCGCGCACATGCGCCAGTCGCAGGGTGCCCAGCGCGAGCTGATTGCGCACCGCCCAGCGCGAGACGAAGGTGACCCCCAAACCCGCTTCGACGGCGCTCAGCAGGCCCTCCGTCGAGTCAAGCTCCAGGCCAATCTTGAGGTCCTTGGGTTTCAGTCCCGCGGCGGCGAGCGCCTGCTCCACGACACGGCGGGAGCCGGAGCCGAACTCCCGCATCAGCAGCCGTTCCCCGCGCAGGGCCGCCACGTCGAGCTCCGCCCCGGCCCAGCCATGGCCGGCCGGAACGACCAGCACCATATGATCTTCCATGAACGGCTCTATGTGCAGATCCTTGCGCTGCTCCGGCCCTTCAATCAGCGCGAGATGGATCTCTTGGGTGAGCAGCCGCTGCAGTATCGCATCGGAGTTGCCGCTCTGCGCGGTGATTGTGATGCGGGGCTGATGCGCCAGAAAACCGGCAATGAGGTTGGGCAGAAGGTACTGCCCGATGGTCTGCGAGGCGCCGAGGGCCAGATCGCCGGCCTGCCGGCCGTAGGCTCCGGCCACGGCCATGACCGCCTCTTCGCTCAGCACTCTCATGCGTTCGGCAAACGGCAACAACGCCTCGCCGCCCGGGGTAAGCGCGATGCGGCCGCCCCCACGGTGAAAGAGCGGCACGCCGAACTCGTCCTCGAGCGCTTTGATCTGCTGGGTCACGGCGGGCTGCGTGAGCAGGAGCTCCTCAGCGGCGCGGCTGAAGTTGAGATGATGAGCCACGGCGCGAAAGACGCGGATGCGGAAGGTTTCCAGCAAGGTACGCCCTAGGCGGCGCGGGCCGCGGGCAGAGAAATGCGGAACGTTGTGCCGCGGCGGCCGGCCTTTCTGCAGGTACGGAAGCGCAGGGTCCCGCGGTGTTTGCCGATGATGCGGTGCGACAACCAGAGGCCGAGTCCGGTACCGGAGGACTTGCTGGTGAGATAGGGCTCAAACAGGCGGGCGGCGAAGTGCTCAGGGATACCCGGACCGTTATCGGTGATCGTGAGGTGGACACGCTGGCCGGTTTTGGAGATGCGAATGCCGATCCGCCCTTCAGCGTGCGGCAGGACTTCTATGGCGTTCAGAATTAGATTGGAGACCACCTGCAGGATCTCGCTCCCGTAGACATTTGCCATTACCGGACCGCTGAACTGCTTCCTGACCGCGATGCCACCCTTCAGGAGCTTATCGGCGTGCAGCTTCAGAGCGGATTCCGCAATATCCACCAGATCGGTTTCCCGGGGGTCGGTCTGCTCGCGATGAAAGTTGAGCGCCTCCCGGGTGACCCGGCCGAGAAGCTGCAACTGCTCTTCGACGACGAGCATGTTTTCCAAAACGTGCTCAGGTTCGTCTTTTTGCAGCTTAGTCAGATAAACCAGATTCGTGATGGCTTCGAGAGGGTTGTTCACCTCGTGCATTACGGCACCGGCGTACCGGCTGGCCACGGCAAGACGTTCACTCCGCTCCAGGGCAAGCTCTGCCTGGCGCAGTCGTTCTTCCACTTCCGGGCCTGCCATTTTGTGCCTCGCATCCCTTGCACTCGTACAGAACGCCTGAAGTTTGGAGTTCTTGTCGCGGCAACGCTGAGCGTGAGGTGTTTGATGCGCCCAAAGGAGAAAGAAGGTGTCTGCCTATGGATCGGCCGCGTGAGCCTGCCATGGAAAAGCATCGGCGGCATCCTATATGGATCGCGGGACAACTTGCCCGCGATGCTCGGACCTTAAGGATAGGGACTGTAAACATGGAACGTATCACGCCCAACGGACGCATCGGCACAGCCCACTGGCGCGTGGAAGGCGTCGCAAAGGTGACCGGCCGCGCCCTGTACGGGGCGGACCAGAGACCGGTGCTGGGGCCCGAGGGCCGCGCGGTGCAGGATGCCGGCGACGCGGCAGCCGAGGCAGGGTCGCCGGCGAAGCCGACGCTGCACGCCGCGCTGCGGACCTCGCCCATGGCGCTCGGGCGCATCGCAGGCATCGTGGAGACGCAGGCGCGTGCCATTCCGGGCGTTTGCGAGATTTATACCTACAGAAACGTCGGAAAACGCATCAAGCCGGGTAAACCGCTTCTGGAGCACGGCTATATGTCGCAGGCGGTGGCGCCGCTGCTTTCAGACCGCATCTATTTTCCGGATCAGATCATCGCGGTAGTCGTCGCGAACAGCTTTGAGATTGCCACGCAGGCGGCCGAGGCGTTGCAGTTCAGCTTTGCCGTTGAGCCGCCCGCTATGGGTTTCGATAGCCCCACGGCCAGGGTCGTCAAAGCGAAGTCCAACGGCGAGCTCGAGGTGAACTCCGGCCATGTGGACAAGGCCATGGCTGAGGCCGCGGCCTGCGTGGACCAGTGGTACGAGACGCCGCCACAGCACCACAATCCCCTGGAACTCTTCCAGACCACCTGCGCCTGGCAGACGGATGCCGAAGGTCGCGAGCAGTTGCTGGTGTGGGAGTCCACGCAAAACACGCGCGGCTTTCAGCATGGGCTGGCCAAGCAGCTGCGGCTGAAGCCCGCGCAGGTCCGCATCCTGAGCCCCTACATCGGCGGTGCATTCGGCTCCAAGGGCGAACTGGGGCAGTTCACCGCGATCGCCGCCCTGGCCGCACGGCAGCTGGGGCAGCCGGTGAAGCTGGTGGCGACGCGCCGGCAGTGCTTTTCGCTGCGGACTTTCCGCGCGGAGACGCGGCACCACCTGCGGCTGGGTGCGGATGCCCAGGGCAAGTTGCTGGCGCTGGACCATGAGAGTTGGGAGCTGACCAGCCGGACGGAGAAGTTCGCCACCGCCGGTTCAGATTCGACCTCGCGCCTGTATGCCTGCGCCAACGTGCGGACGCTGGTGCACAACGTCGAGACCGATCGCCAGGCCCCGGGCTTCATGCGCGCGCCGCCCGAGATGCCGTACCTGTTCGCCATGGAATGCGCCATGGATGAGCTGGCGTACAAACTCGGTCTGGACCCCGTGGAGCTGCGCCGGCGCAATGACACGATGGTCGAGCTTGCCACCGACCGGCCCTACACCTCGCGGTCGCTGCTGCGCTGCATCGAACGCGGCGCGGAGCTGTTCGGCTGGGCGGAGCGCAACCAAACGCCCGGCTCCATGGGCGATGCGGACGACATGATCGGCTGGGGCTTTGCTTCGGCGTTCTATCCCACGCAGATCGGGCCGGCGGACTGCCGCATCACGCTTGCGCTGAAGCCGGAGGGTGCGGCATTGACCCCGCACGCCACCGTCGAGGTCGGCACGCATGAGATCGGCACCGGCGTGCGTACGGTGGCGGCCATCACCGTGGCCGATCTGCTGGGGCTGCCGATGGAGGCCGTCGAGGTGCGGATCGGCGACTCGGGGCTGCCGGCCGCACCGCTCTCCGCCGGTTCCAACTCCACGGCCACCATTACCAGCGTGCTTGCGAAATGCTGTCTGGAGATTCGCGACAGGCTGGCAAAGGCCGCCGTGAAGGACAAACACAGCCCCCTTTATGGGCTGAATCCCGGACTTGTACGCCTGATCGACGGCCAGGCGGTGTTTACGCACGATCCGCAGGCCACCGCGTCCACACCCGGGCAGGTGGACGCCGCGCACCCTGGGCAATCACCGGCGCAGGATGCGGAGCCCAGTCTGCGGGCCCATACCCCCGCGGAACCGTTGCAGGCAGCATTGCGGCGCGTCACGCGCGGCAAGCCGCTGGTGCAGAAAACCACCAACACCCCGCACGGGGCGCCGGACGTGATCGGCCCGATGCTGGTGCGCAAGGGCATTCCAATGATGGTGGGCGGCGCGAAGCTGAAGGACCGCATGCAGTTCGCGCAGGGCGCGCACTTCGTTGAGGTGCGGATCTCACGCGCGACCGGGGCCATCCGCGTTTCGCGTCTGGTGGGCGTCTTTGCCGGCGGCCGCATCATCAATCCGCGCACGGCCTATGCGCAGTTGCAGGGCGGGCAGGTGTGGGGGCTCAGCTCCGCGCTGGAGGAGTCCACCGAGGTGGACCCGCTGCTGGGCCGCTACACCAACGCCGACCTCGGCGAGTATCACCTGCCCGTCTGCCGCGACATCCCGGCAATCACGACCGTGATGCTCGAGGAGGAGGACACGCTGGTGAACCAACTCGGCGTGAAGGGGATCGGCGAGCTCGGGGTGACGGGGCTGGCGGGCGCGGTGGCCAATGCCGTCTTTCACGCCACGGGCAGGCGCCTCCGCAAGCTGCCGATCCGGCTGGATGCGGTGCTGGGTGTGACGCCACAATGCGATGGGGTTGGAAATGGATCGGGAGCGTGAGGTCCCTAATCGGCGGCAAGCCCCGCTGAACGCAAGGCAAATCGTGTGATGTCCTCCGCATCCTGTTCCACTGACGTGGTGTTCAGGCGGTCCATGCGGCGCCAGGTCGCTCCCCTGACCATATCCAGCACCGCCCAGGCGAGCGATTCATAGTCGCCGCCGGGGAGCTCGCCCGCGGCGGCGCCTTCGGCCAGGATACCGAGCAGGTTTTGTTGCCCGGTGCGCAGCAGATCGTTCGTCTGCCGCCGGTGGCGTGCCTCATGACCCAGCGTCATCAGGAGGCGATACAGCAAGGCGTGCTCGGTCCAAAAGTGCAGCCGGATGCCGATGGCCGCGGCCAGCTTATCGCGAAAGTTGGCCGCCGCGCCGATGCGCTCATCCGAGAGCCTTTGCAGCTCGTGCACCGCGTGTGCCATGGCGGCGGCATAGATCGACTCCTTGGAGCGGAAATAGAGGTATAGCGTGCCTTTGGCGATCTTGGCCGCCTCGGCAATGTCCTCGGCGCGGGTTGCTTCATAACCGCGTCGGCTGAACAGCTTGATCGCAGCCTGCACGATCTGCTGCCGGCGCACCCCTGTCAGTACCGGCGTACGGCCGCGGCCGGCGGTTAAGGGTTTGCGCGCCCGAGGACCCGCGGCCGACTGGTGCATGGAGGATTTTGACGTCGCGGAGGCCATGGCTGCTCTACGCTAGCACACCGTCACGCCGCAGGTTTATGCATCCACAAGGCTACAGGTTTGCTCTAATGACCCGAGAGTCATTTCGATGACCGGCGAGTCAGTGACCGAAACACAGCCTATCGAAGACGAGGAGTTCACCGCCGGCCCAACCCTCAGTGAGGCGGCGGAGAGCGCGGTGGCGCGCGCGGAAAAATCCCTGGCCGGGGAGGCCACGCGCTTTGAACCCGAGGTTCCGCTCGACCCACCGGGCGGTTTCACGCCGACACCGCCGGCGGGCCTGACCCCGGATCGTATCTTCAACCCGTGGATCATTGCCCTGGTGGTGACCATGGGTACCTTCATGGAGGTGCTCGATACCTCCATCGCCAACGTGGCCTTGCCGCATATCGCGGGCTCGCTTTCGGCCTCCCAGGACGAGTCCACCTGGGTGTTGACCAGTTACCTGGTCGCCAATGCGATCATTCTGCCGATCTCGGGCTGGATCTCCTCCGTGCTCGGCCGCAAGACCTTTTATCTGATCTCGGTTGCGCTGTTTACGGTATTTTCAGCCGCTTGCGGCCTCGCACCCACATTGGCCATGCTGGTTGTCTTTCGTGTTCTGCAGGGTTTGGCCGGAGGCGGGCTGCAGCCCAGCGTGCAGGCCATCCTGGCGGATGCCTTTCCCGGCGAAAAGCGCGGCATGGCCATGGCCGTGTACACCGTGGCGATTCTCTGTGCGCCGGTACTGGGACCCACGCTCGGCGGTTGGATCACCGACAACTACTCATGGCGCTGGATCTTCTACATCAACATTCCGGTTGGGCTGTTGTGCGCCTTTTTTACGCGCATTGTGCTGAAAGATCCACCGCACCTGACCTTGGCTCGTCTGGCGAACAAGGGCAAAAAGCTGCGTATCGACGGTATTGGGCTGGCGCTGGTCTCCATCGGCCTCGCCTCGCTTGAGATCGTACTCGACCGCGGTCAGGAACTGGATTGGTTCGGCAATCCCTTCATCGCCTGGTCGGCTGCCATCGCGGTGTTTGCGATCCTTGGCGCGATCGTATGGGAGCTTCGTGTCAAGAACCCCATTGTGAACCTGCGCCTGCTCAAGGAGCGTAACTTCCTATTTTGCTGTGTCATCGTGCTCGGCGTGTACACGGCGTTGTACGCCACCACCTTTCTACTCCCGCAATTCATGCAGGAGCTGCTGGGCTACGACGCGACCACAGCCGGCTTTGCCGTCTCCCCGGCGGGCCTGGTCACGATGGTGGAGGTGCCGATGGTCGGCTGGCTGCTCAGCAAGGGAACCGATGCGCGGCGTCTGATCGCAGCCGGGATCGTCACGCTGACGGCCGGCACATGGTGGCTTTCCCTGGGCAACCTGCAATTGGGCGAGTCGAACCTCGTCTGGCCGCGGGTGGTGCAGGTGCTTGGCGTGGGGCTAACGACCGTGCCGCTTTCCACAATCATGTTCCGCTTTCTACCGGCCGATCAAAGCTCCAACGCCGCCGGCATCTATGCGCTGGTGCGCAACGAGGGCGGGTCCATCGGAATTGCCCTCTCCAGCACCTTTCTGCAGCGTACCGCGCAGGCGCACCAGACCTACCTGGGCGCGCAACTTTCAGCCTCGAACGCCGGCGTGCAGCAGGCGATGCAGGCGGCGACAGGTGCCCAGGGCGTCGCGGCAGCCAACCGGAGCTATGCCAGCCTTTCACTGCTGTATGGCCGCCTGCTGCAGCAGTCCGAGCTGCTCGCGTATATGGATCAGTACAGGCTATTTGCCTATATCCTGCTCGCGATGCTGCCGCTGGTGCTGTTCCTGAAGCGTCCCGCGCGAGTGGTCGGCAAGATCGAGCTCGAAGCCCATTGATGTTTTCCGGGCGGGCGATCTTTGGTAGGCTCGCCCCAGCCGTGCGTGATACAAACGGCTATGCGATCCAGTTTTTCTGCCCTGCTTGCAGCGTCCCTGCTTGCCTCGCCGTCTTTTCAGGCCCTGTCTCAGGTCCCGGAATCGGGACCCGCGCCTAAGTCCTCAGCGCCGCAAACGCTGGAAGCCCGCATCGCCGGGATGCGCCATCTGGCGGGATTTCTGCCTCTGGATTGGGACGCGAAGACCGGCAAACTCTATCTGGAAGTGCCGGCCGCGCTCGCGCAGCCCGGGGCAGAGCTTCTCTACACGGATACCCTGCCTTACGGCACAGGGTCCAACGATCTAGGTCTCGATCGTGGCCAGACCGCACCCGGCCGCATCGTGCGCTTTGAGCGGCAAGGCCCCAAGGTGCTGCTGACCGAGCCGAATGAGCACTTTCGCGGCTCGACCACTGACGTTTCGGAGCAGTTGGCCATTCGCCAGAGCTTTCCGGAGTCCGTCCTGTGGGGTTTTAAGATCGAGGCCGAATCCCCTGACGGCTCCCTGCTGTTGGATGCGACGGATTTCTTCCTGCGCGACGTGCACAACGTGACCGAGGCGCTCACCCGCACGCAGCAGGGCGCCTACAAGGTGGACGTGAGCCGTTCGGCGATCGCGCTCGACGCCACCAAAGCCTTTCCGAACAATACCGAGGTCGAATCCATCCTTACCTTCACAACGGAGGCCGCGCCGCGCGGTCAGTATGTCCGCGATGTCACGCCCGATCCACACGCGTTGACCCTTCGCGAGCGTCATTCCTTTGTCGCACTGCCCGGTCCGGGTTTTACGCCACGCCGCTACGATCCGCGTTCCGGCTACTTCGACCTTGCCTACCGCGACTACTCCGCCCCGCTCGGCGACGAACTCGATCAGCGGCTGATCGAACGGCATCGTCTCGTTAAGAAAGACCCGAACTGCCGTGAGAATTGCGAGCCCGTTGAGCCGATCGTCTACTACGTCGATCGGGGCGCTCCGGAGCCCATACGCTCCGCGTTGGTGGAAGGCGCGAGCTGGTGGAACCAGGCCTTCACAGCCGCGGGCTGGCACAATGCCTTCCAGGTCAGGGTGCTGCCCGCCGATGCCGATCCCATGGACGTGCGCTACAACATTATCCAGTGGGTCCACCGCTATACCCGCGGCTGGAGCTATGGTGCGGCTGTCACCGACCCACGTACGGGCGAGATCCTGAAAGGTAATGTGACGTTGGGCAGCCTGCGCGGACGGCAAGACTACCTGATCGCGGAGGCGCTGCTTTCGCCGTATAAGAACGGCAAGGCACCCGACCCGGCACACGATCCCATGCTGGCCATGGTGCTCGCGCGCATCCGGCAGCTGTCGGCCCATGAGACCGGTCACACCCTCGGGCTGGCGCACAACTTTGCCGCTTCCAGCTTTTCGCAGAGCGCCAGCGTGATGGACTACCCGCACCCGTATATCGCGCTCAAGGACGGCGTGCCGGATCTGAGCCATGCCTATGCGGTGAACATCGGTGCATGGGACAAGGTTTCCATCGACTACGGCTATCGGCAATTTGCTCCGGGCATTTCATCCACGGCAGAATTGGCCGCGCTAAACGGCATTCTAGGAGACGCACAGAGGCAAGGTATGCCGTATATCACCGATCAGGATGCGCGGCCGCTCGGCTCCGCCCACCCGCACGCCCATCTTTGGGATAACGGTCCGAACGCCGCCGCCGAACTGGACCGCATGCTGGAGGTGAGGTCTGCCGCCATGAGCCGTTTCGGGGCCAGTGCCATCAAGGATGGCCTGCCCATGGCACAACTGGAGGAGACGCTGGTGCCACTATACCTGCTGCACCGCTACCAGACCGAGGCTGCGGTGAAGGAGATCGGCGGCTTGAATTATGAGTACAACCTGCGGGGCGACGGCCAGCCGAACCCAACGATCGTTTCCGCTGAAGATCAACGGCATGCCCTGACTTCAGTCCTGAAGACGCTCTCACCCGAATTCCTCACCTTACCCGAGAGCCTGCTTGCCTTGCTGCCGCCGCAACCGCCCGGCTTTCCACGCACGCAGGAATCGTTTCCAGCGCATACCGGCCTCACCTTCGATCCCGTGGCTTCGGCCGAATCTGCCGCCGATCTTACCCTGGCGTTGCTCTTCGACTCCGAACGTGCGTCCCGGCTCGTGCAATATCATGCCCGCGACACGCAGACGCCGGGCCTTAAGGCCGTGATTGATGCGGTTTTCCAGGTTGTCGAACAGCGTCCCTCCGGCACGGGTCTCAACACGGTAGTCAGCCGTGCGGTGCAGATGCGCGCCGTCGAGGCTCTGCTGACGCTCGCGGCGAGCCCAATGGCCTCCGCCGAGGCGCGGGCCACGGCTTCAACCTACGCGAACTCACTCATTAATGGGGTACACAGCGGCACCGACCCGGCCGAAACGGCATTGCAGGCCGCAATCGCGGATCATATAAAGGAGTTCCAACACGATCCGGCGAAGTTCATGGCCGCCAAACCGATTGAAGCCCCACCGGGAATGCCCATCGGAGACGATGAGGACTTCTAGGCTGGTACCGTAGCGATGGTAACCGTACAGGACGCGACCTTCCTTGAGCAAAATAGCTGATGGTACAGAGGCCTTTCGTCTTTTATCGTCATTCCCGCAGCCGGGGTCCCCATCGAGCGCCTTTGCTCGATGGGGTGGGAACGGAATCTGTGATTGCTCTTGCTTTTGCCTGTTCTCCACACCATTGGCCAATGCGCCCCAGGTATGCACCTTCAGGAGATCTGCTTTGATTTCCCAGTGAAAAGAAAAAGGAAGGTCACTTACGAACGACCTTCTCTTCCGGCCAAAACTACGGTGCCGGGGAAAAGTCTCGGATGCGATCCACCGTGGCTCCATCCAGCTTTTGCAGCAGATCGACCATTAAATCGACGGTTTTATCGAAATCTCCACGGTTCACAATCCCGTTGTGGGCGTGGGTGTAGCGCACAGGAACGACAAAGTTCAATGTGGGTGCGCCGGCCCCCGACTCCTGCATCTCCGCCGAGTCATCGCCGTATCCCTGCACAAGATCGAGTTGCAGGGTAATCCCGCCGCTCTTTGCCATGTCCTCCACGAACCGCACCAGCCTGCGGTTGGGAATCGCACTGGAGTCATATAGGAAGATACCCGGACCGCCACCAAGGTGGGCCTGGGTCTCCTCCGGCCGGCCACCCTGATCGTTGGCAATCCCACCCTCGATGGCCAAACCGAGATCCGGCTTGACTACGTTAGCGGCCGTTCGGGCCCCGCGCAGGCCGATCTCCTCTTGTGTAGTAGCCACGAAGAAGAGTTGATTGGCGTGCGGCAGCTTCGCCATGCGCTGCATCGCCTGCACCAGCACGGCACAACCGATGCGGTCATCCCAGGCTTTGCCCAGGTAGTTCTGGGAGCCGTTCATGACCACGAAAGGTGAATCAGGCACCACCGGGTCTCCGGGCTCGATGCCCATGGCGGCAGCCTCCGCCGGGTTTTTGGCCCCAATGTCCAGGAAAATCGACTCGCGCGGGATAACCTGAGTCCGCTCATTCGGCGTAATCACATGAATGTCGCGAATGCCCGTAACGGCTTCGACTGGTCCTTTACTGCCGAGAATGATCCACCGTTGGTCGACCAACGCCTGGTCGAGCCAGCCGCCCAGCATCTGCATGGTGAGTTGGCCGTTCGGCCCGATGCGACGCACCATGCCGCCGAGTTCGTCCATGTGGGCGTCGATCATGATACGCGGACCCATTGAGCCCAGCTGTGCGATGACCGAGCCCATGCCGTCATAGCGCAGCGGAGCCGTGGTGAGCGGCCTCATCTGCTGCACCATGATGGAGCGCACGGCATCTTCAGCTCCGGGCGGCCCCGGCGCATCGGATAATCGCTGCAGGAGTTGAACTGTGGGGTCAGGCTGCTGCGCGAGGGCCAGCGGCAGGCAGCTTATGCCAAGCAGGCACAGAGCCATGGAGAAAGGCTTGAAAATGAGACGCATAGGCGCAGCGTACCATCAGAAAGGCAACCCGCCTACCGGCCCGAAAGGATTACATGCAGACTGACCGGCCCACCCTAGGAATCTGCCTTCCACACTCCACCGATCTGGCCTACAACCGGCTGTGCTGGCCACAATATGGCGAGGCTGTGCGTTCAGCCGGCGGTCACGCGATGGAGCTGCCCCTGAATCTTCCAGCCGGCACCGTAAATTCACTGCTGGATCGCTGTGCCGGTTTCATTCTTCCGGGCAGCCCGGCCGACATCGATCCTGCGCATTACGGCGAGGATCGTCAGCCGTCCACGTCCGCAGCCGACCCGGCGCGCGAATTCTACGATCTGCTCGTGCTCGAGCACGCGGCGCGAACCGGTAAACCGATCCTGGGCATCTGTTTCGGTTTGCAGTCGATGAACATCTGGCGGGGTGGCTCGCTCATCCAGGATGTCACACCGGTCCCGGTAAACCATGCCGCGGGCAACGGTGTTGCCGTCGCGCATACGGCGCTGGTGGCGAACACAAGCCTACTCGGCAGCCTGCTTTCCGCGGCGGAGGCACCCAGCAATGGCTCCTTCCGCCGATTGCCGGTTAACAGCAGCCACCACCAGGCTGTCTCCCGGCCCGGTGACGATCTGACCGTGGTGGCGCGCTGCCCTGAGGACGGCGTTGTGGAAGCGGTGGAGGGACGCATCGGCCTGTCGCCCATGCTTGGAGTCCAATGGCATCCGGAACGGAGTGCGGCAATCAGCGCGGGCTCCCTAAGTTTGTTTTTATGGCTCGTCTCAAGTGCCGCAGATGGAATGGAAGCTCTTGACGAGGCGACCGATGAGCGCCCTGCCTGAAGCTCGCATAGCGGAGCTGTTATTGCCCTATCTAGAGACGCCTGTTCCTACCGGTACCGACAGCGGAGGTACCCTGTCGCGACCGGTCTCGCAGATCCTGCCCGCCCTTTCGGGGTATCTGGACCTGCTGCTGCGCTGGAATGAGCGGACAAATCTGACGGCTATTCGCGATCCCGAACAGATAGTCCAACGGCATTTTGGGGAGAGTCTTTTTGTAGCACGCGTCCTGGCGCCTCGCCTTAGAGATGACGGCCGGGTGCTCGATATCGGTTCAGGTGCCGGGTTTCCCGGTTTACCATTGCAGCTTCTTCTGCCACGGTTGCTCGTTGTTTTGGCTGAGTCGCAGGGCAAAAAAGCAGCCTTTTTGCGAGAAGCGGCGAGGGTGACTGGGGCACAAATCGAGGTGTGGGCCGGGCGAGCTCAGGAGCTTCCGCGGCATCGCTCTTTTGAGGCGGTCACGATGCGCGCGGTGGACCGGCCAGAACAGGCCGAGGCGGAGGGTAGACGTCGTTTGCAGGCGGGTGGTTTGCTGTTGCAACTGTGTGCGGCGGCCCCAAACGCAGGAGAGGTTTTAGCGGTTCCAGGAATGCAGGCTGGCGTTCTCACGGTTTTTAAAGTGTAAGTAGCGCGCCCTTGTCACACTATGTTCCACGTGGAACATAGTCCTGCTTTCGGCGACATCGCTCCATGTTCCACGTGGAACATGAACCACGCGGACCACGTGAACCATACGGACCACAGTCAAAACCCATCCCTTCATCGCGCGTATCTGTTAGGCTTGGCCCGTACCCATGCCTTCCCAGGAAGATTCACGCTCCCAAAATCTACGCAAAAGCACCTCCCGAATAGCTCGCTTGGGCAAAATTCTTGCCGTGGTGAATCAAAAGGGCGGCGTCGGCAAAACGACCACAGCCATGAACGTCGCCGCCTCGCTCGCCCTGGAGAGCGTTTCCACCCTCCTCGTGGACTGCGACCCGCAGGCCAATGCCACCAGCGGTTTTGGCTTTCCCAAAGGGGACGATCGGCTGTCTATCTACGACGTGCTGCTCGGTGACGCCTCCGCCCTGGACGCCACGCTGCCGACACAGCTGGAGCGCCTTTCCCTTCTTCCCGGCACACGCAACCTTATCGGAGCGAATCTGGAGCTTGTTGACATGCCGGAACGTGAACAGCGACTCCGTTCTGCACTGCTGCCCATGCGGGACCGCTTTGCCTTCATCCTTCTCGACTGCCCGCCCGCGCTCGACCTGCTGACCCTCAATGCTTTGGTGGCCGCCGATCGGCTCCTGGTACCCATGCAGGCTGAATATTTCGCATTGGAGGGCATCTCGGAACTCATCTCGACGCTGGATCGGATCTCGGCGAGTTACAACCCGGGACTCGGCCTCGAGGGTGTGCTGCTGACCATGTTTGATGAGCGCACGAATCTTTCACAGCAGGTTCGTGAAAACCTGCGCACCTTCTTCGGAGAGAAGCTCTATCGCACTACCATCCCACGTAATGTGAGGCTTGCCGAAGCACCCAGCCACGGCGAACCCGCGGTCACCTACGATCCTCGCTCGCGCGGTGCCGAAGCCTATCGCGAGCTCACCCGCGAACTGATGCGAAACAATGGCTATCCACCGACCAAACCCGCCAAAGAACGCTAATCTTTCGTGGGATGCCGTCCCACCTGTCACGCGCTAAAGTAGGAGCACTCGCTGCCATGTATACACCCGCCGCCGCAACCGCCGATACCAAACGCAGGGCCCTCGGAAAAGGCCTCGATTCGATGCTTCCACCGCGCCCGGCCCCCGTTGCCATCCAGGCTGCTGCTGAGGATGCCTCTCTGGGCAAGCCCTTGGAGATTGATGTACGCCTGATCGACCGCAACCCCTTCCAGACACGTTCCAACTTCGATGAGGCGAAGCTCACCGAGCTCGCTGCCTCGATCCACACCAATGGCGTGGTGCAGCCGATCATCGTACGGTCCGGTGAGAACGGCCGGTACACCCTGATCACGGGAGAACGCCGCCTGCTGGCCAGCAAACAGGCCAAGAAGGCGACGATCCCCGCCATGGTGCGCGAGGTCTCCGACCTGCAAGCGATGGAGATGACCGTCGTTGAAAATCTGCAGCGCGCCGACCTGAATCCCATGGAGCAGGCGCGCGCCTATGAGCGGCTCAGCAAGGAGTTCCACCTGACGCAGGAACAGATGGCTGAGCGTACCGGCAAGGATCGAGCGTCGGTCTCAAACTTTTTGCGCCTGCTCCGCCTGCCGGACGATGTGCAGCAGCGGGTGGAGTCGGGAGAGCTCAGCTTTGGCCATGCGCGGACATTGCTGGCGTTGCCCACACCAGCGGCTATCGGGTCTGCCGCGCAGAAAGTCATCGCCCTGAGCCTGAGTGTGCGCGCCACGGAGAACCTGGTCCACGGTATGCTTCATCCGGAACAGCGGGAGGGCGCTAAGGCGGCAAGCCGGGTGATGGACCCCAATGTTCGTCATGCGCAAGAGCAGCTGCGGCACAGCCTGGGACTGAAGGTAACCATCGACGACAAGCGCGGACGTGGACGGGTCATTATCGAGTACAGTGGGGTTGACGACTTCGATACCATTCTGCAGGCCCTGGGCAAAGGAGCGTAATCCGGCCCCTAACCAACCGGCGGTGGTCAGCGTTCAAGGAGCCCTTACATGCGCGCCACTGCCCTGGAGTACCGCCTCCGCTACGTTCTGACGGGAATCTTGCTTATTCTCGGCCTTTGGCCGTTCTGGGAGCCGTGGCTGGGCCTCACGGACAAATCCACATGGCTTACGCTCAGCGCCATCTTTGCGCGCCAGGGCTGGCTCAGCTTCCAAGGGGCCACGCTGGCGCTGCTTGTGGTAGGGATCGTCATCACAGCCCTGGCGGCCTGGTTCCGTCTGTGGGGCGCGGCCTTTGCCGGCGATCGGCATGTCCGATTGCCGCAGGGGCAAGAGCCTACCCTGCTCGCCGACGGACCTTATCGCCGCACACGTAATCCTTTGGACCTGGGTCTTCTGCTGCACACAGCCGGTATCGCCTTGCTGATGCCTCCGGCAGGAGCCGTCTTTGCGGTTGCGGGGGTCTGGATCTTGCAGGTGCGCCTCGCTTTCGCGGAAGAATCTTCCATGGAGGCCCGTTTCGGCCAGCCCTATCGCGACTACATGGCGCGCACACCGCGTTTTCTGCCCGCACCGCGACCGCAGGTACCCGCTGCCGGCGCGCGCGCGCACTGGGGCCAGGCTCTTCTCTCGGAGATCTACTTTGTGGGCGTGCTGGTCACGCTGCTGGGGTTTGGATGGAGCTTCAATGCGACGCCTCTCCTACAGGGCATTCTGATCTCGGTGGGGATTGCCATTGTCGTGCAAGCTTTGCTGCCCCGCACGACGCAGCCTGCGCCTACTATCGAGGTCTGATGGGCACGGTTTATCGACCGGGAACGACGGGTACCCATCAAGGTGTCACCCTTCAAAATGACCGCCGTTGGGCCACCCCGAGCCGCTACGATGGGCCGTGCCTCTTTCCGTGACCAGCCCCATTCCGCCCATGCTAGCCAAGCGCGTCAACACCCTGCCCACAGATGGTGGGTGGAGCTTTGAGCCCAAATGGGATGGCTTTCGCGTCCTTGTCTTTCGGGATGGGGAGGAAATCACGCTGCAAAGCCGCGATTTGAAGCCGCTTAACCGCTACTTTCCGGAGTTGCTTGAGCCCTTGAAACGCCAACTGCCGCTACGATGTGTTCTGGACGGCGAAATCGTTATATCGCACAACGGTAGCTTGGATTTCGACGCTCTTTCGCTGCGCATCCATCCCGCGGCCTCGCGTATCAAACTGCTCGCACAACAGACGCCCGCAGCCATCGTCTTTTTTGACCTGCTCGCGTTCGGCGACGACGCGGTGGCTGAGCGCGATCTGCGCGGGACGCCCTTTGCCGAACGGCGCGAGGCACTGGAAAAAATCTTGTCTGGGGTAACGGCACCCCTGCATCTCACGCCGGCCAGCCGTGACCTGCTCACCGCGGAGGACTGGTTCCAGCGATTTGAGGGAGCCGGCCTCGATGGTGTTATCGCCAAGCGACTGGACAGTCCCTACGAGCCGGATAAGCGCACCATGCTGAAGGTGAAGCATGAGCGCGACTGCGACTGTGTTGTCGCCGGGTTTCGCTGGCACAAGGAGGGGGAGGGTACGCTCGTCGGATCGCTGCTGCTTGGTCTGTATGACACGGTGGGCAAGCTGCAACACGTCGGCACCTGCGCCAGCTTCACGGTGGCAAAACGACGAGAGCTGGTTGCATTCCTGGCACCTTACCGAGAAAACGCACGCGAGACTCACCCATGGGCGAGCTGGAGTGAGCCTACGGCCGGGGCACCCGGGCGCATGCCCGGGGCACAGAGCCGGTGGAGCGCGGGGAAGGATCTCTATTGGGAGCTGTTGCGGCCGGAGCTTGTGCTGGAGGTCGCTTATGAGCACATGCAGGGCGACCGCTTCCGTCACCTTGCCCAGTTTCGCCGCTGGCGGCCGGATAAAGCGACCACTGCCTGCACCTATGCGCAGTTGGAGGTGGTGCCGCCGCAGGAGTTGGCGACCCTCTTCCCGGCAGGTCGATAGCCAGGGCTTCCAAGGCAAGTGACTCCGGCAACAGCGGAAACGCTCGCTAGAGTGGATTAACAGATGGTGTAAAGACCGGGCAAAAGCAAAACAACCGCAAATTCCATTCCCACCCCAGCGAGCAAACTCGCCGGGCCCCGGCTGCGGGAATGACAACAAAGGGCGAAATGCCCTCTGCATTATTAGCTATTTTGCCCTTAACACCCCTTCGAAAGGACGATCAAGAGGGATAGCCTCTGTGCAAATACTTTATTCGGTTCCAAGATTTAGATCGGTCACCCTGCGTCCGGCTTTTCGTGGCTGACCGCGGGTGGGGTCGTCGTCGGGATCGGGTGTTGCCTGCGGGGGCCGCAGCGCCTCGGGCACATGTCGCAGATTCACGCGAATGCGGTACCAGATGTAGGCGCTGCCCCGCATGCGATCGACCAGAATGTCATCCACGGCAAGATGAGGAACGAGCTCGGGGTGCGCGGTCTGCCAACGCTCCAAACCGGCGTGGGCGGCCCCCTGGTCGGGAGATTGCGCCACGATAACCAGTGGGAACTTCGGCGTTCGGCGAGTGGGGATCTTCGGAGCCGGCGTTTCCGCGCCGGGGGTATCCGGTAACGGTGGACTTGACTTGTTCGATGCGGCGCTTAACGCAACGGAGCGTTTACGGAAGCGCTTGGGCCCGAAGCCCTCGCCCAGTTGTGCTTCAAAGCCTTTTTCGCCGGCTTTGGCACGGGAGGGCTGCACGCGCGCGGGCTCACCCGCCATCTTGCGGAAGTGCGGCGGCCAGGGCGCGTCGCCGGCCCCTTCCGCCGCGTCGCGCTCTGCCAGCTCCAGCAGGGCATCGAGCGTGCCGGCGTGGGCGTCCAGGGCCGCGTGCGGGTCACCGATGGAAGCAAACCGCGCCGGCATGGTCAGGACAGTGAAGTCGTGCGGCTGGCAATGCTCGACCTCATCCCACGCGAGCGGGGCGGAGACGCGCGCATCCGGCAGCGGGCGCACAGAGTAGGCCGATGCCGTGGTGCGGTCCTTGGCGTTCTGGTTGTAGTCCAGAAAGACGCCGTGGCGTTCCTCTTTCCACCACTTGGAGGTCGTCAGGTGCGGCACCCGGCGCTCCACGGCGCGGGACAGCGCCAGCGCGGCGCGGCGTACCTCTGTAAATCCCCAGCGCGGTTCGATACGCACATTGACGTGCATACCCCGCGAACCGCTGGTCTTGGGCCAACCCACCAGGCCGTTCTCCGCGAGCACCTGGCGAACCTCCAGCGCGGCCAGACGAACGTCGTTCCAGGGCACCCCCGGGCCGGGATCGAGATCCACCCGCAGCTCATCCGGATGTTCCAGATCGCCCGACCGCACAGGATGAGGATGCAACT
Source organism: uncultured Bryocella sp. (assembly GCA_964242585.1). Classification (GTDB taxonomy): domain Bacteria; phylum Acidobacteriota; class Terriglobia; order Terriglobales; family Acidobacteriaceae; genus Granulicella. Next base: position 32,026 of record CAXTBJ010000034.1, read on the forward strand.
CCATGCAGCCCAGGTTGACGATCCAGGCCAGTCCGGCGGTCTCATCGACGACGATCTCCTCCGCCGTGCGGCCGGAGGGAAAGCTCAGGGTCACGGTACGCACCCATGCGGGATGGTCGCTGGGAGCGCGCTTTTGGTAGAACGGCTCCTCGTGTGCGCCGTTGACGAAGCGCTTGAGCACAATGGGACGGTCGCGTATGCCCAGCAGCGCTCCCGGTGCGACGGCGACGTAGTAGCGCACCAGATCTAGCTTGGTCAGTTGCACGTCGCGGGAGAAGTAGGGCTTCTCCGGATGCGAGATCCGCACCTCATGGCCGTCAAGGGTCAGCAGTTCGAAGCTGTCGTTCTTGCCCATACGAATCGACTCAATCCCTGCGACAGGCTACACCCATTGCCGCCAGCCGTCGCCTTCGGCCAGGGCCTTCAGGCGGGCAAAACGCTGTTTCACGAGACGCCTGACATAGGGAACCATCATCCAGCGCGAGGCCAGCCGCCCCAGAATGCCGAACGGCAGCGCGAAGTGCACCTCATCTTCAAGCACCGTGACAACGCTCCCGTCGGGCTCCATGCGTTCTCGCAGCCAGTGATCGTGGTGAAAGCTGGCGAAGCGGCCCTTCTCCTGCGAGTCTTGAAACCATGCCACGGGCTGGCCGAGCGTTTCGGCATGCAGTTCAGGCCCCCGCCACGGTTCGGCTTCCGCCCCATGGGGCGCGGCGTAGCCGGTGATCAGCGTGTGATGTTGGGTAGGCAAGCCGAACTTCCAACCCTTCCAGAAGACACGGCTGCCCGCCTGCACGTACCCCTGGGTAACGCCGCCGGCGATGTCCATGCCCAGCGTCTCCCGCACCAGCTCCACCCGGGTGGAAAGCGCCCAAAGCCGCTCCAACGGAGCGTTCACCAGGACCGTATCGTGGACTCTATCCCAGCGCGGTTCGCTCATGCGGCGGCCTCCACCAACAGCCGTTGCTGCAGCAGTGAAACCAGCGCGGTCTCCTCCTTGCGCAGCGCGGAGGCGTGAGCGGCGATCTGCTCGTCCAGCTCGTGTTTCACGTCGCGCATCTCCTGCCTGATCTCCGCGATCTGCTCCGTCGTCTCGGGCGTCATGTGGCCGGTGAGGTAGGCCTCCAGCACGGCGGGATGCACATAGCACTTGCGACAGACGGAAGGCGTATTGCCCAGCTGGGCGGCGACGGCGGTGATGGCCTGTACAACATTTTTCTTTGCCTGCGTGGCTGAGGTGTAGGGCTCGAACTCGCTCAGCAGCTGGCTGGCGAGCACGGTGCCGGCCCAGGTGCGGAAGTCCTTCGCGGTGAAGTGCTCGCCGGTAATCTGCCGCAGGTACTCATTCACATCGTGTGAATCGATGGCGTGCCGATTGCCGTCATGGTCCAGGTATTGAAACAGCTCATAGCCCGGCATCTCTTCACAGCGCTTGATGATCTTCGCCAGCCGCTTGTCGCTGAGGTCGATGGTGTGGTGGACGCCGCTCTTGCCCTTGAAGTCGAAGGTGACCGTACTGCCGTGAACCTCGACGTGCTTGTGGCGCATGGTCGTAAGGCCGTAGCTGCCATTTTCTTTGGCATATTCCGGGTTACCGACACGGATGTGGGTCGCCTCCATCACGCTGATCACTGTCGCGAGCACCTTTTCACGCGGTAGACCGGGGAGTCTCAAATCGTGCTCCACCTGAGCGCGAATTTTGGGCAAAGCCTCGGCAAAGTGCGCCATACGTTCGTATTTATTTTCGTCGCGCACCTCGCGCCAGTGCGGGTGATAGCGGCTCTGCTTGCGTCCACGGGCATCGCGGCCGGTCGCCTGCAGATGACCGTTGGCGTGCGTGCTGATCCACACATCGGTCCAAGCCGGCGGAATCGCGAGCGACTTAATGCGCTTCAGGGTGTCCTCATCCTTGACGGGCGCGTCGTGCGGGTCGACGTAGCGGACGCTGTCATGGTGCTTTACGCGCCGGATGCCGGGCACGCGGTCATTCGTGTAGCGCAGCCCGGCCGCCCGCGCGAACGTCTTGGGATCGACCACGGGATCGATCTCAAGCACCGCATGGGATTCCTGTGCCGGCTCCGGCCTCGCTTGGGGAGATTTCCCGATACGGCGACTCCTGGTCTGCTCACCTTGGCTTGCGACAGCTTGCATGAATTGTGGGATGCAGGCTGCGCATGTCGTGTTCCAGGGCAGCCTGGGGCTTCTTCGACAAATTCACCGGGGTGCACGCCGTGTGCCGGACTGTAACCCCATATCAAGTTACCCCGCGATGCGACCCTGTCGCATCGCCCCTGCCGCCCGGCATCCTACCGGCTCTGAGGTTCTTCCATGCGGGGATTTTCCGAGCACCAACTGCTAGGCGCGTTTCTGGCGATCGCGGTGGTTCTGCTCGTGACGCGCGGCATGGCGGAGTTGAGCCGTCGGCTTGGGCAGCCGGAGGTGCTGGGTGAGCTGCTGGGGGGCTTTCTGATCGGTCCGTCAGTCCTCGGCGCGCTGTTTCCCCAGGCCTTCGGCACGCTGTTCCTGAACCCGTCCGTGTCGCTGGCGCTGCAGCTGCTCTCCTGGATCGGCGCGATCCTGCTGCTGATGATTGCCGGCATGGAAGCCGACCTCACCATTCTGCGCCAAAAGGCCGTGCCCGGCCTGCTCGCGGCGGCGGGCGCAATGGGCGCGGCGATCGGCGTCGGGACGGTCATCGGCGTCAAGTTCTTCCGGCAAGACCCGACCAGCGCCTTCTTCCTCGGCCTGGTGCTTTCGGTCACCGCCGTGGGCGTGATGGCCAAGTTGCTGATCGAACGCGAGGCGCTGCGCCGCGACTACGCCCAGGTCATGCTGGCCGCCGGCATCGCCAGCGAGGTGCTGGTCTGGCCGCTGATCTCCATCGTGTCCTCCGTGCAGCACAGGGCCAACCCCGTCGTGGCGGGGCTGCGCGCGACGGGTCTCACGATCCTCTTCTTCGGCTTCATGTTCACGCTGGGCCGCCGATTCACCTTCTGGTCCATGCGCCGTGTCGCCGACGTAACAGGAATCCCCAACGGCGAGCTTTCACTCGTGCTTGTGCTGCTCTGCCTCTCCGCGGCCACGACGACCCTGATGGGGCTGCATCCGCTGCTCGGGGCCTTTGTCTTCGGCGTGCTGCTCAGCAAAGCGCCGCGCGCCACGGTTGCTCTGAAGGAGCGCATACAGGCGCTTACCATTGCGCTGTTTGCGCCGATCTTCTTCGGGCTTGCCGGTATGCGCGTCAACCTGTTCCATCTGCGCGGGCTGCAATCGATCCAGGGCATCCTGATTTTGCTGGTGCTCGCGGGGCTGGCCAAGGTGCTGTTCGGATTTCTGGGGGCGCTGGGCGGCCGGCTACCGGCGTGGGAGGCTGCCGCGGTCGGCGTCGGCCTCAACCTGAAGGGCGGCACCGATGTCGTGATCGCGATCGTCGGGACGGAGCTGCTGCTGCTGTCGCCGGACCTGTACACCGCCTACGCCGTTGTCGCGATCCTCACGGTGGTCGCCTCGCCCCCGGCGATCGGCTGGCTGGCCGCCAAAACCCGGCCCGGAGAGCAGGAACTGCGTCGCCTGAACCGCGAGGAGGCCCGTAAACTGGCGTATCTCGCGGATCGTGAGCGGGTTCTGCTGCCCATGGCGCCGGAGCTGCTGCCCGCGCACTCCGCGCTGCTCGCCTCGGCCATCGCAGCCGCCAAGCACGCGGAAGGCGAGCTGTTCGATCTGACCGAGCTCTCCTTCGGAGAGGATCTTTCGCTCACACGCTCCGCTACGCCGGATGAGATCGTGCAGGCATCCAGTCTGCTCTCGCACGCCTCGGACTACGGCCACGTGGGCCTGGAGCGTATCTCGTCCGCCGTGGAGGACCTTCATAGTGCCATCGAGAACGCCGCGGAGGGCCAACACCTGGTCATGCTCGGCGCGACGGAGGTGACCGGCGAGGTCGCCCTGAGCTTTGGCCCCATGCAGGACCGGATTCTACGCGCATGCACGGCCGACATTCTGTTGACGATATTTGCGGGGGAGACGCCGCCGCCCATCCGGCGCATTCTGGTACCGGTCAACGGCTTGGCGCACTCCCTGGCCGCGGCCGATGTCGCCGGCTACATCGCCAAGGGCAGCGGTGCGGAGGTGGTGCTGCTGTCCGTGATGTCGCCGCGGCTGGGACCCCTGTTCTGGCGCGAACGCAAACACCGCGACCTGCTGCAGGCCGGGTACGCCACCACGCGTGAAGGTAAATCTCGCATTGCGCGGCTTGACATCGCGGTAAGCGAAAAAGTCGTGCTGGCGGAGGATGTGGCGGAGGCGATTCTGGCCGAGTTGAGGGCACACCCCTACGATCTGCTGGTCCTCGGGGCCGTCATGCGGTCGAGTGCGCAGGGTATCTCGTTGGGCGGAACGGCGGAAAGCCTGCTGCACACCGCACCGTTGCCGTGCTCGGTTTTGATCTCCCGAAGTACGGAGGTCTCGGCCAATGTGGCTGCGTGACCAGCTGTTGCCGACGCTCTGTCACACGTATCAGAGTTTCCAAGCACGATGCGGCATGGCCAATAGCAGTATGAGGTCACTACACCGGGAAGCATTCGCGGTCCATTCCATGAGCTTGGGAACGCGTAACACAATAGTTGTGTCCCCTCCTCCATCTGAAAACGACCTCGGTACGTTACTCATGTATAAGGCCGAGTGATTGAGTTCGTCCTCATGGAGATGTGCAGTGGAACGTAAACTGACCGAATTAGTAGATAAGGCGCTTTCCCGTCGCGGCTTCCTGGCCGGGGCGGGCGCATTGGCCGCCGGTACGGCCCTTGCAGGCTGCAGCGATGGCGGATCGGCGTCCACGGTGACGACACCAACGGCACCCTTCGTGGATGCGGACTACCTGAACTTCGCGCTCAATCTGGAGTACCTGGAAGCCGAATTTTACCTTCGCGCCGCCACGGGCAACGGCTTGACCGCTGCCGACACGGGCAATGCCACGAGCAAAACTACCGGCGGCGCCCAGGTGACGGGGCTCACCACGGTGCAGTCGCAATACATCTACGAGATCGCCCAAAATGAGCTCGATCACGTACGGTTTCTGCGCAGCGCCCTCGGCTCGGCCGCGGTTGCCGCTCCGACCATCGATCTGATGACCAGTTTTAACACGCTGGCCACCGCCGCGGGCCTGGGTGCTAGCTTCAATCCGTATGCCAGCTACAACAATTACCTGATCGGCGCGTTCATCTTCGAGGATGTCGGCGTCACGGCCTACCATGGCGCAGCCAAGCTGCTCACCAGCAAAAGCAATCTTACCTATGCTGCAGAAATCCATGCCGTCGAGGCCTACCATGCGGGCTCGATCCGCACGCAGATTGTCGCAGCTGGCTCCACGCTGATCGCCACGGCCAATGCCGTGCAGACCGTGCGCGCTACCCTGGGCGGCGGCAACGAGACCACGCTTAGTGCCACTTCGATCGTCGCGGCGGCCACCGGCACCTCCATTGGCTTCGAGCGCACGACGGACCAGGTGCTGCACATCGTTTACGGCACGGGCGGTGCGGCGGGCGTGAAGAGCGGCGTGTTCTTCCCCAACGGCCTCAACGGCAACATCAGCGTTACTACCTCGTAAGGGAACGGATCGATCATGGCAACCCTTGAAACACAGCAGTTGGACGAAGTCATCGCGGGCAGCCGCCGGCGGATGTTGACCCTGGGCGGCGCGGCGCTGGCCGGTCTCGCCCTTACCTCCATGGCACAGGCGCAGACGCTTGTGGATGCGGACTACCTCAACTTCGCCCTCAACCTCGAGTACCTGGAGTCGGAGTTCTACACGCTGGCTGCCACGGGCCAAACCATTGACCAGCTCGGCCTCGGGCTCACCGGCGTCGGTACGCAGGGCATGGTGGTCACCAAGGCCGGCGGACCCACCGCTTGCAAGGTACCCTTTCAGATTCCTGCGGTGATGAACTACGCCACGGAAATCGCGATGGAAGAGCGCAACCATGTGAACTTCCTGCGCACCGCGCTCGGCTCGGCGGCGGTAGCCCAACCGCAGATCGATCTCTACAACAGCTTCAATACCCTCGCTCAGATGCTTGGTCTGAGCCTCACCACCTTCGATCCTTTCGCCGACGACGCCAGCTTTCTGTTGGGGTCTTACATCTTTGAGGATGTCGGCGTCACGGCCTACACGGGCGCGGCTCCCCTGCTCACCGTAAGCGGCAATCTTGATGCCGCAGCCGGCATTCAGGGTGTCGAGGCCTACCACTCGGGCCTGATCCGGACCACGCTTTATGGTCTCGACCAAGCTCCCTCCACCGTGACCTCCGCAGGCGGTACCGTTCCGGCAGGCACGCTGCGTGCGGTAGCCACAGCCATCTCGAAGCTGCGGGCGTCTGTGGACGGCTCCAACCTGACCAGTTCCACGATGACCATGGGCGACGACATCGGTTTGGGCACGCAAACCGTGATGCTTAACGGCTCCACAAGCTACACGGCAAGCACAATCGTCGATGCCACCACGACCGGCTCCATCAACACGGCCGGCACCTCCGGAACGGCCAACTCGTTGGTCTTTGCCCGCACCGCCGCGCAGGTACTCAAGATCGTGTACGCTAACGCTGCTGGAACCCCGGGAGGCTTCTTCCCAGCTGGTCTCAATGGCAATGTGAAGTAGCTAAACAGTTATCAATATGCTGTAACGATAAGTGGGGCGAGTTTCGATGAGACTCGCCCCACAGCTCATGTACTTCGAAAAATCCGATGATCTTCCCTGCCGTGCGGTTGTAACTACACCCCCGAAACTGAGCAACACGATCAGGCCATGGACTTAACTATTAACTAAGGGGCCATAGACCATGAGCTTTGAGAGCCTCATACATGGCATCTGGAGCAAGGTCGGCTCCGTTGAACCATGAAACGGCTCCGCCTGCAATGTGCGCAGTCGCAAACATCGCAGGATCGGCAAGGGGCCGAAAAATGCCTACTCTCGACGAGTGCAACCAAAACATTCATATCAATCTAACTTGGGTCCCGTCGACAATCGACCCAAAGCCGGGAGTTCAGTTGCGCCTGCACTCCCGCTGGGTCGTCAAAGTTACTGCAAATAACTTGAGGGATCAGGCCAGGAGCTGAATCAGCCGTAGCTCTGCCCTTGCTAAGTATAAGTTCCAGTCCTCCACTAGTTCAGCTTGATGCAGAGTAGCTC
>CAXTBJ010000035.1:0-14824 GCA_964242585.1 uncultured Bryocella sp.
ACCTTCACCGTCCCTCTCGCGCGGAACCCGGCCTCGGCCGAAAGCCATACGCCGTTCTAATTGCACTTCGCCTGGATTGCTGCCATGTTTCACAGCCCTACTGGTTGAAATCCACCGTTGGAGCATTCACATTCGCCGGATTGCCTTTGAAATATTGATCTTCTTTCGAATGGTAGCCTGCCATGCCAGCCCAGATCGAGTTCGGAAACTGCTGCACATACACGTTGTAGGATCGCAGGGCGAGATTGTAACGGTTGCGCGCCACCGCGATACGGTTTTCCGTGCCGGCTAACTCATCCTCCAAACGCATGAACTGCTCATTGCCCTTCAGATTCGGATAGTTTTCCTGCAGCCGCTGCAGCGGAAACAGCGCCATATCCAGCTGGCGGTTCGCATTGATGGAGGTTGTCCGGTCGCCCGAAGCCGCAACGACCGCCGCGCGCGCATTGGCGATATTGGTCAGCACCGTCTCCTCCTCCTTCACATATCCCTTGACGCTGGCCACCAGGTTGGGAATCAGATCCAGCCGGCGCTGCTGCATGATGTCCACCTGCGAATACGACTGATTCACATCCTCATTCAAGCTCACCAGATGATTTTTCGTCGAAACATAGCTGCCAAATCCCAGCAGGCCGACAATCACCAGGAGCACCAGCACCACAATTCCTACACTCGAAACCTTCATACCCACCCTCTCATGACTCCATCAGCAGCTTAACGTCCCACATGGCCCTCGTCTCACAAAGAGAGGGTGCCAATGACCCAATCATCTCCCTCACCACCCACCGCTGGCACCGCCGCCTTCAGAACCGCCGCCAAAACCGCCGCTGAACCCGCCATCGTCGCTTCCGCCCCCACCACCGTCGCCCCCACTACCACCGCCGCCGCCGAAGCCACCGCCGCCCCTGCCCGAACCCAGTAGGTTGCCCAGAAGAAACCATCCCAACCCACTGCCGCCGCCAAAACCGCCGCCACCTCGCCCACCCCGGCCACCGCGAAAAAGCAGCCAAAGAAAGACGCCCAGAAAGAGGAGCGGCAGGATACCCAAGCCGCCACCGCCGGAGCGCGACCTCTGCGGAGCCGGCCTTCGCGGCAGGGGTGTCAGGGTCACACCCGCATCCGCGGCAATATCGTTGGCCACCCTCTGCTCTCCCTGCAGAATGGCCGGCCCTACCTCCCCCTGCTCCAGGGCAGCATCCATGCTGCGTCCGATATCGCCCACCTTGGCATCGTTCAGTACGCCCTCAAGCCCATTGCCGACCTCGATGCGTCGCTTGCGGTCGTTCATCGCAAAGATCATCAGCACGCCGCGATCGGTACCCTTCGGACCCACCTTCCACTTGTCTTCGAGCGCCGTAGCAAACTCGTCGATCGATACCCCGTCCAGCGAATGAACCGTCACGATCTCCAGGGTTGAGTGCGTTTCACGCTCCACCTCCGCCCCCAACGCCTCCATCTGCGCACGTGAAGCCGGATCGATGACGCCCGCGAAGTCGGAGACGTAGCTGGTGGGCTGGGGCAGGCTCCCCACGCTTTCGGCACGCAGCAGGCCTGTCGCCATCATCGCGAACAGAAGGGAGAGGCAAAGCAAATCATGCCTCCGCTCCCTGCGTTCCAAGCCGACCTTTCGCCAAACCTTCACCACGTCATCCTATCTCCTTCACAGCCCCGTGCAAGCGCAAAAGCAACATATCCAGCCTTTGAATTCCCATTCCGGGAAAGCACGACGAACAGTCGCCGTCCTCAAGGCCGAAGATTCCCGAACCGCCGTTCGTCTTCCGTCCATACATCCGCTCTAAGCGCCCGCGGCATCTCCCCCCAGCTTCTTCAAAAGCCTGTCCGCCATCGCCGTATGCTGCGCCACCACCGTTTCAGCCTTCGTAACCGCAGACTTGAGTTGCGCATCCGTGGTGGTGGACTCTTCCGTCTTGAACGCATCCAGCGCGGCATGGTGATCGGTATCCATATCGGACACGTACTGCTTGTCGAAATCGGCACCCGCAAGTCCCTGCAGCTGATCCAGCAACTGCCGGTGCTCCGGGCTGAGCGCGGTCGCCGGCATCACCCCCATCTGGTCGGCGAAGGGCTTCATCTGCTCTTCCAGCCTCCGGTGATCCGCAACCATCGTCCGCGCGAAGGTCTTCACCTGGGGGTCCGTGGCCTCGGTAAGCGCCAGTTTGCTCAGGGAAATCTCCGTCAGATCGCCCTGGGAGGCCGTCGCGAGAAACTGCTTGTCCTGATCGGTCCCTTGGGCCCGCGCCGTACCCATGCCGGCCGCCATCGCCGCACAGCCCACTGCCAACACACTCATCGCCCGTATTCGCATCGTCTTCTCTCCCCGGGCCGAAAGGCCGCAGATCGTACATCCAATGGGAGGCGGCACAACCCGCCCGGCGTTGCACGTTCTCCACATTTGCTCAAACGCCGTACCCTGTCGATGAGGATGTCATGAAGCCAACACCCGTCACACCGCCCGTCGCCGCCCGCGATCCCCACACCGTCGAGCTGCACGGCTTCACCCTTACGGACGATTACGCCTGGCTCCGCGAAAAGGGTAACGAGCGTGTAAACGCATATCTCGGTGCCGAAAACGCCCACACCGCTGCCGCCATGGCCGGCACCGAATCTTTGCAACAGCAGATCTACGACGAGATCCTCTCGCATATCCAGGAGGACGACAGCTCCGTTCCCTACCGCGACGGCCGTTGGGAGTACATCACCCGTACCGAAAAGGGACGCCAATACGCCCGCTACTGCCGCCGTCCCGTGGACCCCAAAACCCGCACCGATACAACGACTAAAGCCTCCGCGACCGCCGAGCAGACCATTCTCGATGTCAACGAGCTCGCCGAGGGCCAGGCCTTCATGTCCGTCGGCGCGCTCGCGCTCTCACCCGACGGCAACCTACTCGCATACACCACGGACAGCACCGGCTTTCGCCAGTACACCCTCGCCGTCAAGGATCTCCGCACCGGCCGGCTGCTGCCCGAAACCGCCGAGCGCGTCGGCTCGGTCGCCTGGGCCGCCGACTCCGTCACACTCTTCTTTTCCACAGAGGATGAGCAAACAAAGCGCCAGGACCGGCTCTTCCGCCATGCCGTGAACACCGCCGAAGTTCCCACGGAGGTCTTCCACGAGACAGATGAGCGCTTCAATCTCGGGGTCGGCCGCACCCGCGACCGCCGCTACGTGCTGCTCGAACTCGGCAGCCACACCACGAGTGAAAGCTGGTTTTTAGACGCCAGCGATCCCACTGCCGGCTTCCAGATCGTTGCTCCGCGCATGGACGACGAGGAGTATGACCTCGATCACCGCGAAGGATATTTCTACATTCGCACCAATCGAAACGCCGACCAGTTCCGCCTTGTGCGCACACCTGTCGCCACACCCGGGCGCGAGCATTGGCAGGAGCTGTTGCCCGAAAACCCTGCCGCTCCCCTGAACGACGTCGCGCTCTTCCAAAATTTTCTGGTCGCCAACTCCCGGGAACGCGGTCTTCCCGTTCTGCGCGTCTACGATCTCGATGCCGAGGGTCAGCCCGTCCGTCCGCGCGACATCCGCTTCCCCGACCCCGCCTATTCGGCCGGTGGGGAGGTCAATCGCGACTTCAACGCCACCACCTACCGCTACAGCTATGTCTCACTCGTCCGTCCGGCTTCGGTCTTCCGCTATGACGTGGCGACCGGTGAGTCCACGCTGCTGAAGCAGCAGAACGTCCCGGGCGGTTTCGACGCCTCACGCTACGGCTCTGAGCGCCTCTGGTTCACGGCTCATGACGGCACCGAAGTTCCCGTCTCCCTGGTGTATCGCAGAGATCGATTCACTAAAAACGGCACCGCGCCGCTGTACGTCTACGGCTACGGCAGCTACGGCTATCCGCTGCCGCTGGGCTTTTCGGCCTCGCGCCTGCCGCTGCTCGACCGCGGCCTCGTCGTCGCCTACGCGCACATCCGTGGCGGCGGCGAGCTCGGCGATCCTTGGCACGATGCCGGCAAAATGATGCAGAAACGCAATACCTTCACCGACTTCATCGAAGCGGTGGAGTATCTCACCGCAGAAGGCTACGGCGATCCTGCCCGCGTCGCCATTGAGGGCGGCTCCGCCGGCGGCCTGCTCATGGGCGCGGTCGTGAACCTTGCCAAGGCCCAGGGGAAACCCGCCCTCTTCCGCGCCGTGCTGTCGCATGTTCCCTTCGTAGATGTGATGAACACAATGCTCGACGCCAGCCTCCCGCTGACCGTCGCCGAGTACGAGGAGTGGGGTAATCCTAACGAGCCGGAGGCCTTCCGCTACATGCTTTCCTACTCGCCCTACGACAACCTCGGGCACGGCGCCTACCCCGCCATGCTTGTCAAAACCTCGCTCAATGACTCGCAGGTTATGTACTGGGAACCCGCGAAATATGTAGCTCGCGCCCGTACGCTGAAGACCAACCCCGACCAGCCCCTGCTATTGCATATCAACATGGAAGCCGGCCACGGCGGCGCCTCCGGCCGGTATGACTATCTCAAAGAGATCGCCTTCGATTACGCCTTCTTACTCACGCAGATAGACGCTTTATCTTAGCCCTAAAGTAGAGCGACTTACCACGAAGGAGCTAGTGTACTCGGGAGGGTGACAACGCTAAGGTTGATGACAATTCATTAGGAGCTTGGTCTTGAGACGTTTCATCGTGCTTTTATTGTGCCTTCTTCTGCCGCCGACAGCATTTGCCGCTGATAACGGGTACAAGGTGGTGTATGACGGCGGCTCCCTGCCTGGTTTAAAGACCGGTGCTACCGCTCGCCTTGTCATAGACCCGGATCAGATACGAATTGTCAGCGGGAAAGAAACACTTACGACTATTCCTGCAGGAAGTGTGACTGAGATCTCTTACGGGCAGGACGTGCATCGGCGCGTAGGGGCCGCGATAGGATTAGCTGTCTTTTCTTTGGGTCTGGGGGCATTGCTCGCTCTCAGCAAATCTAAGAAGCATTTTGTGGGCATCACGTGGGCAAACGCGGAGCAGAAGGGCGGCTTTGCCATGCAATGCGACAAGAGTGACTATCGTGGAGTTCTAGCGGGTCTTGAAGGGGTAACAGGCAAGAAGGCCGTCGATTCGGAGGCCATGAACGTAAAGAACTAGAACGTAAAGAATTAGGCTCTTGCGTGTACCTGACTCTCATGAAGGCAGTTTGAGATTTGGGGCGTCGCCAACCGGAACAGCTATTTACCTCCGGCGTGTGCCCTAAACTCGTGTGCCCCAACTATTGACACAAATTCAATGCCACCCGCATCATCCCAAAACTGCCCATCCATCTCGAGAGGCCGCCTATCAAATCCGTGTCTGGCACCCGCGCCTGCAGCACCGGCCCTATGCCCTGGGCTCCATCCACCACGGTCCGCAGCTTGCGTGCCAGGGGCAATTCAAACCCTTCACTCACCCACACACGGCTTCCCTCGCGTCGCAGCAGAATGTCACCCTCGGCGCTCGAAAATACGCGCTCATCATCGCCGGTCTCCTCGGTTTGCCGACGCTTCAACCCGTCATACTGGCGTGGCAGCTCCTCCTCAAAGACATGGAAGAAACTCAGCGCGGAGTCGTCGTTCTTCCAGTGCGAGTCATAGAGCAGTGCCAGGGACGCCGTCGTGCCTTTCTGCTGCGCCGTCGCATTCTTGCGCTGGGCCGCGTAGTAGATACCGCCATCCCAGTTGGGTGCGAGCGCCTCGGCCAGTGGTTTGCCGCCGAACAGCTCTGCCGTCATCCGCACATCCAGCTCGCCCATCACGCCCACATCGTACGGCTCGTAGCCGGCTGCCGAAAGCATCGGATGCACATCGGGCAACGACATTACCGGCACCGGCGCATGGCTCAGGTACTTCTCCGGATGCAGAATCTGCGCACTTGCCGTCGGCGGCGCCTCCAGCACCCCCGCGAATGCCAGCTTCGGCCCGCCCTGGATCAACACCGCCTGCTCAAACAGAAGACCGCTCGTGTAGGGAAACAATAAGCTCTGCTGCAAAACCAGCGGCGCCCGCGCCAACACCGGTGAGTCCCCCATATCGGACGACCCCCCCGCCAGCATCTGCGCCATCTGCGGCATGTCCTTCAGCGTCTTGCCGGTGGGCCGCAGCATGTAGTCGGCAAAGCTCACCATCGCTTGGCCCTCCAGCACCGCGTCCCGCGCTGTGTCGTCCTCATCGGTCTGGATGTGCTTGTTATCCTCGGCGGCGTTCTTCGCGATGCCCTCCGGTTCGGTGTCCTCCCAATGCTTCAGATCTACCTTTTGATCCTGCAGCGCGTGGGTCAGCTCATGCGCCATCACCGGCTTTTGCTCGTCCACCGGCACCCAGTCGAGTAGATTCATTGTCTTGGTCTTGTTATCGTAAAATCCGGCGATCTGCTCGGTCAAAAGGCTCAGCAGAAAGGGCCGCAGATTGAAGTCCCGGTCCAGCAGGCCGAACTTCTTCAGCACCAGCTCGCTCTGCTCCATCTTTTTGCTGCCCTTGTCCTCGTCAAACCGCTTGCGCAATTCCTTGTTTACCTCATCGCGCGAGATAAAGACCTTCTTGACCGGATGATCGATCGGCAGCCCTGTGTCCTTGCTTGCAAAGCGAAAGATCTCCTCCGCATCGGCCAGCAATTGGTCTTCCTGCACCTTGGTCAGGCGCTTGGTGTCTATGGTGATATTCGTCTGGCCCGACTCGAGTACCGGCGGTGTCACACCCGTCTGGCTCCCCGCGGCGGCCGCAGCCGCTCCCGAACCGACCGTGCCGGGCGGCAGCGGTTTTGCGGGTGCGCTCACCTGCGCTCCGGCCGCCCGACAAACCGTTCCCAGAATCCATGCCGCCATCCACACACCCAACCCGCAACGCAACGTCAAAACGGACGACCTCCGGCCCACAAGGCTAAGTGTACGCAGTTCCGGTAGCTCGCGGGTGTCCCAAGGTGAGACACGAGAGCCCTCAGTCTCACAACAAAGATCGACGGTCTGTGCCTTTCGTGGAAATGCCCATGCCGCGCCCCCGCTGACAACATCTAAGGAACGGAATGCCACTGGAACAAAATGAACTCGCCGCCGCCCTCCACCGGGCCGCTTTTACCACGCTGACCGACCGCGCCTTCCTGCGTGTCTCCGGCACCGATGCCGCGCGCTGGCTCAACGGCATGGTCACCAACGCCGCCCAGACGCTCGCCCCCGGAGAAGGCAACTACAACTTCCTGCTGAATGCCCAGGGCCGCATCCAGGGCGATTGCCTGCTCTTCCGTGAACCCGGCGAGCTACCGGCAGACCCGGCGACGTTTCTTCTGGCTACCGATGCCGCCCAGATCGGAACCATCCAGGCCCACCTGGACCGTTACATCATCATGGATGACGTCGAGCTCATCCCGGCCCTCGAAGACCAGTCCACCCTTCTTCTCTTGGGCCCGTCGGCCCCTGAACTGCTCGCCGGACTTGACCTTCCCACGCCCGACCCGCTCCGTCTGGCCCACGCCGACACACCCCACGGCCCTGTGCTTCTGCTCACCCCGGCCTCCACCACGCCGCGCTTCGAGCTCCGCGCCGCCGCCGCCACCCTCGCCGCCTTGCAACAGGAGCTCAATCGGCGAAATGTCCCGGAGATCTCCGCCGAAACGCTGGAACAGCTTCGTATCCTCGCCGGCAGTCCGCGCTTCGGTACCGATATCCGCGACCGTGAGCTCCCGCAGGAGACCGCCCAGACCCACGCCCTGCACTTCAGCAAAGGCTGTTATCTCGGCCAGGAGATCGTCGAGCGCATCCGCTCGCGCGGCCAGGTCAATCGTCTCTTCACCCTCCTGCGCCTGGAAGGCGACCGCCCCACCCTGCCTGCTGTCCTTGAAGCCAAGGGCAAGCCCGCGGGCGAGCTCACCAGCGCCACGCAGATAGACCGTGGATCTGGTCCTGAACTCCTTGCCCTGGGCTACGTTCGCCGCGAGGTCCTGGGAGTTCACGCCGCCGAAGCCCCCCTCAGCTATCCCGGCGGTACCGCGACACCCCGCTCCTGCTAAGTGCATCCAAGCCCGAGAGAGATAACGTATGCCCGATACCCCGACCTTCGTAGTAAACGACCGCCGCAAATTCACCGCCGAAGGCGAACTCCGCCATGACAGCCCTTCGGGCTCCGCTTCCACAGGCCCCCTTGAAGCGCACGGCGGTCCTCAGTTGGTACCCGATCCGCAGGCCACGGCAACACAAGGCCCCGAACAGGCCGTCCTCGACATCTCCACACCTGCGCTCGAGCAGCTCACGGATCTACCTGAGTCCGGGGTTTTCGATCAGAGCCTGAACACTGCGGCGGATACCGACCCTTACGCGAACGATGCGAGCTTGGCGGACGAGATCGACCCATCCCTTGCCCCCGGTCCCACCGCCGAAGACGCCGCCGACGCCCTGCGCGCCTACCAGGCCACCGTCGACCGCCTCGACACTGCCCTTCGCGCGGCCGACCCGGGAGGCGAACGCATGCCGCCCATGAGCTTTGAGCGCCTCACCCAGTCGCTCTATACGCAAGCCCTGCTCCTGCTCGGCGGCGGTACCCAGCCGGGTGAGCAGCCCCGTATCGACGTTCTCGGTGCCCGGCAGACCATCGACATGCTTGCCGTCGTCGCCGAAAAATCGGCGGGCAATCTCACCCCGGACGAGGATCGGCTGCTGCAATCGGCCCTCTTCGATCTCCGCATGGGCTTTCTCGAGATCACGCAGGCCCTCGCCCGGCAGGCCGCGCAACGCCAGCCCACAGGCCCCGGTCTCCCCGGTATGCCTCCCATACCCGGGGCCGGCGGCCCGCGAATCGTTCGTTAGCCCCGCGCCCGCCATGCAGGCAACCCTCACCTTCTTCGGCACCGGCACCTCCATGGCCGTACCCACCCTCGGCTGCGGCTGCGCGGTTTGCACGGACGCGCGGCTGCCCGGCTCCCACAACCGCCGGACCCGGCCCTCGGTCCTTGTGTCCTACAACGGTCGTAAGGTGCTCATCGACACCGGCCCCGACTTTCATGCTCAGGCTACGCGCGAAAATCTGAATCGCGTGGACGCCGTGCTCTATACCCACGGCCACGCCGACCACGTCCTCGGCATGGACGACCTGCGCCCACTCTCCTTCGGCAAAGGCGCTGACCTGCCCCTCTACGCCGATAACAACACCGCCGACATCCTGGAGCGCATCTTCGAGTACACCTTCCGCAAGGTCGACCGCTATCCCACCAGCGCCCGCGTCACACTCCACCGCATCCCATCGGAACCCGGCATCGGCATCGAGCTCTTCGGTGCCACGTTTCAGCGCATCCCCGTCACCCACGGGCGCGATACCATCACCGGCTACCGTTTCGGCTCCGCCGCCTACCTCACGGATATGAACGATATTCCCGAGGAGAGCCTTGCGCTTCTGGAGGGCCTCGACATTCTCATCCTCGACGCGCTGCGCCGCGAGCCGCACCCCAGCCATGCCCACTTGGCCAAATCGGTGCAGTTGGTGCAGCAACTTCGCCCAAAACGCGCTTTTTTTACCCACATCAGCCACGATCTCGATCACGAAACCACCAACCGCTCCCTGCCCGCGCCCATCCAGCTCGCCCACGACGGCCAGCAACTCACCTTCGGGATCGCTGAAGATCCCCTCAGCGCCCAAACCGCCTAGCCCATGTTGATCGCCCGCTCCCTCGCCGAACTCGGCCCCACCGCCACGCCCTCCGTGGTCACCATCGGCAACTTCGATGGCGTGCACTGCGGTCATCAAACGGTCATCGCGTCCGTAAATGCCCGGGCTCGCGCTTTGGGGGCCCGCTCGGTCGTCATCACCTTTGATCCGCACCCCACGCACGTTCTCCAGGCCACGGCCCGCACGCCGCTGCTCACCCCTCTGCCGCGCAAACTCGAGCTCCTCGCCGCCACCGGCGTCGATCTCACCCTTGTTCTGCCCTTCAACGATGAATTGCGCCTGCTCACTGCCCGCCGGTTCGCCGAGTCCGTTCTTTGCCGAGCCCTGCACACCTTGGAGATCCACGAGGGCGAGACCTTCCGCTTCGGCCACCGCGCCGAAGCCGATATCGACGGCCTCTCCCGCCTGGGCAAAGAGCTCCGCTTTCGCGTGATGGCCTACGAGCCGGTGCTGCGCCGCGGCGCTCCCGTCTCCTCCAGCCGCATTCGCCGGCTCATCGCGGCCGGCGACGTGAGCGCCGCCCGCGTGCTGCTCGGCCGCCCCTACACCATTGACGGCACCCCGGCCTCGGGTCGCGGCTACGGCACGCGTTACGCCGTCCCGACCGTCAATCTCGCCCCTTATCCCGAACTCCTGCCCGGCCACGGGGTTTACATCACCACCCTGCAAATCGGCGAAGGCGTCGGAGCGCGCATCTTTCGTGGCGTGACCAACGCGGGCAATCGTCCCACCTTCGGGGCCGATTCCTACGCGGTCGAGACCCATCTCTTCGACTTCGAACCGTTGAATCTCTCCGAAACCACTCCCCTACGTCTCACCTTCCTCAAACGCCTGCGAGGCGAACAGCGCTTTCCCACCCCCGAAGCCCTGCGTGCCCAGATCGGCCAGGATGTTCGCCGGGCCCACCGCTTCTTCAACCTCGCATCGCTCCTTAGGCCTCACGACTAGGCCTTTTACGACTAGCTCTCCCCGTAAGCGAACGTCCCCTTGGCCTGAAGGACCTGCCATCGACATTGCCCTTTTGCGGTCATTCCCGGAGGGAATCCGGATTGCTCCCGACGAATATGCCCGTCAACAGACCGAACCACATCAGACCGGACCACATCGAAAGTCGTTCACAGCCCGCCGCCGGTCATCTCCTTCAGGGCCTGCTCCGCCTTTTTCCGCTGTTTCGGCACCGGGTCCAGCGTTAGACACTGGCGATACGCCTTTTCCGCCTCATCCAGCCTGCCCAGCTTGCGGGCCGAGTCCGCCAGCGCCAGATGGGCCGCCGGATCGTCCGCATCCAGCGACACCGCATCCTTCGCGCGGTCATACGCTCCCCTGAAGTTCCCATCATTCTGATAAAAACCGGCAACCTGCACATCCTCCTGCTCCTGCTCGGAGGGGCTGAGCCGTGCTACAGCCGGCAGCTTGTGACGGTTCCGCCTTGGGGCTGCGGCCGCGTCGGGGTCTGTGGCGTCCTTTGCCGACGCACCCGCCGCCGCGTTGGGGGAACCCGTATCGTCCGCCGGCGCGCCTGAACCGGAACTCGAGCTGGAACTGCTCGAGGACGACCCCGAGCTGCCCGCATCGCTCAAAGGCGGCTGCCCCGGCAAGGGCTGGCGTGCTGTGGGTGTATTGGCCGACGGGACAGAGTCTGTATCCGTCTCCCCCGGATATGGGAACCGTTTGGCAGCAGGACTGCCCCCGGTCTGGCCTCCAGGGTGAGCCGGCGCGGGCGTTGTACCCGCGTTTCCTGAAGGGGGAACCGGCCCGGCAGCCGGAGCTGCGGGTAAACCGGACGCAGGCGGGGCCGGTGCATCGACCGGGGTCTCCCCTTTATCCTCTCCCGGATAGGGAAACCGCTGGGCGGCGCCGGCTGGCGGCGGTGTAGCGCCCGCAGCACCCGGGCTTTGTGGATTGGGCGTGCCCGGAGCCGTGGTGGTCGGGCATCGAGGGTCCACGACCAGATTGCCCTGCGCATCCTTCATTAGGGAGCAGTTCGTCGGGCTCTGGGCCTGGGACGCGCGCCACCCGGCCAGCACGACGATTGCGCCCACAACCAGCCGCCGTTTCGCAAAAAGGTCCATGTACTTTATTAGACGGTACCCGGGCCGCCTACGCCTCCTTTGGCTCTCACACCTGGCTCTCACGTCGGCCATCCTGGAACAATATCTCCCTGGTGGTAAGACTCCCCGGGCAAGCGCCCCGAACCATCTGCCACGTCAGCGCCCGAGCTCACCGCCTTATCCACTGCTATACTCGCCCGCATGCCGCGCCGTGCTCCCGTTTCCAGCCGCTCCGTCCGTATTCCGGCACGACTCCCACCACGCCTCATCGTGCGTTCCTCCGCCATCCACGCCGCCGGCTGTTACAGCCTCGATCCCATTCGCGCCGGGCAGATTGTCGTCGAATACGACGGCCCGCGCATTCCCAAAGCCGACGCCGACGAGCGCTACGGCGGTCGCCCGGTCACCTACCTCTTCGGCTTCGGTGACAAGGACATGGTTATCGACGGCTTTTCGACAGCCATGTTCATCAATCACTCCTGCGCGGCCAACTGCGAAACCGAGGAGATCGACGAGCGCATCTTCATCACGGCCCTACGCGACATCGCTCCGGGCGAAGAGCTCGTCTACAACTACCACCTCTACGACTCCGACCTCGAAGATGAGGCTCCCTGTTACTGCGGTGATAAAGCCTGCCGCGGCACCATGTACTCCGAAGCAGAACTCACCCGCCGCGCCAAGCTGCTGAAGAGAAAACGGTTTTAAGACTAAGACCTTTCTGACTTTATGTCTCGGACTGGAGTGCTGACAAATGAAGAGAAGTTATGGCGTGCGAGTTGTAGGCGTTATTGTGTTGCTCACGTTCATCGCCGGCTTCCTTCTCCGTGGCCTTCGCGGTTTTTACGAGCCACTGTTAACTTCCAAACTGCTGGATTAGCCCTTCCTCACATTCATTCTTGTCGTGTGCTTGGTTGCTGTCTTCTTTGACTCGCTCGGAACTTTGCTCTCTCGTGGTGAACTAACGATCGCTTGGGGTAAGGACCAGAGTGTGAGGATCAGTAATCTTTCAGCCGCAGTAAGCCAAGAACTGGACCCTATAAAAGAAGACGTCGAATCTCTAAAGAAGGAGCTAAGAATCTCAAGGGCTCATCCTCCTTGGCCCCGTACATCCAACCTAATGCGGTACCAAGCCAAGCTGCAACGTCCGTCGGTAATCCTGTTGTAGTCGTATCTGCCCCGATTTTGACGCCAGGACACACCGGCTTCGGGAAGCACTTGAGAATCCCAAATACAGATGGAGGAGCATAGAGCGGCTTGCATCCATCATGGGCACCTCTGAGGAAGACGTAGTCGCCTTAGTGTTGACTCAAGACGATATGCGCCTAAGCCGAAGCATGGCGGGCCATCAAATAGCGGGTTTGCGCTCCAAGGTGGGTTCTCCCTAGTTAACAAACCCCGGATTGGGGCAGCTCAGGCGATGGGCGAGCTTTGCGACCATCGCACAGCCTCTACGTAAGGCCGAGACGGTAGAATCAAACCTGCCCGATGGCCTACCAGGTTCTAGCCCGCAAGTACCGCCCGCTCCGTTTCGCCGATGTTGTCGGGCAGGACCACGTCACGCGTACGCTGCTGAACGCGCTCGCGCAGGACCGCATAGCGCACGGCTACATCTTCAGCGGCCATCGCGGCATCGGCAAGACCACCATCGCCCGCATCCTGGCCTCGGCGCTCAACTGCCGGCACGAGATCGGCAGCCCTGAACGGCCCACCCCCGAGCCCTGCCTCGTTTGCGACTCCTGTCTCGAAATTCGCGCCGGCAACGCCGTCGATATGCTCGAAATCGACGCCGCCACCAACCGCGGCATCGACGAGATTCGCGAGCTGCGCGACGCCGCCCGCTACAGCCCCGCCCGCGACCGCTTCAAAATCATTCTGCTCGATGAAGCGCACCAGATCACCGATGCCGCCTTCAATGCCCTGCTCAAAACCCTCGAAGAGCCGCCCGCGCACATCATCTTCATGATGGCCACCACGCAGCCCGAGGACATCCCGCAGACTATCCGCTCGCGCTGTCAACACTTCAGCTTTCACGCCGTCAAGCTCGACGACATCGTCGGCCAGCTGCGCAAAATCTCCCTCGATGAAGCCATCGACGTCGACGACGCCACGCTGGGACTCCTGGCCGAGGCGGGCGACGGCTCCATGCGCGACGCCCTGTCCATCATGGACCAGGCCATCGCCTCCGCCCCGCAGACCACCGACGGCCGCCCGCACGTAGAACTCACCGAAGTCCGCGAGCTCATGGGCGCGGTTTCGAACGTCGTCTTTGAAGAGATCCTTACCGCCGTCCACGCGAACGACTCCGCCGCCGTTCTGGGCACATTGGGCGTTCTGCTCGACGCCGGCAATGGCCCGCAGGCCATCGCGCGCCAGTTCGTCCGCTTTTTGCGCAACTGCGTCGTCGCTAAGGTCACAAACCTCGCTCCCGACGCCGACGCCACCGGCCTCGCCGCCGAGCTGCTCCAGATCTCCACCGAAGAGCGCCGCCGTGCCGCCCGCTCCGCCCAAAACTTCTCGGAAGAGGAGCTTTCGCGGTTCCTGAACATCCTGTTGCGTACCTTCGACGACCTGGGCTACCGCCAGGAACAGCGCCTCCATTTTGAACTCGGCCTTTTAAAGCTGGTCCATGCACAGCGGCTGGTGCCTCTGGAGGAAATTCTGAGTCAACTGGGGGTAGCACCCGCTCCAGGCAAGCCGGCCGCCCCCACGCAAGCCAAAACCAAGCCCGTAGTTCCAGCTTCCACAAAATCCTCCGCCGCCGTTCGAATACCGTCGCCGGCACCTGCGGCACCAATCTCGCAGACTGTCCCGTCCCCACCCGCGAACAGCGTCGAACAGCGGCAGGCACAATCTCAGTCACAGTCAAACCCATCTTTAAGATCCGTCTCTCCAGACGAAACCACCTCCCCCCAAATCCTCAATCCCCCGTCTAAAGCGCCGGACGATTCTGGACCTGCCGAACTTCCAAAACGCAACCAAATACCTGCAGATCCATTACCTTCAACGCCTGCCCTTTCCGCAGAGGCCCGTGAGGCTGCAAGCCCGGCAACCTCGGGCAGCCATCCCGACGGCGGCCATCCCGACCTTCAGGCGCTCCAAGCCGCGGTCGTCGC
>CAXTBJ010000035.1:14924-18956 GCA_964242585.1 uncultured Bryocella sp.
GCCATCCCGACGGCGGCCATCCCGACCTTCAGGCGCTCCAAGCCGCGGTCGTCGCCGCTCTAATGGGCACCAAAGGTCAGACCTCCGCGGCCGAGCAGCTCGAAGAGGCCACATGGACCCGGGACGGCAATACCCTCCAGGTGCAAACCTCTGTTTCCAAGACCATGCTCCCCGTTGTGATCAACGCGGAGGCTGACAAGCTCATCAAAGCCATATTGCGCACACATGGTCCGGAAGGGCTCACCTTGGAGCTGCTCCCGGGCGCACCCGCGAAGCTCAACGGCAACGGGCCAAAAAAATCGCGCCCCGCCCTTGCCGGCAGCGCTGCGGAGCTGGCCGAAAATCATCCTTTGGTGCAGGAAGCGCGCAGATTGTTCTCCGCCGACATCTCCAATGTCATCGATCTGCGAAATAAAGACTGAGATGGACGATTCGCGCAGGCATGACTGACTGGAAGCACGCCGGATTGCGCAGCACGACGGTACAGTTCGCCCGCATCCAAGTCATCGACTACCACTCGTTGCAGAAAGGCACACGATCCCATGGACTTCGACAAGATGAGTGAAATGCTCTCCCAGGCAGCCGCCATGCGCGAATCCATGGAGGACCGTCTCACGGCCTTGGTCGTCGAGGGCTCCTCCGGCGGCGGTGCCGTCGAGGTTCGCATGAACGGCCGCAAAGAGCTCTTGAAACTCATCATTGCCCCCGCTGCCGCCTCCGCCGCCGCCGGCGATATCACCCTGCTCGAAGACCTCATCCTGGTCGCCGTCAACGACGCAGGCCGCAAAGCCGATGCCGCCATGGAGGCTTCCACGGGCGACATGCTGGGCGGGTTGGGGCTGCCTGACTTCTAGAAGTTTCTAGTTGTTAGTTCTTAGTTGAGTCATCGCTACCCCGCACCCCAAAAAGGCTATCCAGTACCACGCACCTTCTAGCAACTAGCAACGAATAGCTAGCAACTCACTGCAACTCACAATCCACATGCCCATCCGCTACGCGCCGCCCATGGCGCGCCTCATTGACGAACTCCGCAAGCTGCCCGGCGTCGGCACCAAGTCCGCGCAGCGGTTCGCCTTCCACATCCTGCGCTCCACCGACGGCGATGCCAACGCCTTGGCCGAATCGATTCGCGCGCTCAAACAGGCGCTTCGCCTCTGCTCGGTCTGTAACAACGTCACCGACATCGACCCATGCGGCTATTGCACGAGCCCCTCCCGCAATCGACGCCTGATCTGCATCGTCGAGGAGCCCACCAACATCGACTCCATCGAAAAAACCCGCAGCTGGACAGGCGTCTACCATGTGCTCCACGGCACGCTCTCCCCTGTCAACGGGATTGGCCCGGAGCAGCTGCGCCTTGGCAATCTCTGGCCGCGTCTGGAGGACGCCGAAGAGATCGTGCTCGCCACCTCGCCCACCACCGAAGGCGAAGCCACGGCCCGCTTCCTCGCCGACGAGACCCACAAGCTCCATCCCGAACTCCGCCTCACGCGCATCGCCACAGGCGTCCCCGCCGGTAGCGACATTGAGTACGCCGACGAGGTCACCATGACCCGCGCCCTCGAAAATCGCCGGGCACTCTAACAACGAGCACGTAAAACGTACAACCTAGAACGTACAACGCCTCTAAGACGTTGAATGCCGCAGCGGCCTGTCGCGCAAAGGCTGCGGGTCCGGCACCGCCACGAACGCCGGCTCTTGCTTCCGCACCTGCCCTTCCTCGATCACCGCACGCATCCAGTAACTGCCTTCGGCGTCCACCTCGATCCCGTGGGTTTCGCGCTCAAAACCCGGGAAACGTCGCCCGAACTCCTGCATCGCCAGAATCAGCTTCATCACCGGACTATTTGGATCACCCAACCGCTCCCCGGGCATGCACATCGGGATGCCCGGCGGGTACGGCACCAGCATCACCGCCGCGACACGGCCGGCCATCTCGCCGAACGGCACCTTCTCGGTCTCGCCGCGCACCAGCTTCTGATATGACTGCGCCGGCGTCAGCACGGGATCGAAGTCCTCATCGCAGGCCGCGTTCACCAGCCCCGGCAGGTTCAGCTCTACCATGGCCGCATGCATCTCGTCAGACAACTCACGCAGTGTCACCCCGCGATAGCGCGCCGGAAACCGCGTCACCAGCTCGGGCATGGCCTCGCTCAACTCGGCATCGGTGTCATACAGCCGCTTGAACTCGAAAAGGTTCTCAAGCAGCGCACCCCACTTGCCCTTGCTGGTCCCCACGGAGAACAGGATCAGCACCGTGTAGTCGCCGTTGCGCGCGATCTCCACGCGGCGTCCATCCAAGAATTCCACCAGAATCGCCGCCGGTATACCCCACGGCTCAATCAAGCCCTGCGCATTCTGGCCAGGCGGCAGAATCGTCACCTTGGTGGGGTCTAACATGCAATACTCGTCCGCGATGTCGGCGTCCTGATAGCCATGCCAGCTGTCGCCCGGCTTCAGCGTCCAGCAGCTCGGCTCGGTCATCAGCAGCTTATCCGGCGCCTCTTCCAACACATAGCTCTGGTCGGTCTCGGGATCGATCACCAGCTCGGGCTGGTATAGCTTAAAGAACCAACCATCGCCGTTCGAGGCCGCGCGCCGCAGCCGGTGCGCCACCGAGCTCATCGCCTTGCGAAAGCTCACCGCATCCTGGATCGTCTCATCCATCAGCGTGTGCCCGGCCGGTTCATCCATCATGGCCGCCGCCACATCCAGCGACGCGATCAGCGGATAGAACGGCGAGGTCGTTCCATGCATCATGAACGCCTCGTTGAACTGGTCGAAGTCCAGCGGTGCGCGATCGCTCAGCTTCACATGCACCATCGAACCCATCGAAAATGCCGCCAGCATCTTGTGCGTGGACTGCACCGCAAAGATCGCCGGCCGGTCCGGCATGTCGTCGGCCACGCCCATGGCATAGCGGCCTTCGTACAGCTCGTGAAACTTCGCATAGGCATACCAGGCCTCATCAAAGTGCACCCGCGGCACACTCTGCTTCAGCTGGTTCACCACCTTGTTCACGTCGTAGCACAGCCCATCATAGGTAGAGTTCGTCACCACCGCATACGTGGGCTTTTGCGAGTGCGCATCCGGCGTGAACGGGCTCTTCGCGATCAGCTCCTGCACGCTCTCCGGCTTGAACCGCCACAGCGGCACCAGTCCGATCATGCCGTACCCGTTGCGCGTCGGCTTGAAGTAAACCGGCCGCGCGCCCGTCACCGTCAGCACATGCGCGATGGACTTGTGGCAGTTCGCATCCGCCAGCACGATATCGTCGTTCGCGATGACACCATGGCCAACAATCTGGTTCGAGGTCGATGACCCTCCCAGCACATAGAACGTCCAGTCAGCCCCAAAGATCCGCGCCGCATTGCGCTCCGAATCCCCAGGAGGCCCAATGTGATCCAGCCACGACCCCAGCGGCGCCGTAGAAATCCCCAGATCCGCCCGCAGCAGATTCTCGCCAAAAAAGCGGTGAAACTCCATACCGATCGGGTGCTTTAAAAACGCTACGCCGCCCATGTGCCCCGGCGCGTCCCACGAATACGCCCCCTGATCGGTATATTTCTTCAACTCACGAAAATACGGCGGCAGCAGCGCCTCATGATACCGCTCCACCGCAAAATCGACACGATTGGCGATGAACGCAGGCGTGTCGCCAAATAGGTGAATATACTCGTGCACCTGCCGCACCACTTCAAGCGGCAACTCGCTCACCAGGGTGCGATCCGCAATCAAAAAAATCGGAATCTTCTTGTTGCGCCGCCGTACCGCGCGCAAAATCTGCAGTGCCGCATGTTCGGCGAACTGGTTATCCCCTTCTAAATCCCAATCCAGCAGAATCGTGCTGTAGGACGGGTCCGAGTTCACCAGCGACAAGCCGTCTTCGGGCGTGGAGGTGCGTACAACCTCGTATCCCTCTTTGCCGATCGCGTCCACGAGACGCTCCATCGCGCGGTCCGAAACCGACTCCGTGCCGCCCAGCTCACTGGCAATCAGCAGTACCCAACGTCCTTCACCCATCGCATCTCA
>CAXTBJ010000035.1:19056-38511 GCA_964242585.1 uncultured Bryocella sp.
CTCTAGACTACGCGCAGGTCCCCGCCCGTCATCTCCCCCGGAAGATTCAGTTCCAGCAGACTAAGAATCGTCGGAGAAATATCCCGCAGCGATCCACCCTCGCGCAAACCCACGTTCCTACCAGCCTCCGAAACCAGCAAAAACGGCACGGGATTGGTCGTATGCGCCGTATGCGGCCCACCGCTCACCGGGTCGATCAGCATCTCCGCATTCCCATGATCGGCCGTGACGATCCAACTCGCCCCCGCCGCCCGCACCGCCTTGTAAATGCGCTCCAACTGCGCGTCCACGGCCTCAACCGCCTTCACCGTCGGCTCCATCTTGCCCGAGTGCCCTACCATGTCCGCGTTCGCAAAATTCACGATTATCACATCGAACGCCCGATCCCCTAACTGCCGCTCAACAATGTCGCCAATGCCCTCGCATGACATCTCCGGCGCCAGATCATAGGTCGCCACCTTCTTCGACTGCACCAGCTCCCGATCCTCGCCCGGAAACGGCTTCTCAATGCCGCCGTTAAAGAAGTACGTCACATGCGCATACTTCTCCGTCTCGGCCACGCGCAGGTTCCGCAGCTCATGCTTGGCCATCACATTCGCCAGCAGGTTATCCATGCTCTCCGGCGGGATCACCACGGGCAGAGTGAACTTTGGATCGTACCGCGTCATCGTTACGAAATGCAGATCCGCCGGGCAGTCCTCACGCGCGATCTCCAGCTCCAATTCATCCGCCTTGGGCAGCTCGATACCCGCGTTCTTGGTCAAGCCACTACGCCGCGCCAGCACCCGCGCAATCTGCCGCACCCGGTCCGACCGGTAGTTAAAACAAATCACCGCATCGCGATCGCTGATCCGCGCAACAGGCTCCCCGGCCTCATCCACGCAAACAAACGGTTCAACGAACTCATCCGTCACGCCGTTGTTATAGCTCTCGCGCACCCTGGCAATCGCATCGACGTAAGCCCCGCCCTCAGCCTGCCCATGCACCATGGCGTTGAAGGCCTTGTGCTCTTTTTCCCAGCGCAGATCGCGGTCCATCGCAAAATACCGCCCGCTCACACTTGCCAGTTGCCCCACACCATACTCCGCAAACTTCGCAGCGAGCTCTGTCAAATACCCCGCGCCAGAGGTCGGCATCGTATCGCGCCCATCCATGAAGGCATGTACGAAAACGCGCTTCAACCCACGCATCGCGGCCATCCGCAACAACGCCCAAAGATGCCGCTGATGCGAATGCACCCCACCATCCGACACCAGTCCGATCAGGTGCAGCGCCTGCCCCTCCTGCGCCCCCACCTCCATCGCCCGCACAATCGTAGGGTCCTCAAAGAACTCGCCCGTGGCGATGGCCGCATCGATGCGGGATATATCCATTCGCACCACACGGCCCGCACCAAGGTTCAAATGCCCCACCTCGGAGTTCCCCATCTGCCCATCCGGCAAGCCCACAAACTGCTCACTCGCCCGGATCAACGTGTGCGGATACTCGCGCAGCAGCTTGTCATAGGTCGGCTTCCGCGCGAGCGCAATGGCATTGCCATGCGTCTCCGCACGGTAGCCCCAACCGTCAAGGATTGTCAGAAGTACAGGCCCAGATTTAGGCAAAGGTGGTCACCTTGGAGTCTTGTTATCGGGACTGTTATTTTGCTGGCCCTCGTATCTCTTCTTAGCTGACTCGATCTCGTCCTTATGCATAGCGTAAACCGCCGCACCGATCTCGGCCCCTTTCGCACGCATGATCACTTTCGCGTCGCTCGTCAGTACTGGCTGCAGCGCAAGAATTTTGTGACCTGCGGGCGAACGATAAAACGCAATTACCGTCGCCATCTCCTCCTGCGACACATACTTCTGGTAAATCGGTACATCCATCGCGGTAACATCAATTTTGCGAAACGCAGCAGCCAGATCAGTCCAGAAGCTTTCGGGATAATAAGGCGCTGCTGTCGTCTGCATGGCTTTCACACTTGAGCTGAAAAGCTCCTGCGTAAGGCGCTCTAGCCCCAGAAGCGATAGATACTCCCGAATCTGATCGATGGTAGCCGGATGCAGCGGCGGGGCTCCAGCCTCCGTAGTGGAATTCCCTGTAGGCGCAGGCGCGCTCTGCTGAGCCCGCATCCATGCGGGAAGCAGAACGAGCATACCGGTGAGACACAGCTTCAGCACCGCGCTACTCCGCGCAGTTCACGGCCGTACGCCCTAAAAACAGCGCCGCGCCGCCAAGCTCTTCTTCAATACGCAGCAGCTGGTTATACTTGGCAATCCGATCCGTACGCGAAGCCGACCCGGTCTTGATCTGCCCCGCCCCCGTACCCACTGCAAGATCCGCGATGAACGTATCTTCCGTCTCACCCGAACGATGAGAAATAATGGCCGAATACCCATTGCGCCGCGCCAGCTCAATGGCATCCAGCGTCTCGGAGATCGTGCCAATCTGATTCACCTTCACCAGGATCGAGTTCGCCACACCCTCATCGATCCCACGCTGCAGGATCTTCGTATTGGTCACAAACAGGTCATCGCCCACCAGCTGTACCTTGCGGCCAATCTTGTCGGTCAGCATGCGCCAGCCGGTCCAGTCGTTCTCATCCAGACCGTCTTCTAACGACACAATCGGATACTGCCGCGTCCAGCTCTCCCAGTAGCTCGCCATCTGCTCGGAGGTCTTCTCACTCTTGTCCGATTTGTGAAAGACATACCGGTTCTTGGCCTTGTCAAAGAACGAGCTCGCCGCCGGGTCCAGCGCAATCGCGATCTCGTCGCCGGCCTTATAGCCCGCCAGCTCGATCGCCTCCAGAATCACCTCAATGGCTTCCACGTTCGACTTCAGCGAAGGCGCAAACCCGCCCTCATCGCCCACCGCCGTGCTGTAGCCGCGCTTCTTCAGCACGCCTTTGAGCGTGTGGAACACCTCCGTACCCCAACGCAGCGCATCGGAAAAGCTCTCCGCGCCCACCGGCATCACCATGAACTCCTGAAAGTCCACGTTATTATCCGCATGCGCGCCGCCGTTCAGAATATTCATCATAGGCGTCGGCAGCAGGCACGCGTTCACACCGCCCAGGTACCGATACAGTGGTAGGCCAATGGCTTCAGCAGCCGCCCGCGCGCAAGCCATCGACACCGCCAGAATCGCATTCGCGCCCAGCTTGCCCTTGTTCTCCGTGCCGTCCAGCGAAAGCATCGTCGCATCAATTAGCCGCTGGTTGCTGGCATCCAGCCCCTGCAGCTCCGGCGCGATAATCGTCTCCACGTTTTCAACAGCATGCAGCACGCCCCTGCCGAGATAGTGCTCCTTGTCGCCGTCCCGCAGCTCCACAGCCTCGTGCTCGCCGGTTGAGGCGCCGGAGGGCACCGCCGCCCGGCCGCGCACGCCGTCCGACAGCAGAACATCGGCCTCCACCGTCGGGTTCCCGCGGCTATCCAAAATCTCCCGTGCGCGAATTGCCACAATCTCCGTCATCGACTGCTCCCGCCTTCCCCTTTGACCAGCTTTTCGTGCGCCCGTTCCCTGAGCGATGCGGTGGTCCAAACGATCCTCCAGCCGCGGCCTGCGATCCACGGCAACGGCCCCGCCGCCCGCGCCCAAGATGCTCTCCACCAGCTCCGTCAAATCGTTCCCTCGCCGGTTGATTCTAGCAAACAGACGTCGCGCTCCTGCCGAAGGTCGACACCGGAGGCACGGCTCCAGGACCTTCTGCTACTTCCCCGCATCCACATGCATCCTTGAGAAGGCCAACTCGACGAGAAGGGCAGTTCAATGAGAAGGTCAACTCGACGAGAGGGCCAACTCGACCGGAGCGGACAACCTAATGGGTCATGCGGCTCTCGGTAGGCGGCTGGTGACCGTCACTGAGCGGCTTTGCGCCCGGCTCATGGCGTTTATCTGCCGGCTCCATCCGGGCCTTGCGCAACCCCACGAACTCCCGCCGCAACACCGGCAACAGCAGCCGCACCCGCGTGCCGCGCCCAGGCCGGCTGACCACCTCCACCTCGCCCTCCTCGGCGTACAGCACCTGCATACGTTCCCGCACATTGCTCATGCCGATACCGAACCCCTCACGCCCCGGCGCATTCTCGCGGCCCGTTCCGGCGCCCGGCGCGCGGTCCGGGCTCATGCCCACGCCATCATCCTCCACCTCCAGCAGCAATCGCCCGGCCTGCACCCGCCCGCGCAGCGTCACCGTACCCCCTGAAATGCGCGGTTCCAGCCCATGCTTGATACTGTTTTCGATCAGCGGCTGCAGCAGCATGCTCGGCACCTCCAGCACCAGCGCCTCATCGGAGATCTCCTTGACCACCCGCAGCTTGTCCCCAAACCGAATCACCTCGATGTCCAGGTAATCGTCGGTAAATTGCAGCTCTTCCTCCAGCGGCACAAACGCATCCCGGTCGCGCAGCAGCGTTCGCAGAATTCGCCCCAGCTTCACAATCATCTCCCGCGCCAGCTCCGGCTCCGACCGGATCAGCGACGCAATTGAGTTCAGCGTGTTAAATAAGAAATGCGGATTGATCTGTCTTTGGAGCGCGTCAAGGCGCGCCTCCAGCAGCAGCCGGCTCTGCTCCTCCAGCTTGCGCTCGATCCGCACCGCATTCCAGATCTTCAGCGGAATCCCCACGGTCACCGGTGTGGTCACGCAGATCAGCAGCTGCAGCCACCACGTGCGCGAGCGCAGATCGAAGTACAGTCCCGGCTTTAACCGTGAAATTTCGCTCGTCGCCAGCTGCGTCGCCATCAGCAGCAGCAGCAGCCCGATCTGCCGGTCCCACTGCGGCCGCCGCAGCATCCGCCGCACCCAGCGATACAGGCTCAGATCCACCAGCGGCGAAAACGACCAGATCGTCTCCTCATCCGCAAACCGCCGAAACCCTCCAAATAGGCAAGCCACACCCACGTTCACCGGCAAGGAAAGCCATTCATGGTGTCCGAGCGCCGGCAAAGCCAACACGGCCCCGCCCAGGGCCGCATACCCCGGCCCCAGCAGCAGACCCAGCAGCGCGGTGGCCTCCAGCGAGATATCCGCCGCCAGAAAGTTCGGCACCCGCACCCGAATCCACACACCCAGCGCCAGCGGCACGCAGATCCACGCCAGCAACCGCAGCGTTTCGGCCCGGCTGCGGTGTTCCAGCAGCAAAAGCCGCTTGAACCGCACCGACCGCGCTAATGAGCTCGCCACCGCTGCGGCGACTCCCAGCATCACTAGCAACGAAATCAGCAGGAGCTTGGAATCGACGCTATGCACCCTTCCACTCTAGTCCGCAGCGCGTCGCAACCCAACCCGGCCATGCTAAAACAGCTCGAACCCAGCCAAATCGAGCCTGCAACCTGGAACCTGCAACCTGGAGCCTGCCGCCCACGAACTCCGAATCCTCCCATGACGCCGCGAATCTATACTCCTTGTATGCCGTTGCTCAGTGTCACCAAGGTCGCCGACGCCGACTTCCCTACCCGCTGGGGTCAGTTCCGCATTCTCGGCTTCGAAGGCGTGACGCAGCCCGGCGACCCCACCCGCCGTGCCATTGAGGGTGCCGTGGCACTCGTCATGGGCGACATTCTCAGCGCGCCGCCCATCGTGCGCATCCACTCGCAGTGCCTCACCGGCGACGTCTTCCACTCGCTTCGCTGCGACTGCCACGATCAGTTGCATCTGGCCCTGAAACGCATCGCCGAAGAAGGTACCGGAATCCTCATCTATGAGCAGCAGGAAGGCCGTGGCATCGGCCTCATGGCCAAACTCCGCGCCTATGAGCTGCAGGACGGGGGCATGGACACCATCGAGGCCAACCACGAGCTGGGCTACCCCACCGATCTTCGCCACTTTGAGCTGCCCGCCGCCATCCTGCGCCAACTGGGCATCTCCGCCGTACGCCTCATCACCAACAACCCCGAAAAGGTCGCGGCGCTCGAAGACGCCGGCGTTCGGGTCGTGGAGCGCCTCAGCGCGAGCATTCCCTCTGAACCCACCTTCGAGCGCTACCTGGAAACCAAGCGCGAAAAGCTCGGCCATCTCGTCAGCTGATCGGAGCGGTAGCGTCCTTCGCGAATCATCGCAAGGCCGTCGCAAAGCCCGTTCCGCTACCCTCAGACACAAGGATCTGCCTGCGCCGACAAAGCTCACCGAGCACCATGTGCGGAACGGTGAGAGCGCTGAGCACAACAAATACCACCCCGGCGTAGGCCTGCGCCGTATGGCGGCCGTACCAGCCCATGATCGCCATGGCCGCGAGCGAGCCGAGCCACGGAACGAGGCCTCGCCGTAAATGCTCTCCCAGCCTTCGAACCTGAAAGCGGCCTGCCCTGTCCAGGCTTGTGCCGACCATGTGCTCGGGCGTGTGCCACAGGCAGAAAAAGACCGCAAAGGCCGCCAGTGGCGAGCACCAGCGAAAGAGGGCAAGCTCCGTGGCCACAAGGATCAGAGCGGCCAAGGTTGGCAAGACCTCGCCGCGTCCTCGCCAAGCCCCCACGACGGCCACTGCCACAACGGGCCAGAGCACTCGTCCTGCTACGAACGTCACCCCGGCGCCACGCTCCGCGCCGCCTCGCAACATCTCCGCAAAGATCGCGGTCACCTCGCGGGGCCACCAGTGGCAGGCAGCCGCAATGGGCACAAATCCCGTCGCTACCCCTGTCAGCACGCGGGTAGGCGAGAGGTGCTGCTCGCCTTCGGTTCCGAAATGCAATGCCGAATACAGCAGGAAAAAAACCAGGGCCGAAACCGGGACCGCCCACCAAAGCAGAACCACTGCGGCTGCCAAGGCAAGGTAGGCCGCATGGAAGGCCGATCGCCACGCCGAGCCGAACTGCGGCTCAAAGCTCTCCTCCGCCAGAACGCCGTCGAAGGCGCCATGCCAGACAGCGACGGCGATGGCGGCCACGGCGAGCGGCACCGCAAGCCGTGCGGGCGGGAGCCCGCGGCTTCCCAGCACAGCCAAGCTCGCAGCCGCCGAAAACGTGAGCAGGCGTCCTGTTCCATGGAACGTTTCACGGAGCGTTCCATCGAGCGTTCCATCGAGTGAGGCCCTGACGTTTGAAGGCGAGTCGGTCATGGAAGGTCAGCCTTGGCCGGCAGGAGGGCCGCCTGGAGAAAGTCGATCTTGGGCAGCGCCAGCATCACCCGCAGCACCTCGCCCAGGCTCGCCGTCTCGGACAGGAACCGAACCAGCGTCTCCGGCGGCAGCTTGCGGAACATCGCCATGAAATACCCCGCCGCCTGATCCGGGGATCGCCGCAGGGCCTGCAGAAAGATGCGGTCCAGAACGCCGTAAAACCGCGGTTCAAAGGTCCGGGGCGGAGCGGCGCCGCGCGCCAGCGCCTCCGCCGTCACGGCACTGCCCCGCTGGATTCGCTGAAAGGCATATCCGGAGGAGGCCTTCACGCGCCCACCCCGCGTGCCGATATCCACAATCTGCCCTCGCGAGGACGTGCGCCTGCGCCCATCCCCCATGGGCAGCGTCGCGGCTTCACGGTAGAGCACCCGGTAGGCTTCCCCGCAGAGCCGATGCATGTGTTGCCGCAACGCCGCTTCGGCATCGGCGGGTAGCAGGGCCGGATCGTCCAGATACGTGGCCTCCACAAGGGCCTCGGTCGGGGAAAATGGCAAAACGTAGAAGAACACGGTCCGGCCGCGCTCCGTGCTGGACTGAAAATCCATAAGATCGACGGTCAAAATATCGAAACACGGCTGCTCGGTCTGTACCTGCCATCCGATGAATCGTTGCAGCAGTACGGGCCTCAGCTCCCCGGGAGCGCACGGACGCGAATCGAGCACCCACCGCGACCTCAGAACACCACGGTCCGTCTCCACCTCGCATCCCTTACCCACCTGCCGCACCGCCTGCACCTTCACGCCCAGTTCAAGTCCCTGTCCCGCGCGCCCGATCCGTTGCGTGGCCAACTCATAGAAACGATCCGCCGGCAGATGCTCATAGGCATAACGTTCGCTGCGCTGCCGAGCCTCCCCACCCGCGTGCCGCACCCGCCAGCTGTTCCAGCGATGGGTAACGCCCGCGGAGAACGGATGCGGTTCGGTGTTCCAGAAGCACCATGTGCGGTCCCGCTCATACCGTGGGCGGCTCTCGAGCGTCTTAACCCGGATCGCGGGAGCTCTTTCAGCCAGCGCCACCGCCATGCTCAGCCCGGCGCAGCCGCCGCCGAGGATCAACACATCGGCATCGAGCGTCATGGCACCACCCCCAAAGCGCGTCCTGCCTGGAGCGCTCCCCGGCCCAGCGCCGCCGGCCAGACCGTGTCTCCGCGCCGCCAGAAACGGGGCAGCAGCAACCGCACTCCCGCCGCGGCGATCAGCCACAGCTTACGCCCGTTGCTGACCACCGTGCGTTGCCGCCAAGACCGGCTCACATCCCGGCGGACCTTCACACCGATCTCGCGGTAGCACATCGCGGCCGCAAGAATGCTCCAGCGGATACGCCATGGCAGGCTCCAAACACCGTCGTAGGCGGCCTCATACAGGTGATCCGCCAAGGCGAGCAGCCGCTCGGTGGCCTCCCGCACACGGCAGATCTCGGCAGCCTCGCCGTGGTCCACGGCGCGCCGTACCGCGTCGGCGGCAACCCACTCTCTCGGCAGATACACCCGCCCCATGTGCAGGTCCTCCGCCACATCACGGCTGATGTTGCTCAGCTGCATCGCCATGCCCAGCGCCACCGCCGCCCCGTACCCCTCCGGCGCCCCCCGCAGCACCTCGGCCATCATCACGCCCACTGTCCCTGCCACCCCGAAGGCGTACGCCAAGACATCCTGTGCCGTCTCCGGCTGCCGCTGGTGCAGGTCGCTCAAAGCGGCACGCACCAGCATGGCCGCCGCCCGCGCCGGCACGCCCCCCGCGGCAAACGGCCAACCGGCTGCACGCAGCTCCGTCGCCTCACCCCGCTCCAGCGCCGCTGCCGTGGCAGCGAGCGATCGCCCCCGCTCGGCAACCGGTTGGGAAGGATCGTCCGCCAGATCGTCTATCGTTCGGCAAAATCCGTATAGCTCCACAACATCGCGGCGCACCCGCCTGGGCAGCAGCCGGGCGGCGCGGTAAAAGGTCTTCCCCGCCTTCGACATCAGCTGCTCTGCCGAGGTCGGTTCGAGCTGCACCGTCACCGCGCCGCCCCTTGTGCCTGTGCTTGCCTGCGATCGTCCGTGGTGGCTCCCTCCGCATCGCGTTCGCTCCGGGCGAGGATCTCCGGCAGGTAGTGTTCCAGCACCTTCGCCGAACACAGCACGCCGGGCAGACCTGCTCCGGGATGCGTTCCCGCACCGACCAGGTAAAGCCCGTCCACGTCCTCGCTGCGGTTATGGAAGCGAAACCACGCGCTCTGGAACAGCGTCGGCTGAATGGAAAAACCGCTCCCATGATGGGTCAGCAGCTTGTCGCGGAAGTGTTCCGGGGTCACGCTGAACCGCACCTCCAGGTGCCGGCGGATCTCCGGGCAAACGGTCGCCTCCAGAATATCGAGGATGCGGTCTTCCAACCTTGGCGTCTCACGCGCCCAATCCACACTGGCCCGCAGATTGGGTACCGGCGCGAGCACATACAGGCTCTCGCAACCCGCCGGTGCCAGGGTGGGATCGGTCCGCGTCGGCGCATGGAGGTACAGACTCACATCCTCGCTCAGACCGTCGCCCTCGAAGATCTGTTCCAGCAGCTCCTTGTACCGCTCCCCGAGCAGGATGGTGTGGTGTGCCAACTCCGGGTACTCCCGGCGGACCCCAAGATACATCACAAACAGACCCATGGAGTACTTCCGGCTCTCCACGCGGCGATCCGTCCAGCGCCGTCGCCACCGCGCCGGAATGAGCTGCCTGTAGAGCGCCGGCGCATCGGCGTTTGCCACTACACACCCCGCACGCTCTTCGCGGCCGTCCTCCAGACGAATCCCCCTGGCGCACCCATCCTCAATCAATACCTCTGTGACACGCTGTCCCAGGTGAAAGCGGACACCGGCCTCTTCAGCAAGTCGTACCAGGGCGGCTACCAGGGCGGCTGTCCCCCCCATCGCGAAATGCACGCCGTCCTTGCGCTCCAGGTGCTGAATGAGCGAATAGATGGAGGTGGTGTGGAACGGATTGCCGCCCACCAGCAGAGGTTGAAACGAGAACACCCGGCGCAGGGCCTCATCCTTCAGATACCCGGACACGAACGCATAGACGGACCGGTCGCTGCGCAGCATGGCCATCTGCGGCAACACGCGCAGCATGGAAGCCACATCGTCAAAGGGCCTGTCTCCGAGCTCTTCAAAGCCGACTTTATAGATCCGCTCGACCTTCGCCAGGAGCCGCGTGTAACCGGCGGCATCGGAGGGAGCGAATCGGCGAACGGCTTCGATGAGCTCGTCCCGCGTTCCTCCGTAGTCGAAGCTGCGGCCGTCCGCGAAGCGAATCCGGTACCAAGGCATCAACGGCTGAAACTGAACGTAGTCGGCACGCCGCTTGCCGAACAGGGCGAACAGCTCATCGAAGAGAAAGGGCGCCGTGATCACGGTCGGTCCCGCGTCAAAGGTGTATCCGCCTTCGCGGTACACGCCCGCGCGGCCGCCGGCGATGGCCTGGTTGTCGAACACATCGACCGTGAGGCCGGCCGCGCGCAGACGCAACGCCGCGGCCAGCCCTCCAAACCCCGCTCCGATCACAAGGGCGCGAGACATGGCTAGAATGCCCGCACGTGGCTGTCGCGGCTCTTGGAAGATTTCTGCCTCAGGCTGCCGGCAACTTGCGCCATGCTGACCCTCCGGAGCCTCTCGATATCCTCCGCGGCCAGATCGAGACAAGGCAACGAAGGGGCATCCGCCGCGCCGCGCTCAGCCTCCTCCACGCCCGGGATCGGGCTCGACCTTAGAATCGGCAGGAGATCACCCTGTTTCGCAATCGACCGGCTCCTCTGCACAGGAGAGCGCGAAGGAACCGGTTCCGTGGACATGCCGATCGTCTCGACTCCTAGCCAGCATTGGACTGCCATTCCGGAACCTCGAAGAGAATGCTCGACTTCAGTGTAGTGCGACCCGCTTTTTTACTGCTTTCAAAGCTTTCTACCTCTTCCTTTTTGGACGGGGTTTTAGGATTGTGTAAACACGAGGTCAAATAACAGCTTCATCTTCTGTATGGAGCGCATATACGGAGCGCAGCCGGGTGGCCTGCGAGGCGATGATTCCAGAAGGATCTGCCCCGCTCCCCGCAAAACCGTATCGTCAAACTTCATCGTCAGTCAACGAATTTGTTCAGGAATTTGCCCGGGCCATGTGCTGCATCACAGGTTTTTTGAGATAGAGTCACAACTACGCACCACAGACCCCGCCGAACCTGTTGCGCTTTATCCCCCCACCTGTTTTTCCTGCCGATGCGCAGCAGAGTAGCCCGTTTTGCGCTACACGAAACCTCTTCCAGGAGCTGTTATGCAGACACCACTGATCGGTTTCAAAACCCAGGCCGCCTCCCGCGGCTCCCGCCGTTCGTTTCTGCGTCTGGCCGCGCTGACCGCCTCCGCGCCTATCTTCACGGAGGCGCACTTCGCGATGGCGGCACAGACCACGGCGCAGGCGTCCAAGGACGCGTCCCCGACACGGCGCATGCGCACCGCGCCGCCTCCGGGTGCGGTGCTGATCAACGCCAACGAAAATCCGCTGGGGCCGTGCAAGGCCGCCTGCGAGGCCATCAGCTCCATCGCGCCGTTCGGCGGCCGCTACGACCTGTATGGCGAAACCGACAAGCTGGTCAGGACGTTTTCGCAGCAGAGCGGGCTCAAGGAGAACTACATCTCCGTCTACGCGGGCTCTTCGGAGCCGTTGCACTACACCGTGCTGGCGTTCACCTCACCGACGCGCGGCTTTGTCTCGGCCGATCCCTCCTATGAGGCGCCGGTGCGCGCGGCCAAGGTCTCCGGCGCGAAGATCACCATGGTGCCGCTGACCCCGGCCTACGCCCATGACCTGAAGGCCATGGTGGCGGCCGACCCTACCGCCGGTGTTCTGTACGTCTGCAATCCCAATAACCCGACAGGCACGCTGACGGCCAGACAGGACATCGCCTACGCGCTTGAAAACAAGCCGAAGGGATCGATTCTCCTGGTGGATGAGGCCTACATTCACCTCTCCGACTCACCCAGCGTGCTGGACATGGTCGCCGCCGATAAGGACCTGATCGTGCTGCGGACCTTCTCCAAGATCTACGGTATGGCCGGCATCCGCTGCGGCTTCGCGCTGGGCCGGCCGGATCTGCTGGCCAGGTTGCAGCCCTATGGTCAAAACCCCATGCCGGTTACCGGTTCGGCCGCGGCAAACGTTTCGCTGCTCGACACGGCGCTGATTCCGGAGCGCAAGAAGATCATCGGCGACACCCGCCGCGATACCTTCGCCTGGTTGCAGGCCAACAACTACAAACTGATCGGCGAATCGCAGTCGAACTGTTTCATGATCGACACCGGCCGGCCGGGCAAGCAGGTCATCGATGCCATGGCGGCCAAGAACGTCTTCATCGGGCGCACCTGGCCGGTGTGGCCGAACGCCGTCCGCATCTCGGTGGGCACACCGGGGGAGATGGCGGCGTTCCAGACAGCCTTCAAACAGGTCATGGACGGCCCGGTAAACGCGTAGAACTCATCCCTTGCGCTGCCGCGACCATGCAAGGGCATCATTGCGAGCTTTCAACCGGCCTGCGACAGTCGTTCGGCTCATCGCAGGCGCTATCGGAATCGGACTTGCCTCGCCCCTGGGAACCCTCGCCCCTGGGAACCCTCGCTGGAAGGTTCCGAGACTGATCGCACAGGATTGCGTGCACCAGCGGAAAGGGCTCTTCGCAAACGCGAAGAGCCCTTTTGTGTAAACTTCGTCTCCTGGTGCCGGGAGAAAGAGGCGATCCCCTCGGGCTCGTGCAACTAATTCATTAAGATAAGATCGGTTCAGAGGGATTTGCAGGTGCGGATAGAGAGTGTTGCTTCTCAAGAAAATCAGTCCTTGCCACAACAAGTTAGGCAGGTAAGCGAAACACATTGGTCGGTTGCCGCACGCTTCGGTTTTCGCTTTGTCTTCCTCTTCCTTCTACTGGCAATTCTCATTACATTCTCGCCTCTGGGCATCGTTCCGCTGATCGGTGGGCCGATCAGTAATGGAGTAGATTCGGTGGCTGGCCACAGCGCGCAGTGGGTGGGCCAGCACGCATTTCATCTCAGCGGCATAGCAGCGGAGGATCACCCGACTGACTCTCGCGATACGGCGCTGAATTGGATCACGATGGGCCTGACGCTCTGCGTCTCTTTGGCTGGCGCGTTCGTCTGGAGCGTGGTTGATCGGCGGCGGCCGCACTACCAGACGGCAGCAGCATGGCTGCGTTTTCTGCTGCGGATGTCGCTCGTGTTCCTTATGCTGCGGTATGGGTTGGGTAAGGTGTTCCCGCTGCAGATGAGCCGGCCCTCGCTGGCGGTGCTGAACGAGCCCTTGGGGCAGAGCTCACCCATGACGCTGCTCTGGACCTTGATCGGCCTGCACCCTGCCTATCAAATGCTCTGCGGAGCCTTCGAGACGCTGGCTGCCGGCCTTCTCTTCGTCCGTCGAACCGCTTTGCTGGGCGCGCTCCTGAACGCTTTCATCATGGCCAATGTTCTGCTGTACAACCTCTTCTTTGACGTACCCGTAAAACTGGGGGCTGGGCTGATCCTGCTGGCGACTTTGGCCGTGATCGCGCCGGATCTGAAGTCGCTCTATGACTACTTCTGGCTTCACCGACTAACGGCTCCCACGGGCGTTTGGGTTCCACCGTTGGAGCGTCGCCGCTTCAGAATCGGTACGCGTGTGGCCGAGACGGCATTCGTCCTGCTGGCGCTTTACAACTTGGTTCCCGGCGTCTACACGCTGGCGAAACAGGAGCACAACAACGTGATGCACCCTGGCCCTTTGACGGGCGAGTGGCGGGTTCAGTCCGACGTGCTCACTGCGGAGGGACATATGGTCGATATGCCGGTGCTTACAGCGGAGGGATCACCCCTGATCACGCTTTATCTTGAACCGGACGGCCGCGCCATGGCTCGTTCGGGCGATGGACGGCTATGGCGTTCGGGTGTGCAGGTAGACTCCCAGAAGCGAACCTTGGTGCTCTCCTCGGGATGGTTTGAGGGAACTCGTTTTCAGGGAAAATACGCTTTCTCTCAGTCGGATGTTGATCATCTTGTTCTGAAACCTACTGGTGACGAAGCCAAGACATACGGCACGCTTTCACTCACGCGCGTTCCACTGCCGGATCACTATCCCCTGCTGGAACGCGGCTTTCATTGGGTGAATGAGTGGGCGCTGGAGCGCTGACGACGTATCGAACCTGTAGACAATCATCATGAGGACCATGGGGCGAACCAGGACCTCGTCTTGGTCCGTCGCAGTCAAACGAAGATCGTCAGTATTTCATATGCGTCAAATCCTCGATCAGCCCCGGCCCGGTCGGCTCCCAACCGAGCGTCCTCCGCGTCCACTCACTCGAAGCCGGCAAATCTATCGCCGTAACCTGTCCTAGAAACGGCCCGAAGTGCTCAACGGCATTCTCAGGCGGAATCGAAATTATCGGCACCTTCAACCCTTTACCGAGCGTCTCCGCGATATCTCTCAATGGCACGCCTTCTTCCTGCACCGCGTGGTACGTCGTCATGCCCGGCCCCGTCTTCTCGACCGCGAGCCGATACAGGTGCCTTACATCCTTCAGCGGAGCGGCAGCCCAGCGGCTCGCCCCGTTGCCCACATATGCCGAAACGCCCTTCTCGCGCGCGGTCTGAATCAGCATCGACACTAGGCCCTGCCTGCGCGTGTTATGTACCTGCGGCAGACGCACAATCGCCACATGCACCCCATTGGCTGCCACCGCGTGCGCCGCCTGTTCCGGCCTGCGCGGAACCGTCGTCGACTCCGCCGGAGGATCGTTCTCCGTCCGCATATGGCCCGGCGTGCCGCGCATGAGCCCGGCACTGACCACCAGGAGCTTGCCCGGCTCCATCCCCGAACCCAGCGCCCTGATCGCTTTCATTTCATCCTCCGCGTTCTGAAGGAATGTCGGAAAGTTATGGTTGAACGCGAGGTTCACCACAGCATCCATCCCCGTAGTGCCGCTGCGGAGACTGTCGAGATCTGTAAGATCCCCGCGATGTACCTCGGCACCCGCACCCTTCAACTGTTCCACGCCGGCATCGCTGCGCGTGAGCCCGCGCACCTCGTGTCCCGCTTCAATCAATTCCTTCACCAGCTCCGTTCCAATGAATCCCGTTGCTCCCGTTACAAACACACGCATGGTCACTCCTCCTGTTGTTGCCTGCACAGCTCTAGAGGCCGCGTCGAAGTTGACATCCGGGCCTGCGCTTTATAAAACGGGGGTAGTCCCCGCATCGATAAAGATAACAGGGGATGATCCCCGGTTGTAGAAAGTCTCCTGATTCCTTGCATGCCCAAGAAGCTCCCATCCCCGCCGCCTGCCCGCAAGCCCCGCGCCGATGCGAAGCGCAATCGCGAGCGCATCCTCGAGGTAGCCAAAGCGGTTTTCACCCGCGACGGAGCGGCTGCAAGCCTGGACGACATCGCACGCCGATCGGGCATCGGCAATGCCACCCTCTACCGGCACTTCCCAACGCGCGACGACCTCCTCGCAGCCGTCTACCGCAGCGAAGTCGAAAAGCTCGCTGCAGCGGCACAGCACCTCGGTACCACCATGCCGCCGCTCGAGGCTCTGCGCGCCTGGATGCTTCTCTTCATCGATTGCACGGCCAAGAAAAGACTCATCCTCCCGGCCATGGAGACCGTAACCGGCGGCTCGATGCGCCTTGTTGAAGGCTCCCGTCCGCTCATCCATACGGCATTCGTCGCCTCCGTCCGGCGCGCCATCCACAGCGGCGATCTCCGCCCCAACACGGACCCAAACGACTTCGTGCGTGCCTTGGTCGGCGTCTTTCACACCACGGGGATGCCGGGCTGGAAGCCCAGCGCCCGCCGCCTCGTCGACATTCTTATCGCCGGTTCGCGTTCAACGCCACACGCCGTTCCGCGCCGCACACGGCGAAAATAGCGACGCCACGGGTCTATCCAGAGAACGAATGAGTTGCCGAAGGCGGAACTAAAGCGAACCCCGGGGATCAGCCCTTCGGCATTGGCTTTTCAGGTGGCGCTGCAGCAAACATCAAGCTGTTAGAGCAAAATAGCTGATGGTATGGAGGTATTTCGCCTTTGTTGTCATTTCCGGAAGGGAATCTGCGGTTGTTCTTGCTTTGCCTGGTTCTCTGTACCAGAGGTAAATACAGCTCGCCTTTTCTCGGACGGCAGCTCGCCTGATTTTGCTTCTGAATCTCCCGGCGTTTCTCAGGCTTTCCCTAATATTGAAATTGAATATCACCTATTCGTTGAGATTTGAAAAGGACGGCGATCTTTGACGGTCAACCCGCGCGGTTTACTGACCTTCAACAATTCAGACTTTGCAGTTCAGGCCACGCTTGGGGGGTGCGGGCCTGATGATGACGATGAAAGCAAAGATAGAAGAACACGACTTAAAGGAGATCTTGTTCCAGTAATTCGAGACTGGTTGAGCGAGAGCGCTCTGAAAAAGCTCTCTAGCGGCTGCGGTCAGCCGCACCATTCTCCGGTACAGCGTCTTGCAGCGTCACTATACCGAAATCGTACCGAAAGGAAACAGGTACAGTTCGCAAGAGACCGAATAGGACAATGAAGTGGGGAATAAACGCTCGCTAACCCATTGTTCTAAGTACCTTAAAATCTTTGGTGCCGGGAGGGGGGTCGAACCCCCACGA
This sequence comes from uncultured Bryocella sp., assembly GCA_964242585.1. GTDB lineage: Bacteria > Acidobacteriota > Terriglobia > Terriglobales > Acidobacteriaceae > Granulicella. Next base: position 35,819 of record CAXTBJ010000035.1, read on the forward strand.
GGTTGCCCTTGGCGGATTTTGAGTTCCTGCTGATCACTGTAAGCTGATGAAAACAAAACGAATGCAGGCGTAGTTCAGCGTAACGCTAGTAATTGACCGACCGTAAACTTAGAGCAGATAGTCGCAAATGGAAAAAGCTGATGAGTGTACCGCTAATGTATCTAAGAGAAATCTTGAGATAATACCGGTACTGATGAATCATCCGGCTGAACATCGCAACTTCACTCGATCGGGGGAAGCCAATTTGCTGTATTTCCGGGTGTGGAGTCCAGGAGGGCATTTCTCCATTCGCCGAGCGTCTGGCCGGTCTCTTCCGCTTTCCACTCGCGAGGTCCGGCAGAATTTCTGTTATTCAAAACAGCAGCAGTTGCTGAAGGACTTCTAAAGGGGACGTCCTCGAGGAACCGAATACCTCCATCGGCTAGTGTTTCAACCCTCCTTTCGTCAATTAATTGCTTTCGCAAGGGAGCATATTGGTTCACTTTGAATTCTGAACCTGTACCGAGGGAACCCTTGAGAACGACTATTTCTCCATCCTCATCAAAGGCTCTACCATCCACGCCTCCCTTGTGCGAAAGCTTGAGAAGAACATGGGACGTGGAGACCACCGGTATGATCTCACCGGGATGTGTGATTACCGGGTGAGCGGGTTTAGATGCCAAAATCGGCCGCAGGAAGTCCATGCCGACCGTCGGAAGTAAAATTTGAAGCTGCCCCACGAAGAACTCCATGTCCGAGACATCGCCTTCTGGAAGGATTTTCGGGGACGGTTCATTTCCATTCATGACGTTCGCTCGATTGCTTTCCTTAATGATCTGAACCAACCGGCTTTCGAGATAACGGGCATGAACCTTAGTTACGTTGATGTCTTTGGAGGTAATGAAACATACGCGTTCCCAGAATTCCGTGTCTGCATCTTTGGCGTGTTTACGGACTCGATCGGCAATCGAATCACCCTCACCGACATAGACGATGGTTCTGCCCGCCTCTTCACCAATCAGGAGGTACACACCCGTCTTTGTAGCTTCGGGGCGGAGAAGCGCTTCTTGGATTCGAGTGCGGGGCGCCACGAGAATGTGACCCGTCCAGTTTGGAATCTCAGCTGTCCTCAGCCCCATCGGCGTCCCATCAACCGATGGGATTCGAATTAATTTTCCGAGCGTCATAGCCTCACAGCTTTCACTTTCGATCTATACTTGCTCAACTTTGTCTACAACGTCGAAAGAGACGCCTAATGCAGCAAAGTGTTTGTGTCCGCAACGGGCTTTATAGGCTTCCAACGTACGCATCTTCTGATAGTTCCGATTCCCCTTTGTCAACGCTTCAAAGATTTGTTCCTGCTGCCAGACATGATCGGGCTCTGTTTCAGGGATGCGCTCGTACTGGATACCGTCGATGAGCAGCTCAAGCATGGCTGTACGAAGCGCACCCACCGTCGCATCCATGAAGTCTTGCGGGTTGATAAGAAACTCTTCAAGTCTGCCACTTGTCTTCAATACTCGCTGAAGTGTTGAACGGGTCAAGTCGGTTTGAGCCTGGAGATACGCTAGCAAGTCTGGCAGAGGTCCTTTGTAGCGTAGCTCTTGGTGGCTCTGCGATTCCGGCGTTGCCGCGACTCCGGCCTTCTGCAACGTCGTTGCGGCGGTCGTAAAGCGCACTTCTACAAGCCGTATTTCTGGTATTCGCTTCATGGCATCTACGGCCTTGCGAATCAATTCCTCCGTGTCGAACTCAACGCGGTAGCGAGTACGAGCCGATATGCGGCTCCACAACTCCTTGAACTCTGGGCTGTCGATTTGCTCCTGGCGGCGTGGGTTGGATTGTGCGAACTCCTTCAATTCCTGCACGCGCTTTCCCTCGTAGACCTGAACACGTGCGGTCTGATGGTATAGGGAGCGGAAGTGCTCGGCAGTGATACGAAGATTCTCTTTCACGCCCTCACGGATCGCCACGCTCGGCACCACGATAATGAACTTCAACCATCCGTACCGTTCGGCAAGTTCATAGATGGTGCGGAGGTAGACGTAGGTCTTACCCGTACCTGTCTCCATTTCAACGGAGAAGTGTAGACATGACCTGGGCGGGAGAAAGCGGCGGTGGCCATCGATAGCAGGACACTGCAGTCCAGATCCGGGTCCGGTGCCCGAGCAGGCTATGACGGGGCCAAACGCCACAAGGGCTCCAGGGTTCACATCGCGGTCGATACGCTGGGCCACCTTATGGCGCTTAAGGTCACTCCAGCCGGTGCCGAACACCGGGAGCAGGTCAGCGCTCTGGCGGAGCAGATCCAGCAAGTCACGGACAGAACAGTGGAACTGGCCTATGTGGACCAGGGCTACACCGGAGAAAACGGCGCCCTCGCTGCCTCCGCCCACGGCACAAGGCGGGAGGTGGTCAAGCATCCCATGGCCAAGCGGGGCTTTGTGCTGCTACCGCGCCGCTGGGTGGTTTAACGAAGCTTTTCCTGGACTGCCCGCTTTCGCCGTCTGGCGCGCGACTACGAACGCCTCGACACCAGCCTCAAAAGCTTCCACTATCTGTCCTTCGCCTGCATCATGCTCACACGCATGTTCCATGCTCTCAAGCAAATTTCATAACAAGCTTTAGGTGATCCTGATACCACTACGCCAGAACCTTCAGTGCCTGACCTTGTTGGCGCCCGCGTCGATGCCACCCTTAGGCGTCAGTTCTCC
>CAXTBJ010000036.1:0-3997 GCA_964242585.1 uncultured Bryocella sp.
CGCTCCGAGCTCATCTGGCTCGCCGGCAACACCTTCTACGGCACCCGCCACATCTTCGAGCCCGCCTTTCTCGAGTGGCTGGAAAACGGCTTCCGCCTCTCCGACTACCGCATCTCTGAGCACGACGGCCAACTCGGCCTCCACTTCGAAGGTCTTTGGAGCGAGGTCACCCTGTGGGAGGTGTACGCCCTCGCCATCGTCAGCGAGCTGAAAACCCGCGCCGCGCTCGCCGAGCTCACCGAGCTCGAGCTCGACGTTCTCTACGCCCGCGCCAAAACCCGCCTTTGGGACAAAATCGAGCTTCTCCGCCACGTCGAAGGCCTGCGCCTGTCCGACTTCGGCACCCGCCGCCGCCACAGCTTCCTCTGGCAGGAATACGCCGTCCAGGCCCTCGCCGCCGCTCTCGGCCCCCGGCTCACCGGCACCTCCAACACCGCACTCGCCTACAAACACAACCTCGAAGCCATCGGCACCAACGCCCACGAGCTTCCCATGGTCCTCGCCGCCCTTACCTCAAACGGCTCGGACAAGGATCTCCGCGCCTCGCAGTACCGCGTCCTTGAACTCTGGCAGAAGTCCTACGGCGGCGAGCTCCTCATCCTGCTGCCCGACACCTTCGGCACCACCCAGTTCCTCGAACACGCCCCCGACTGGGTGGCCGGCTGGACCGGCGAACGCATCGACTCGAAAAATCCCATCGAAGCCGGCGACGAGTACATCGCCTGGCTTCAGTCCCGCGGCGCCGACCCCAAAACCAAGCGCCTCATCGCCTCCGACGGCCTCGACGCTGCCGACATCGTGGGGCTGCACCGCTACTTCAACGACCGCATCCGCTTCTCCGCCGGCTGGGGCACCCTGCTCACCAACGACTTCCGCGGCTGTCACCCGCGCGGGCCGGAGGCCTCACAGGCCAGCTTCGATCCGATCTCGCTGGTCTGCAAGATCACCTCCGCCGACGGCATCCCCACCGTGAAACTCTCCGACAACCCCAGCAAAGCCACCGGCCCCGCCACAGCGATCGCCCGCTACCGTAAGGTATTCAACTCGCCCATCCTTGCGGCACAGCCAGTCCTGGTTTGAAGCCCCTGTCATAAGAAGCTCGCAGCATGAAGGGCCTCGTTTTCCCTCACGGATTGACCGACGCGAAAGGCTTCGCTCGTATACTCACCCACATGTTCATGGCCCGTCGACCCGCCTGTGCCGCCTTCGGTTCCGTCCTGCTCTCCTGCCTCACTGCTCTGCCCGCCTGGGGTTGGGGCAAGGACGGACACGGGATGATTAACAGACTCGCGGGCGAGTATCTCCCAGCCGATGTGCCGGCCTTTCTGCACAACCCAAACGGCTTGGACATTCTCGAGTATCTCGGCCCGGAGCCGGACCGCTGGCGCAGCCGTGCCGAAGAGGAGCTCTCGAGCACCCAGGCTCCGGATCACTTTCTCGATATGGAGTGGGCCGATCTGGCCGGTACCCCCTGTTCCGCCGGCACTCCGGGCTGCGGCCCCGACGCCATGATGCTGCCCAGAAAACGTTACGACTTCATCCGCGCCCTCTACGCCGCCCAGGCCAGGCACCCCGACCTCCCGCTGCAGCCCGACAAAGTCGGCACCCAACCCTGGCAGGTCGAAGAGGTCTGGGAGCGGCTGAAATCCGATATGCGCGACTACCGCCGCTTGGTGGCCACCAACGGCGATCTCGTCCCCGTTCAGACGATCATTCTCTTCGAGGCCGGCTGGCTGGGCCATTATGTGGCGGACGGCTCGCAACCGCTTCACACCACCATTCACTACAACGGTTGGGTAGGGCCCACCAACCCAAACGGCTATACAACGGAACACAAAATTCATTCACAATTTGAAACTGTGTACGTTACCGCGAATATCAAGCCCACCGACGTTGCACCCCTGGTCGCGGAGACCAGACCCCGGGTGATAGACGACGAGTGGACGCAGTACCTGGAGTATTTGCACCGCTCCAATGCGCTCGTCGAGAAGACCTACCAGCTCGACAAAGCCGGCGGCTTCACGGAGGCTGGAACGCCCGCGGCGAAGAGCTTTACGGAGGAACGCCTGGCGGCCGGTGCGATCGAGCTTCGTGACCTGATCTACTCGGCCTGGGTGCACGCAGCGGACCCGGTTCCGGAATTTCGAGGTCCACAGTAAACTTTTGGCACATCCAAAGCGTTACCCTAGGCGTACTCCTCAGTAATGCATTTCTGGCACAAACTCGTTCGTGGTGCCAGGGTGGCCGGCGCTTTCGCCGTCTCGCTCACAGAATTGCTGGTGCGGCGGCCCGCGACGCGGCGGGCACGGGCAGAGTGGCTCACCAAGTTTTGCCGCCGCGTTCTGCGTGTCGCCGGCGTCGCCTGGAGCACCTCCGGTCAGGTGCCGGAGCACGGCGCGGTGATCACCAATCACCTCACCTATGTAGATATTGTGGTGCATGCGGCGCTTCGGCCCTGCGTCTTCGTCTCCGCCATCGAGATCCGCCGTATGCCCCTGATCGGCTGGATCAGCATGATGGCCGGCACGGTGTACGTCACACGCGGAGCGGGCGGCAGCGCCGCCAAAGCCGCCGGCGGCATGGCGGAGGGCTTCCATGACGGTCTTCCCGTGGTATTTTTTCCGGAAGGCGGCACCGGGCTCGGCGACGAACCCCTCCTGCCCCTGCACAGCGGCCTGCTCGCCACGGCGCTTGAAGCCGGCGCACCGGTTACCCCCGGCTTCCTTCGGTACCGTGTCTCGGACGCGGACCGCGCCGCCGGCCGAACCGAACGCGCCGATGTGCATTGGGGCAAACAAACCCTTCCGGCACACCTTTGGAATCTGCTTGGTCTACACGGCGTTCACGCGCACCTGACGTTTCAGAACGGGCCCATCGCTTTTTCACCCGCCGCCTTCGCCGATCGCAAGATCGCCACGGAGGAGGCACGTATTGCCCTGCTGCAACTCTCCCACACGTTGTCGAGTGACGCTCACCTACAACGAAAGTAACATCGAACATCTTACTTTTGTACCCAACAACATGTACGCTAAGCACTCTCTATGAATCTGGCTACCACCGCCACTCTTCTTCCACCCGCCGCCATGTTCGCCTGCCTCGGCACGTACGCTCTGCGGCAGCGGAGGACCTGTGCGGATCTGCGCACGGAGATCGCCCAGCTTCGGGGGGAAGCCGCCCAATCACAGGTGGACCTACGCGAGCGGACGGAGCTGGATTCGGTGAAGGATGAGTTTATCTCCACCGTGTCGCATGAGCTGAGAACCCCGCTCACCAGCATTCGAGGGGCTCTGGGGCTGCTTTCGGCCGGCCTGATGGGGAAGGTGGACGACCGCGCGGCGAACCTGCTCCGCATTGCCAGCTCCAACACGGACCGGCTCGTTCGCCTGATCAACGACATTCTCGATCTGGAGCGGATGAGCTCCGGCAGTGCCCCTTTGCAGCTGCAGCCCTACTCGGTGCGCGACCTGATCCTGCAGTCGGTCGATACCATGACCGCCATGGCGACCGAGGCCAAAGTGACCCTGACCGTTGTGCCGGAGCTCGGCAACCCGTCACAGCTTTGTGAGGTGGACCCGGACCGGCTACAGCAGGTGTTCACCAATCTGCTCTCCAACGCCATCAAGTTTTCACCGCCGGGCGCGGTCATTCGTGTGAAGACCGAGTCCAAGGGTCAGGAGATCACGATCACCGTCAAGGACGGCGGTCGCGGCGTCCCCGCGGCCAAGCTCGAAAGTATCTTCGAACGCTTTCAGCAGGTGGAGCCCTCCGACTCGCGCAAAAAAGGCGGTACCGGGCTGGGACTGGCCATTTGCCGCAGCATCGTGCAGCAGCACGGCGGCCATATCTGGGCGGAGCGCAACGATGGTCGAGGCTCGGGCGAACCTGGAACAACATTGTTCGTTCGCTTGATGCGGCTCGAAACACCCCTGTATGCCTTACCGGCGCAAGCTACGCCGACGCATGCTGCTCCCGCGCAAACTACGCCCGCGCAAGCCAC
>CAXTBJ010000036.1:4097-26462 GCA_964242585.1 uncultured Bryocella sp.
ACGCCCGCGCAAGCCACACCGGTACAGATCAGTTCCATCCAGACCCTGCCGGCACTCGCGGCTGCGCCGCTGTCGCGCGGCCGCGGCGCCATCCTGATCGTCGATGACGATCCGGGTGTGCGCCATGTGGTCGCCGAACACGTCCGCCTGCAGGGCTATGAGGTCGTGGAGACTGAATCGGGCCAGGCGGCGCTGGGCATCGCGGCAAACCGCGACTTGGCAGTCATCCTGCTGGACCTCTACATGCCAGGTCTCACCGGCTGGGAGACCGTGGAGCTCCTCAAGGCCAATCCGGCCACGGCTGCCATTCCTATTGTTATCCTCAGCGTTTTATCTCCCCTGATGCGGTACGGCAATGCCAGTTCGCTGGCCGGCCGCACCGAAGGCTGGATTCAGAAACCCTTCAACCCGAACCTGCTCCTGGCGGAGCTGGGACGGATTCTGCATCGCGGCGAAGGCCCGGCGCTGGTGCTGCTGGTGGAAAGCAGCCCGAACCTGAGCCATCTGGTCCAGTCCGGCTTCGCGGGCAAGCGTCAGACCCGGGCGATCCATGTGGAGGTCGCCGCATGCCTGCAGGATGCCATCTCGCTATGTGAAACGCGGGCGCCCGAAGCCCTGATCCTTCACCTGGACCGGGATCTGGATCTGCCGAACGGCTCGGGTTTTACGCTGGTAAGCTGGCTGCGCCGCCAGCCCGCCCTTTGCATGCTGCCCCTGGTGGTGTACTCCGATCGGGAGATCACGGCGGAGGAGAAAGACCAGCTGCGTCTGGGACCGACACAATTTTTAACCGAAGCGCACATCCAGCCCGAGGAAGTCGGCGACTGGGTGTGCGCGATGGTGCCCCAAATGCATGCCCACACCCAATCGCCGGCTTGGGACCGGCCTCTGGCGTAATTCCCTGCTTCAGCTTTCGAATCTGAGCTCCACGAAATGGAACGATCCGCAATGCGCCGTATCTTGATTATCGATGATGAGGAAGACATACGAGAGGTCGCCGCCCTGTCTCTCGAAACCGTTGCAGGCTGGGATGTCAGCACCGCGAACTCCGGAACCGACGGCATTCGCAAAGCCATGTGCGAGCAGCCCGACGCCATTCTGATGGATGTGATGATGCCGGCCATGGACGGCCCTACCACCTTTCGCGAGATGCAGCGCACCCCCGGCATCGAGCACATCCCCGTCCTGCTGTTGACGGCCAAGGTGCAGGGCGTGGATCAGCGCCGATTTGCCGGGTTGGGCGTCTCGGGCGTGCTCTTCAAACCCTTTGATCCGCTCACACTGGCGGACCAAATGTGTATGGCTCTGGGCTGGAATTGAACCGTATCGCTACACTACAGTTCAGGCGTATAGTCAGAAAGCATTATCCCAATCTTGCACAGGGTCGGCTAGGCTATGCCCATGTCAGCCTTACTCCCCGCTCCCCAGCGAGGAAATCCGCAGCAGATTCTTGCCTCTGTCTGGCAGCGCAATTTGCCCTTGGTGCGTCAGCGCCTCTGTGCGCTCCGCAGCGCGGCCGAGTTGAGCCATAGCGGCTCGCTCACGGCTCCGGTGCGCGTTGAGGCCGCGGAGATCGCGCATAAACTTGCCGGTTCCCTGGGTATGTTCGGGTTCCCGGCAGGAAGTGATATTGCCAAACATCTGGAGATGCTGCTGGATGGCGAGGCGCCCCTGTCCGCTGTAGAACTTGCAGAGTTGACTACGAAGCTGGAACAGATCCTCGCCGTCTGACGCGGCACGCCGTCGAGGAAGACGGCCCGTAACCGGAGGGCTCCTCCCGAGCAGTGCGAAGGGGAACTCTACGGTGTCAGATCGCACTCCACCGCGGTCCAAACCCCTGCCGCTGTCCCGGAAGGGTAGTCGATGCGGAGGTCCAAAAACTCGCCGGCGGTGATCGAGGCAGCTCCCGTCACCGAACAGCTCCCCCCCGAGCTCGCCGGGTAGCAGCTAAGCGCCGTGTCCGCCATGCTGCCGGGGGTACCCGCGCGCAGGGTGACGCGAATGTTGCCGCTCTGCTGCGAAAACACGTCCAGCCGCGAAACCGTGCAGGCCCTTGGCATCCAGGCCAGCACGGAGGCGGCCTCTGTGGCGCTGCCGTTGGGCGTATTGATGGCGTAGTAGCTCGCCGCATAGCTGACCGCGTGATAGACGGCCGCCGCCATCGGGTTGGCCGTGCTGCCGCCCCCGCCCGAGCCCGTGCCGCCGCTGCCTGCGGCTCCCTGGGGTATGCCGAAATTCAGCACCGCCGCCGTGCCTGAGCCGGCGTTGGTCACCGTGGCCTGTGCGCCGGCGACGAGTGTGGTCACGGTGCCCACTGTCACGCTCGCCGCCACGCCGGTTGCACCCGCGACGCCCTGTGGACCCACACCGCCGGCCTCCGCCAGCACCGCCCACATCTGGGGCGTCTGGTCCGGCTCGCGATTGGCGTTCTGCGACAGCGCAATGTAGCTCGATCCGGCAAAACTGACCGCATCATTCAACAGATAATTCAACGACGCCGACCAGGCCCCCCGGAAGTTGATTCCCGCCGCTCCCACAGCCCCGGTCGCGCCCATCGGGCCTACAGGACCGGCGGTACCCTGCGGGCCGGCAAAGCCTTGGGTTCCGGTGGCTCCCGTGGCGCCCGCCGGTCCGGTTGCGCCGGCAACGCCCTGCGCCGCCAGAACCGACCAGTACCCCGGAGATAAATTGGGTGTCTGCCCGTGATTGCCGCCCACCAGGGAGATGTAGCTCGATCCACCGTAGCTGACCGCGTCGCCGGCACTGTAGCCGGTCTGCGCGTTGTAATCTCCCACGAAGTTCACGCCCGCGGCCCCGGTTGCGCCGGTTGCCCCAGTTGCGCCCACGCTGCCGGTAGCACCCGTCGTGCCGGTTGTCCCGGCAGCACCGGTAGCGCCGACCCCCGTGGCTCCGGTTGCCCCCACAGCACCCTGCGCGGCGAACATGGCCCATGCGGCAGGGTTTTGGTCGGGAACGTTGCCATGATTGCTGTCGGTCAGCGAAACCCAGCCCGCGCCCTGCCACAGCACGCCCTGCCCCAGGCTGTAATTAATAGATGAACTGTAAGGCCCCTGAAAGCTAAGCCCCGTCGGACCCGCGGGACCTGTGGGCCCCATGGGGCCTTGCAGACCGACTGCGCCCATGGTGCCCGGAATGCCCTGCGCCCCAGCCTGACCGGGGATGCCCTGCGCCCCCTGATCGCCTCTTTCGCCCGGCGGTCCCGTGGGCCCGAGCGATCCGGTGGCGCCGGTCGGGCCGGGAAATCCCGTAGCGCCGGTCGCGCCGGTCGGGCCCTGCGCCGTTAGCGCTCCCCACGTGCCGGGTACCAGACCCGGCGTGTTGCCGTGGTTGAAGGCAATCAGCGAGGCGTAGCTGGACCCGTTCCACAGCACCACATCGCCGGATGCATAGTTTTGCACCGAGCTGTACGCGCCCTGATATACCAGACCCGGGGTCCCGGTCGCCCCGGTGGCGCCCCTTTCACCGGTTGCCCCCGTGATGCCTTGAATGCCGAAGCCCGGTGGACCCTGCTGTCCTGTAACTCCCGTGGCTCCGACGGCGCCCGTGAGCCCGGTGGCTCCCTGCGCCGCCAGGAGGCCCCAGCCGCTGCCAAAACCCGGCGTGTTGCCGTGGTTGGACGCGACCTGCGAGATATACGTGGAGCCTCCAAAGGTCACCACGTCCCCGTTCGCATAATTGGCGGTCGAACTGTACGCGCCCAGATAGTTGACCAGCCCTGCTCCGGCCGCGCCCTGCGCGCCGGTGGCCCCTGTGCTGCCGGTAACGCCCGTGCTGCCCGTAGCGCCGGTAGCTCCCGGGGCACCGGTAGCTCCCGAGGCGCCTGCAGCGCCGGCGGCTCCGGTCATGCCTGTTGCCCCCGTGGCTCCGGTCGCTCCTGTGGCCCCTGTAAGTCCGGTCGCACCCGCAGCGCCACTGCCCGAGCCGCCACCGCCTACCAGGGCAATCTCCAGTTGAGGCTGATGCGAGGTCTCGTCGTTTTCCTTGCTATCGAACTGCAGCACGGCGCTGGCGGCGTTCAGCGCCACGCCGTGATTCGAGGCAGGATCGTCGATCCAGCCCTGAACCACCGCGGTGATGTCGAAGGTAACAAACGCTCCGGGACCGCTGGCCATAGCCGTCGCCATTCCTGTTCCCAATACCGGCGCGGAGGCATAGGTCACCCCCGACTCCGTCCACGCGCCGCCGATCGCCTGCGCCGTTACGGCTCCCGGCGTGTCGGCACGATTGCAAAAGACACTCAGGGTAGCTCGAGCGATCCCCGCGGCCGTCGTGCCGACCGGCAAGGAACCGAGATCGAACTGGATCAGCGCCGTGTAGCCGCCACCGACGTTCAGGTTGCTGAGCGCCCCCGCATTCACAGCCGGTTGCGCCGCGGACACATGCGCGTCCGCCACCAGCGTCGCCTGCACCGCCCAGGCGGCCTCGGTCTGCCAAAGCAGCAGGGCAAGCAGCCACAGTGCGCGCCGCCGCCAGTTGTGGGGAGCCTTCCCCTTCACACTCCGCCCCCGATAATGCCATCCCCTCGCCGTCAAACGGCCGAAGGCGCGAGAGCACCCGGCGCGAGACAGCGGCTCCTTTCTTCTACGGTCTCAAGAAAGGGTCCGCCATCCCCCAAGCGGGTTCGAATGTATTGTTTCGGGGCATTACTGCCCGGCGCTGCCGCCAAAGGTGTTACACGCGCCCATATCGCCCGAGTGGAACCCGCGCTCAAACCATGTCTGCCGCTGCTGTGAAGAGCCATGGGTCCAGCTCTCCGGACTCACCGCGCGGCCGGTCATCTTTTCCAGGTGGTCGTCGCCCACCGCCGCCACCGCGCTCAGCGCTGCCGGAATATCGCCCGCGTCGAGGATGTGCTCCTCCTGCGCATGGTGCGCCCACACGCCGCCATAGCAGTCCGCCTGCAGCTCCAGATCGACCGACAGGTGATTCTGCTGGTCGGGCTCCGCGCGCTCCAGCCGCTGTACCTTCATCTCGGTCCCCAGCATGTTTTGCACGTGGTGCCCAAGCTCGTGGGCCAGCACAAAGGCCTGCGCGAAGTCCGCCGTGGAACCGCCAAAACGCTTCAGTTCATCCCAAAAACTCAGATCGATGTAGACCTTCATGTCCTCCGGGCAATAAAACGGCCCCGTGGAGGCCTGCGCTTCCCCGCCGCAGCCGGCCTCGGTCTCGCCGCGGTACAACACCACATGCGCCTCGCGGTAGGGCTTGCCCTCCGCCGTCAGGGTCTGCCGCCAGAACTTCTGCACATCGCCGTTCACAAAGGAGATCAGTTGCGCATCGCGATCCTCGCCCGGCGCGTGCGGCTGCGCGGCGCCGACCGGCCCGGCCTGCATCCCCTGCGTGGCGACCGGCCCCGCATTGGAACCATTGGAGCTACTGGACCCACCGCCCAACATGCCGCCCAGAAAATTATGTCCTGTCACCAAGCTGAGCACCACCAGAATGATGAACCCGACGATCCCGATCCCCCCGCCGCCAAAGCCGAAGCCGCCTCCACCCCCGCCGCTGTCGTCCCTGCGGTCTTCGATATCGCTGCTCAGCCCACCCGGCTGCCATTCCATGGATTGCTCTCCCCGCTCTCGCCCCGATTTTGCCGTATGTTCGCAGAAAAGTCCTTGCGTTTGCGGCAGTCAGTCGTACTCTGATGCTAATTCCTTCCTTATGTCCGCCAACTCAGCCCGTCGCCCAACCGTGTTCTTGCAACATAAAGTCACCGGCCCGCACCGGCCCGCACCTTCGGCAGAGTTCTGAGCTGAGTTTCGAACCGCTCCAATCCGCGACACCCTGATGCTGGCGGCCTGCTTCGCTCTGGCCAAGCTGCTGCTACATTGCGCCCTAGACCGCCGCGATGACATGCAGCGGTCTTCCGAGTGAGGTGACTTGCTTCTTGGGACCGCGCTTGCGGGCGACCAGCAGCCGGATGCGGTCCAGCAGCTCCGCCGAGGTGCAGGCGCCCTTGGGCAAAAAGGCATCCGCATGGCCGGCGCGGTCGAAGTTCGACACCATGCCCGAAACCAGCAGCGCCGGCAGGGTGGGGTGCAGCATCTTGGCGCGGCGGACCAGCTCATTGCCGTCCATCCCCGGCAGCAATAGATCGGCCATCAGCAGATCCACGCTACCCGGCAACGCGTCCCGCAGATACTCCAGAGCGGGCACGGCTGAGGTGAGCGACACCACGCGGTAACCGCGGGTTTCGAGCATGAATTTGCGCAGGGAGAGGGTCTGTTCGTTGCCATCGACACAAAGAATCACTTTACGGGGGCGCATACGGTTTCTGTTCTCCAGCCGTCTTTTTGCGGCATGTTGGGGCCTTCCCATGCAGAGCACAGGATGTTGCGAGGTTTCGTTTTGTGCCGAGCGGGGGCGCTTGCGTCTGGAGAGACACAGGCGCCGTCACCTCGGCGAAGTCGTGCGTTTGGCAACCGTTACGGTCGGTTGTGCGTGACGCGGCGGTCACGCACAGGGGCGTGTTAGCCCGAATTTCACGGGCGCGGTCTTCCCACGGGTACTCCCCCGTAACTACGCCGAACGGCGGGCAGGAGGGGGCGTGGCGGGCTGGAGTCCGCTTCGGTTGCAGGTCAGCTACGGGGAGCTTGTCATCTCCAGGGGTGTTTACTACCCAGGTTCTTTCCCTGATGTGATTGCCTGAGCATACGGAGGCCGGAGCCGCTCAGCAACCCAAAAATTCCGCAAAGATTCACGCAGTTTGCATCCCCCAATCCACCGATCTCTCCGAACCGTTGGTGCTATTGACTTTGCAGGTTCCCTTCCCTGTGTATAACGACCTCAGTCCGGCAGGGAAAACCGTCCCGCTGCCACAGGAACGGTGCGGCCTCCTACCAGGACGTCGGTGATGCCGCCGTCGCAACGGGCAGCCTGGACCGTCAATCGGCTGGGACGCAGAACCTCTATTCCCTGGCGGAGCACTACCGGGGTCGCCGAGGATGCGAGTCCCACCCGCACCAGCCAGGCGATGCACGGTCCGGCGGCCGACCCTGTCGCAGGGTCCTCGCCGCTCGACCACTGCATACGGGCGCGCCAGATCTGCGGCTGGACGTTTACATCCTCCGGCGCAATCACGTAGAACCACCGAATACCGCGTGCCCGCAGCCATGCGCCCGCGGCCCCTTGCGGGATAGCCAGACGTCCCAGCGCCTCCACCGAGCGCAGCGCGACGATGCAGAACGCGTTGCCGGTGGAGACCGTTTGCGGCCGGTAGCCGGGCAGCAGATCCGCCGCGGGCAGGCCGAGGACCCCGGCCACCTCACCCGGATCATGCTCCGCGCCGAACTCCGGATCGCGCTGCCGCATCTGGCCGTAGAGCCCGGGACGGTGCTCGGATGGGACAGCTTCAAAGCTGACCGGGATGGGCCCTATGTTCAGCCGCAGCGTGACCACGTCCTGGTTCGCCACCGGTGGGTGATGAAGACGCAGCCAGGCCGCGGTGCCAAGCGTGGGATGGCCGGCAAAGGGCAGCTCCTCGTCGGCGGTGAAGATGCGTACCCGGACGCCCTCGCGACGATCCTGTTCAGGGTCGTCGGCAGGCAGCACAAAGGTGGTCTCGGAAAGGTTGGTTTCACGCGCCAGGGCCTGCATCTCGTCAGCCGTCAAGCCGCGGCCATCGTGAAAGACCGCCAGGGCATTGCCTTCCAGGGCGCGTTCCGCGAACACATCCAGCACCGAATACGAAAGCTCTCTCATGTTGCACAAGTTTACGGGCAACCGCGAGGAGTGCCGCACGCCCCGAGGGCACCGTAACAGCTCCGTAAAGGGTGGGAGCGATGAAAGCAGCATTGACAGCGGTGCCCGGCTTTCGTACTGTGAGGAGGTACCGCAGCGGGGATAACCTGCCCTGCGCTGATGCCAGGCATCAGCAGCGGTCTCAAGTTTGATATGACCCTCATTGACGCCATCCCGAGCTTTCTTCGCTGCTGTTGCCGCGATCTTTTCCGGGTGTGCGGATGAGCGTGACGCGGTAACGGAAGGTCACGGAGACATCGGAGCCCACCCCAGGTAAGTGCCGGGGGTGGGCTTTCTTCTGCAACGAAGCGACCGGCGGACGTTTCCGGAATCTAAAAAGAGCGTCAATTTTAAAGCGGGGCGGCCCAAGCCGGCCCGGAAGGCAGCAGAAAGGCAGAGTGATGTCGATTCGCATCAATGATCTTGCCCCGGATTTCACGGCGGAGACCACCCAGGGCCCGATTCACTTTCATGAGTGGATCGGCGACAGCTGGGCCGTCCTGTTCTCCCATCCCAAGGACTTTACCCCCGTCTGCACCACGGAGCTCGGCGCGATGGCCGGCCTTCAGAGCGAGTTCGCCGCCCGGGGCGCCAAGGTCATCGGGCTATCCCTCGACCCCGTGGAGAGCCACAGCAAATGGGCTCAGGACATCGAAGATGTCGGTGGCTACCCCGTTACCTACCCTATGATCGGCGACCCCGAGTTGAAGGTAGCCAAGCTCTACGACATGCTGCCTGGCGATGCCGGTGACGTCGAGGGCGGCCGCACCGCGGCGCACAACGCTCCCGTGCGCACTGTCTTCGTGATCGGGCCGGACAAGCGCATCAAGCTGCATCTTGCCTACCCCATGACCACGGGGCGCAACTTCAATGAGGTCCTCCGCGTGCTGGACAGCATGCAGCTCACGGCCAAGCACAAGGTCGCCACGCCCGCGAACTGGAACCAGGGCGACGACGTGATCATCACCGGCGCGGTCTCAAACGAGGAAGCCGCCGTGAAGTTTCCGGGGTTCAAAACCGTCAAGCCCTACCTGCGCACCACGACGCAACCGCAGTAAGGCAGGGATGAGGGCACAGGGATCAGGGATAGAGAATTAGATTTCTCCTCTCTCTAATGCCTATGCCCTGTTTCCTGCATCATGAGCACCGGTGGCGAAGTGGCTAACGCGCTGGTCTGCAAAACCAGTATTCGTGGGTTCGATCCCCACCCGGTGCTCCAATCAATGAAGTTACGACGAGCCGTTGTCTTCTGCCCGATTCCTGCAGTGAATCATGAAAGAACGATGCACCGTGGATGGTCCATGCTGCGGTGAGATCGTAGGTGGACTCGTTGCAACGACGAAGCCGCTATCTTGAGGACAGCGGCTTCGCTTGTTCGGGCTAATCACAGCTTAACAATCGAGATTGATCCACGACATCTGCTTTGCCCCTTCCAGGAGTGGACCATCCATAGAGTCCGTCCATGGAATGCTTTGTGAGGCGAGCTCGTCCTTTACGTGCTGCTCATACGTGCTATAACACTGCTTCTGCCCCGTTGACTGGAACTGCTGAAGCGACCATTGGCTTGCCTGTCCCACGATGTCGGCGTAGGTGTCGCCCGTGATCCCCGGCGTGGGAATGCCTATACATTTGGCCATGCCAAAGCCGACCTCGGTGATCCCTTTCTGAAAGTCACCGGAGAAGACATCCTTCCAGCCATCCACAAAGAGATTGCCCCCGTCGACAACCGCGGTGGCTATAGCCTTCCCCGCATTTGAAAATGCTTTCCCGATTGAATCGAATATGCTCAACGTCTTCTCCTCTACCTCTACTTGGTGGCGTCAATCCAGGGGAACGCGAGGGCTTCTGTAGCCGCTTCCGTACGCAGTTCATCAGTGAACGGAATCTTCAGCTTGTTCGTGAAGCTGTCCGCCACCTGCTGCAGGTAGTCACTGAGAGCCGTGCGGTTCCCGTTCTGGTGTGCATTCTCCGCGATGGCCTTATTCAAGCCATACATGATTCCAAACGCTGCCGAAGCACCGGCTACAGTTTTGCCGGCCCATGATGCGAACTTCCAAAGCTTTTGACCGACGGGATTGTCGTTGATGAAGTCTCGAACGGCGTCCAGTGATGTTTTATCGGTAATGGCCGGAGCTTCGGCTACGGCCTCAACGGCAGCATTATTCTCAACCGCTGCGCCCTCACCAAGAGCCATATCCCCGGCGGCAGCAGCGCCTTCACCAAACAGATCCGCAACGCCATCTACTATCTCGAACTCACCCATTTATTTATCTCCTCTGCGATTGGCATGCCTGTGCAGCCAAGTCCGAGAATCCGCTAAAGCATGTGCGGCGGCAATACACCGATTGAGGCATGGACTCAGGAATGCTCCCATTGCATCGCACCGGCGTGCCCTACCTATCTCTTTCGTGAGTGTTTATCAAAATCGGCACGAAGAGTTCGGCGGTTTTGCCCATGCTCGCCCCGGCATGACATATGTCACTTGCATGGCGTAACGGAGTACACTACCAGCCGCGAGCTGCTCCCCCTAGTCTGGATTCAGTTCGAAGCTGATCCACACCAAGGAGTGCCGACCATGTCTCTGTGTTCATGGCTTGGGCGTTAGGTCGTTACTTTGTTAGATGCATCGCGAGCGCCAGCCATCGAAGCCAGAGCGCATTCCCCGCCATCATCGCGGTCATAAGAGCTACTTGACCCAGCATCCCTGCTGCTTTTCGTAGAAACGTCATAGGTGCGTTTTAACGAGTGCCGACAGGGCAACGCTATCCAACAAGGGGCCGTTATCGCTCACCCGAAAGTATGGAGCGGTAGCTTTTTTGTGTACCCGCAAACCTTGCAGCCTCGCGGGTCAATTGTTATGCCCGCATACTCAGATCGCCAGGGGTTGCGGCCAAAGACTGGAAGCACTTCAGGATGAGCCTTTGGCCAGCTGCACCATATTCACCAGCGCCATCCTTGTCTCCGCGGCCGTACGCACCTCCTGCGGAAAGTTTACCCGCGCCCCCTTCATCCCTTCGTCCGTTTTGAGCCGCAGCGTAAAGCCGAGCCGGTCGATCGAGGTCATGGCGGCTTCCGTTGCCTGGAGGCCGGCGTGGGTGCGGGCGAGTAGCAGCATGGCGTCCACGTGATCGGCATTCATATGGGCCAGGATGCCGGCGGCGGCCCCGGCGAGCGGATCGGGGGCGGCCTGCCGGTAGGCCTCGGTCGTGACCCAGCCCATCACGCCGAAGCCGCCCACGTAGTACACATCCGCCGGCTCAAGCCGGAAGAAGCTGAAGTCTTTAAAGTCCACCCAGTAACGGCTATTTTCGTGGCGGCTGAGGTATTGCTCGCGTGCCTCGGCCAGCTGCTCGGCGGGTATGGGCTGAACCGGACCGACTACCGTGGCGCGCGCGGCCCCCAAGGGATCGCCGTCGGCCCCCTGCGAGACGAACAGGCTTGCGCGTGGATCGGCTTTGACGTTCTGTGTGTGCATGGCCATGTTGCTGATCAAAAACAGCGGCCGGCCGCTCGCGTCAAGCGCATAGGGCATCAGAGAGCCGAAGGGAAAGCCCGGCTGCCGGCGCGACAGGGTCGACAGGGTACCGACAGAGGCGAGAGCGAGCAGGGTCCGCACCCGTTCCGCATGATCCGGCTCCGGTAGTTGCGGCAGTGCCGGGCCGGTATAGGCGTGCTGTCGCTCCGGAACCGCGGCGGTCTTTATAGGTGCTTCGAACTCGTCAGCCATGTGCGCTGCCTCTCTTTCGTTTCTGTGCCCTACTCACACTGCCCCGGCTTACGCAGCACCCAGGTCGTCATGGAGCGATGGTTCTGCACGACCGTGGTCTTCAGCGGATCGGTCAGCGTACCGCCCAAGGCCGCCGTCATGTCTAGCAATATCGTCTCATCCACCAGAAACCACACCGACCCGTCGCCCACCCGGTACAGACCCTCGCCCACGCGCTCGAAGTCCATGCCGATGCGTGAGCCCAGACGACAGAACAGCAGGCCGCCGGGCCGCAGCACCCGCCAAAGCTCCGCGACCATGGCATGGAAGTGCGCGGCGTCGCGCGCAAAGTGCAGCACGGAGTTGCAGATCACCACATCGGCCAGAGCATCGCGGAAGGGCATACGCTCGATCGCGCCGACCCGAAAATTTTCCTCCGGCAGCAAGGGCTGCAGACGGCCCGCCAGCTCGCAAACCTGCTCCACGCCATCCGGATTCGCATCCAGCGCATACACCTCGCAGCCCTCGCGCAGCAGGTAGACGAGGTTACGTCCATAGCCGCAACCCGCGTCGAGCACCCGCATGGGCGGCGCGATAGCCCCGCGCAGGATCTGGTCGAAGACGTAAATATCGATCTGCCCGAACTGCTCCTGCACACTCAGTGTCACGTGCTTAGCTCCCGCCGGGCAGGCCTGGATGGGTCCGTCCGTCTTCTCTTCGATGCCTGGTCCGCGCGAGACCGCAGGCACGCGATCTTGGGATGTGCGACGGAAGGAACGGCCACACCGCTCTGGCTCGGGCGGGCTCGGCAGCGGTTCCCCGTGTGGTTTTGCTGTGAACGGCATTCCAAGCGGGCGGGCTGCGGCTAGAATCGGGCTTGTATGCCCTTATTGAAAGTTCTCATTCTGGCGGTTGTGCAAGGCCTTGCTGAATTGCTGCCCGTTTCAAGCTCCGCCCACGTGGTGGTAGCGGAAAAGCTCATGGGACTGGACCCATCCTCACCCGCCATGACATTACTTCTGGTGATGCTGCACACCGGGACCATGTTTGCCGTCATCTTTTACTTCTGGGCGCAGTGGCGGCGCGCCTACTTCGCCACCGCCGACGCCTTGCAGCGCTTTGCCGTTCGCGCGATCTGGGCAACGGCCCTGACCGCCATCATCGGCTTTCCGATCATCAAGATCATCGAGAAGACCGCCTTCGGTGGCGCGCCCAAGGCCGAGATCGAACTCCTGTTCTCACGCCTGGACCTCGTGGGCGCGGCACTGCTTGCCGCGGGGTTGCTGATCCTGATTGCCGGGCTGCGCGAGCGTGGACGGGAGACCGTCGTCGCCGGGGGCAGCAGCTTTGAGCGCAGTGCGCCACGTTCCGGCGAAAACGTCACCTTCGGCCAGGCTGGCTGGATGGGCGCGGTGCAGGGTCTCGCCTTGCCGTTTCGCGGCTTCTCGCGCTCCGGCTCGACCATCTCCGCCGGCCTGCTGACCGGCGCCAACCGCGAGCGCGCCGAGCGCTTCTCCTTCGCCCTGGCCGTCCTTCTTACGCCCGCCGTGATCGGCCGCGAGGCGCTGCGGCTGGTGAAGGCTTCTCACGAAGCTGCCGCCACCGGGGTGCCGGTCAACCTGCATGACAGCATCGCATTTTCGCTGATCGGTATGGTGGCCAGCTTCTTCGCGGGACTGGCGGCGCTGCGATGGCTCAGCTCATGGCTCGAAAGCGGGCGCTGGTGGCTCTTTGGGGTGTACTGCGTGCTGGCCAGCTTTGTCGTGCTGTACCTGCACCGCATCGGGTATTGATCCCGGCGCTCCCAGCATCGAAACGGCTCCGGCGTCGAGCATCGCCCTTTTGAGGAGGCTGTCGTCCTCCGATCATTCGTCGGCGGTCTGGGACATGCGAACGAGGAAGTTCTCTAGCTCCGGCGGTAGGGCTGCGCTCAGGTGCAGCTCCGCCCCTGTACGCGGGTGTAAGAAGCGCAGTTCGGCGGCATGGAGGAAATTGCGGTGCAGCGTGGGCTGGAAGGCGTCCTCCGTCTGCGATTTGCCTTTGCTTACGGGCCGCTGCAGCCGGTGCGGCGCGCCGTAAAGGGTGTCTCCCACGACGGGGTGCCCCAGCGCGGCCAGATGCACGCGGATCTGGTGGGTGCGGCCGGTCTCGATGCGGACCTCCACCAGCGTGAAGTTGCCCCAAGGGCCAGGGGCGGTTTTGTCGCCGAGGCGCTCCAGAACACGCCAATGACTGATGGCCGTGCGGGCTCCCTGCTCCAGGCCGCGGCGTGTGGTCATGCGGGTGCGACGCACGGGATCGCGTGCGATGGGCAGATCGATCGTGCCCTCCTCCTTGACCATCGTCCCGTGTACGAGTGCAAGGTACATCTTGCTCAGCGACCGGCTGGCGAAGAGGTCTGCAAGACCTCGGTGGGCAGCATCGTTTTTGGCGACCACGATGAGGCCGCTGGTCTCCTTGTCCAGCCGGTGCACGATACCCGGGCGCGGCACATCGGCCGACGCGCCGGAGGAAAGCTGTTGCCCGAAGTGAAAGAGCAGCGCGTTGACCAGCGTGCCGCGGTTGTGCTCGGCATCGCCCGCGCCGGCGTGCACGGACATGCCGGCCGGCTTGTTGATTACGGCAAGATCGCCGTCCTCATAGACCAGCGTGAGGGGGATGTCCTCGGGCTCGGCGCGGAGCGGCGCGGGCTGCGGTTCACCCTCGATCTCAATCCGTTCACCGCCTTCGAGCCGGTAACTTGCCTTTTCCGGCTTGTCGTTCAGCCGTACCTGACCGCCGTCGATGAGCATCTGCACCCGCGCCCGGCTAATCTCAGGTAGGGTTCCGGCGAGAAAGGCGTCCAGACGCTTGCCCCGGGCCGTTGCCGGGACCGTCAGGCTGCGCAGGCCGTCTGCGATCGCAAAGGAGGGCAGATCCTTCAGCGGCTCGGGGATAAGCTCAGGGATCGGTTCGGGGGTTGCGTCAGCCCGTGCCTCCGCCCGCGCTCCGGGTGCTGAGGCGGATTGCGGGGTTTGCGCCTTCCCAAACTGCGGCTCCAGCGCCCGCTGCACGGCTTCATCAGCCTCACGCTGGATGTCGCGATGCGCTCGGTAGGCCGGCTTGACGGTTTGCCGGCGCTTGCCTTTGGGGATCATGTTTTTAGACGGCATCTGTGCACCTCCATGCGCCGAGATGTGGTGTCGGCCTGCTCCTCCGCGCCGCCGAATACCCAGAGCGGCACACCCACGAGCATGGCCAACAGGGCCACCCATTGGCCGGGCTCAAGCCAGGGCGTGATCGGCACCGCAGGCGGTACCGACAGCATATCCAGCACAAAGGCGGTAAGCCCTCCGCCGACGAGACCCAAAGCAAGGGTTCTGCCGGGCTGCCCTCGATGCGGAGACATTGTGGAGACTCGCCACAGGGCGAAGGCAAGCACGGCCGCCAGCAGGACACCATACAGCGCCACGGGGTGAACTCTGAGCCCGGCAGGTCCTCCGGGCACCGCTACCCCCCAGGGTAACGTGGTCGGCATCCCGGTGTCCGAGCCTTCTATCCAGTGTCCAAGTTCCAACCATGCAGCCAGCACGGCGCAAGGGGCGACAAACGCGGCGAGCATGGGGAAGAGAACCACACGCTTGTAGCGAAGATACGCCCACGTCATCGCCGCGGCTGTCGCCAGACCGCCCAGCGTCAGCGAGGGTAGACCCAACAGCAGCAGCGGGTAATGGGCAAAGGCCAGCGGGCTGCCGAGCACCAGCAGCAGCCGCGACGCTAGAAAGCAGCTCAAGATCGCGAACAGCCCGGCGTCCCAGGCCGTCTCGGGGTCCAACCCCGCCTGTCGGGCACAGCGCCTTGCCAGGGCCATGGACACCACCAGGCCCAACACGGCGCACAGGCTATAGGGCGTGAGGCGCAGAGGCCCCACACGCAGGCCGCGCCATGGCATGGCGGCGCTAAGCAGAACACACACGAGCATGAGGGAGGGAAAAGCAGAGAAAAGACCGACCCACGGGGCCGTAGGCGAAGCGCCGGTGAACCCGTCCTAAGACGGCGGGACCCTGCCGTGGCTCTTTAGGCATTCCGGACTGGCGGACACTGCACACCGAACCATATATACGAGCTGGATCCCTGTTCAATGAATGTTGGTTCAACCAGCGTGGATCGCTCTACCTGCTTTGCAGGCCGGTCTCACTCTCTGCATCGGATGCTAACGGGCCGCGCCCGGATGCGCAAGCGGTTCCGGCGCACTCCCTGTGGGATTGTTTACTTCGCGGCAATCTGCTTTTCCTCTGCTTGAGGTGTCTGGGGAGCCGAGAGGCGCTGCACGCCGGTGCCCAGCCCCGCCGAAGACGCCGCAGGCGAAACGGTTGAGGCCGTCTGCTTTTGTGCCTCCCGGGCTTTGACCAGCAATTTCTTCAGCTTACCCTCCACGTCGGAGCCGGAGCCGATCATCTCCGCCGTCAGCACGCCATCGGAGTCGATGGTGAAGTAATGCGGGATCGAGTTGATGCCGAACTCATCACCCAATTTGTGGTCCGCATCGCGATATTGCACCCAGGTCATCCCATTCTTGGCGACAAAATCCTTCCACTTCGCATCGTCTTGATCCCAACTAACGCTGATGATGACCAGGGGCTGATCCGCGAACTCATGGGCGATCTGCCGCATGTGCGGCAGCTCCATATTGCATGGACCGCACCAGGTAGCCCAAAAGTCGATCAGGACGACGCGGCCGCCCATGGCATCCAGGTTGAACCGGGAACCATCGAGCGCCAGGACCTCGAACGGGGGAGCCATCTTATGCAAAGCCAGCTCGGGGTTTTCGGCAAAGTGCTCGGCGCGCAGCTTGGACGGGTCCTTGGGACTCACACAGCTCACGCATTGGGTAAAGTCCGCCTTGGCCTCGTCCATCCTGCCCAGTTGCGCCAGAATCTTGCCGTCCATAAATAAAGCAGCCGGTAGCTTGGGGTAGTTGCCCAGGGCCTCCTGCAGCAATCCATGGACCGCCTGGAGTTTGTCCGGCTTGGGCTTGTCGCCGGCGCTCGCGTAGAGAGCCTGCGCGTGACGATATTCGGCCGTCGCTTTACCAGAAGGGGTAGTGGCCAGTTGTTCCATAAGCGCGGCCGTGCTGCCCGCATCCTTGAAGCTCGCCGCTTTCATCTCCGCGTTAAACTGTGCCTGCAGGCATTCCAGACACTGACCACCTGCCAGCTTATTCGCCTTTTTATAACCGTCTGCCGCAAAGGCGAACTGATGACGGGCTTCTAATTGCTTTGCGTCGTGAAGCGCCATCTCCACCTTCGGGTCGGCCGCTTTCACGTCTCCACCCAGGATTGTTTGAGGGCCCGAGCTACCGGTTTGACCGGTATGGGCAAGAAGATCCCCTGGGCAGAGCGCGCAAGAGAACCAAACGCAAAGCAGAAGCCGGAAGGACGTGGGTAGCGGCAAAGTGGGCACGTGATGCGCTCAATGAACTGCCTTCATGTTGCTTTATGGCCATTGCCCAGGCAAGCAAAAACTGAGCCCCAAAGAAAGATCATGCAAAGGCTCAGTTCCATTTTGGGAATTCAGCCCGCTCAGCCGGGCGCAAGGGCGTCCATGGGAGTCCATGGGCAGAATCCGGTCCGCGTTAATCTCGACTTTACCCAAGGTCGTGAGCCTCGGGACCCTGGGACGCCAAGACCCGCGTTCCAATACAGCCGCTAGCCGACTTTTCGCTCGGCCAACACCTCATCCAACATGCCTGCAAGTGAGCCGGTGCGGGTGCGGACGGCGCTTTGCGCCTGGTTCAGGCTGCCGTTCAGCGTATCGAAGCGGGTGCGCAGGGCCAGCAGCTCATCGGCGATGTTGAGCGCGGCCAGAACGGCAACGCGCAGAGAATCCACCGTCGCGCCATGCGCCGAAACCGCGCGCATCTTTCTATCGACCACCGCCGCCAGCAGTTGGATGTGTTCGGGGTCCGTGCCGCGCAGCTGGTATACCTGATCGTAAATCTCCACGAGAACGGCTCCTGCCTCGCGGGCTTCCTGCTCTGCGCGGGACATCTCGGCCGCGGTTTTTGCTGTATTTGCTGCGGTGTTCACGTTCTCTGCCAACGTTGCTCCTTACCAGGCTTACGGGATTTCCTCAGGGATACAGGGCTACAAAACTTCATTCAGCTACAAAACTTATCTACAAAAGCTCATCCATCTGCGTGAGCATACGTTCCACCCGGCCGCGCAGCGATTCCCGCTCACGGTGCAGGCCCTCCAGCTCCGTTTGCGCGGTACTGGAGGCCTCCTCGAGCGCGGCCAGCCTTTCGTGCAGGACAGCGACCTCGGCCTGCGCGGCGTTGCGCTCGGCTTCCACGGCGGCGCGAGCGTCCCGCTCCCGGCGGATCATCTCAACGGCCTGCATCACTTTACCTTCGAGAGCCTGAAACTCGTCGACGCTGACGGTTGCCGCGGTGAGTCCGGGTACGGTTGATTCCACTGGCTCCGCCACCGTCTCCACTTCCATAAAACCTCGCGCATTCCCGAGTTACGATGCAGGAATCCCGTTGCAGTATAGCCATTCCGGTGGCGTATGCAGCGGATGGAAGCGGGGCAGGAATCTTCCTGAATTCCCATGCCCTGCCGATCACCGGTATCTGTCTAAAACTAAGCCCGTTGCGTTCCGCCCAGAGCCGTCAGCGCCCCCGTGATGCGTTCCGTGCTCGCCGTCAGCTCCTCTTCGGTCAGGGTGCGGTCGGCGGACTGAAGCGTTACCCGCAGCAGGAGCGAGTAGATCCCACCCCCCACGGCGCCTGCCTTGGGGTCGCGGAAGATCTCTAGCGGCTCCATGTGTCCCAACTCCGGGAGGGCGAGCGCCTGCACCGCGCCCTCCACGGCGCTCCACGCTACCGCGTCCGGAAACAGGAAGGAGAAGTCCCGCTCGACTGCCTGAAACCGCGAGAGCTCGCGCAAAACGGGCTGGCGGAGGGGTGTCCCGAGCAGATAGGCCGCGTCGACCGCGGCAAAGACGCAGCCCTGGCGCAGCTTGCGGGCGGCCATCTCGTCTGCCTGAAGCTCACCCAGCACGGCAACGGGGTGGCCGTGGAGCAGGAAACGACCGCCGCGGCCGGCTGCGACCCACCTGGGCAGCTTGGCGACGCCCTCGCCGAACTCGAAGCGCAGCTCCCCGGCGAAGCGGTGCAGCAGGGTTTCCAGCACACCTTTGAGCTCGAAGAGCAGCGCCTCCTTCGGGCCATGCAGCGGACCTGCCGAAGGTGTCCCGGTCAGCCCCAGCGCCAGCCCGAACTGTTCGTGCACCTCGGCGGTCGAGCCCAGAAACACGGTGCCCATCTCAAACAGGCGCACCGCCCCAACGCCGCGGGCAAGGTTGCGTCCCACCATGCCGATCATGCCCGGCACCAGCGACGGGCGCAGCATCCCGGCCTCCTCATTGAGCGGATTGCCCATCGGCACCGCGTTTGCCGCGCCGCCGGGACCGAAGCCTGCAACCTCGGCGGCCGACACGAACGTCGAGCTGATCGCCTCCGTGTAGCCCAAGGCGCGCAGTGTGGAGCGAACGGCGTTTGCTTGGCGCTTGTGAGGCAGGTCCCGGACCTCGCCGGCCCAGCCGGGCAGGGTGTTCGCGAAACGGTTATAGCCGTAGACGCGCGCGATCTCCTCGATCAGGTCGATCTCGCGCTCAAGATCCAGCCGCCAACTCGGCAGCGTGACGGCGAACTCGCCGAAGACACCGGTGGGCGCGAGCCCGCAGCCGAGCGCGGTGAGGTACTGCGCAACGATCGACTCGTTCAGGCCGCTGGTGCGCTCCCCTGTTTCGAGCACCGCATCCTCAAGCGTCGTACCGAGCAGGCGCTGCACCTCGCCGATGCGCAGCGCCACGGGCGCGCGCTCGGCGGTCCTCGCCGCGGCTGCCGGGATCATGACATCGGCCATCGGCCCATGCACAGCGCCGCCGGCCTGCTCCAGCACCAGACGCGTGACAAGGTCGTTCGCTACGGGAGCGGCGTTGAAGTCCGCCCCCCGCTCGAAGCGGTGCGAGGCATCGGTGTGCAGGCCATGGCGGCGTGAACTGGCGCGGATGGCCGCAGGATCGAACCAGGCAGCCTCCACGAGGATGTTTCGGGTCGCCTCGGTCACGCGCGAGTCCCAGCCGCCCATCACGCCGGCCAGGCTGAGCGCCTTCTGCTCGTCGGCGATCACCAGATCGTCGGGGCTAAGGGTGTGCTCGGAACCGTCTAGCAATCGCAGCCGCTCTCCGGCCTGGGCACGGCGCACGACGATTCCCCCCTCGAGCCTGTCGAGATCGAAGACGTGGGTGGGCTGGCCCATCGCGAGCCAGCCGAAGTTCGTCGCGTCCACCGGACCGGAGATCGGCTTTTGCCCAAGCGCCGCAAAGTACTCGGCGAGCCGCCCGGTAGCGGGCCCCACGGTTACGCCGCGGATCACCCGCGCAGTGAAACGTCCGCACAGCGCCGCGGCCTCGATGCGGACCGGAAAGCTGTCACCGGGTCCCATGACCGGGGCCTCTCCCATGGGAAACGGTGCGAGCGGGAGGTCGTAGATCGCGGCAACCTCGCGCGCGATCCCGTAATGGCTCATTGCATCCACACGGTTGGTGGTGATGTCCATCTCAAACCGCGAACCGCCGCAGGTCGCCGGAAAGATTCCCTCCACGGCGATCCCCCGCAGGGTTAGGTCCTCGGCGAGCCGCGCGTCGTCAAAGGGGAGCTGCGGCAGCAACTCGCGCAGCCATTTCGTTAGCACATCCAAAATCGAACTCCACGGGCTCGCGCGTTAAAGCGGCCGGCCTTCCACTCGATTGTATGAAATGTCCGCACGGGCAGGAATGGCCTCGCACATGGGGCGCGCCTGCGCGCAACGCCGGCACCCCTGAAGGAGGTGCGCTAGCGGCCGGCCAGATCGACCGAATACAGATCGCTCGTGTACATCTGCGTGCGGATCAGCGGCGCGCCGTCCGCATCCAGGCCGCTCAGCACGAAACTGACGGCATTCAGGCCTTCGCTGCGGGCCAGATGCGCAATCTCCTCCACATGGCCGTCCGGAACGGCGATGCGGTCGATCAGCTGCTGCGGACTGAGCGAGGCGTGCACGAAGAGTGATCGACTGTCGGGCGCCCAGACCGGATCGGCGCCGCTCGAGACCTGCAGCGTGCGCCACCTGCCGGTTGCCACCTCCAGCAGCTTGACCGTGCGCTGGTCCAGCGAGAGCGCCACGATAAAACGGCCGTCCGGCGACCAGCGCGGGCTGAACAGGCCCTCGGAGCCCGGTACCGGGCGCATCGCGCCGGTGCGCAGATCAAGGTACTCCAGGGTGCGCGCGCTCTCCTGGCCCATCGCGTCATTGGTGCGGCCGAAGACGAGCGTTGCGCCGTCCGGAGACCAGGACGGATCGGCCGCGTTGCGCGCGTCGCTTGAGACCATGCGCAGACCGTCGCCATCGGCTGCGACCAGGTACACCGCCCAGGCTCTGCCGGGGCTCCGGGCCATCAGCGCGAGCCGGGAGCCGTCCGGTGACCAATGCGCCAGAAAGACGTCCAAGCTGTCCGGCGTCAGTTGGATCTGCCCGCTGCCGTCCGCGCGGGCGCGCCACAGGTGGCCGGCGATATCGGTCCAGGCCACGGAGCGGCCGTCGCGCGTAAACTCCACCCGCATGGCATTGGCGAGAAAGCCGTGCTCGGGCGTGAGCTCGCCGGTCGCGGTCAGGCGCTCCAGTTCGGAACGCGTATCGGCACCTAAAAAGTAGAGCAGACTGCCGGTGCGCGCCGGCACGGGCGCCTCAAACTGCAGCGGACCGTCCGTGACCCGCTCTGCACCCCCGGTTGAAATTCCGCTCAGACGCCACAGATCGGTGTTGCCCGCGCGGGAGGATTGGAAGACAAAGGCACGTCCATCCGCCGTCCAAACGCCGCAGCACTCGGAGGCAGGCTCATGGAAACCCCTCAGCAGGCGCTTGGGCGTGCGGTCGCCCGGATTTAACTGCCACAACGTCAGCGTGTGGTCCAACGGATCGATGAGGGTGAAGCGCAGCAGTGCGCCGTCCGGCGACCAGCGCAGCCAAAATGCCCGACCGGGCAGGGTGGCGTACCGCTCCGGACCGCCACCGTTCAGCCCGGCCAGCATCAGCTGGTTACCGGTGGCATACAGCACCGTCTGGCCGCCGGGCATCCAGGTGGCATCGTGCGCCAGAACGTTGCCGACCCGCAGTGCGGAGCCGCCTCGGCTGGGCACGATCCACAGCGGCTGCTCGGATTCGGGCGAAAGGTGATCGCGCAACAGCAGCCGTGAACCGTCCGGCGAAACGTCGCCCAGCGCGGGGCTGGCCACCTCCTCCGGCATGCTCAGGCCGGAGACTGTACCCTCCGGCAAAGCGATCTCCGCCAGCTCGACCCGCCCGCGGTCGGACACACGGGTGAAGATGTGCGTGCCGTCCGTGACCATGGAGGCCAGCGTCTCGGCGGTAATGACGCTGGGCACCAGATGGCCGTTGTGGGTCACCTGGACGATATGCGCGGGCCGCACCTCTGCCCGAAGCCTGCCCAAGCGGAAGGCCACGCCCGCAGTCAGCGCCAGCAAGAGCCCAAAAGCGGCAGCAAGTCCGAGCCGGGTAGGGCGGAGCCGACGTCCGATCGGGTGCGCGGCAGTAGTAAATCGTTCAGCTTCGGCTGCCGGCAGGACCGCGGGCAAAGCATTCGTTCGCGGCCCAATTGGGCTCGGCAAAATCTCCTGTCGGCGAGCCTGGGCGGGGATCTCCGGCTCAATAGTGGACATATTTTCTGCAACTGAAGGCACGATCGTTAGCCGGGAAGTCGGCGCATCGGCCTGAGGCGCCTCCCATCGAGGTTTCTCGGTCTGGGTGGCCTCGATACGGGGAAGTCCAATCTTTGCTACTGCAATTTCAGAA